>JAQVLW010000004.1 GCA_028703945.1 Aliarcobacter sp. | reverse complement strand
TTTAAAAATTCTTGTTGAGTCCATTCATCTTTAGAAAACATCAATAATTATTTCCTTTGCATTAAAAGGTAATATTAGTATATTCCCTATTAAAAAAAAGTAATTCTTATGAGATTTTAGATAAAATTGTTCCTCAATTGAATATTAGGAATAGTTTATGAAGATTTTGGTTACTGATGATTCTAAAATGGCAAGAAAAATGGTTATAAAGATATTAAATGATGTATTAAGTGAAAATGTTGAAATTTTTGAAGGTCAAAATGGGCAAGAAGCTTTTGATTTATATAAAGAACATTTACCAAAAATAGTTTTTCTTGATTTAACTATGCCTATAATGGATGGATTTGAAGCTTTAGCAAAAATTAAAGAGTTTGATAAAAATGCAAAAGTTATAATTATTTCGGCAGATATTCAAAAATTATCTATGGATAAAGCTCTACAATTAGGTGCATTTAATTTTATAAAAAAACCCATTGATTTAGAAAAAATGCAACAAATCATTAGTAAAATTAATGAATTGGATAAATAATGAAATCTGATATAACTTTAACAGAAGATGAAAAAGATTGTTTACAAGAACTTATGAATGTAGCTTATGGAAGTGCAACAGCTGCAATTACTGAAATTCTTAATGCTTTTGCAAAGCTATCTATTCCAAAAATCCAAATTATAGATTCTAGTGAATTAAAGTCTTATTTATCAAGTGAATTAAACCTTGAAGTTGAACATTTAGTATCTTTACAACAAATAAATGGAACTCTTTGTGGTGAAAATATGTTTGTTATAGATAAACAATCAGCAAAAAATATAGCTTATAAATTTGGTCTTGAAGAAGATGAAGTAAATGATGAAGAACTTGCAGATATTGTTTTAGAAATCACAAATATTTTATCATCATCAACAATTAGTAAATTAGCAGAAGATATAAATACAAATGTATCTTTTTCAGCTCCAACAATAAAAATAATAAATTCAATAGATCAACTAAAAAATCTATTTATTTCAAAATATGAAAAAGTGATTATTATTTCAACTCAATTAAAATTTGAAGACTTAGATATAAATGCAGAATTATTTATTTTTACAACTGATAATTCTATTTTATATATAAAAGAAAAACTAAACAAAATATTAGACGAGTTATGATCGTGAAAACAAATAAATTTGATGTAATTTGTAATACTGTTGATAATGGAATAATTCTTATTAACAAAAATCTAGAAGTAAAGTTTTGGAATCGTTGGCTTGAAATTAGAACAGGAATTAATTCAAAAGAGATTATAAATAAGAATTTAAAAGATTTTTATCCTCAAATAGATGACAAAAAATTAATTAGAAAAATAACCACAGCTTTAAAACTAAATTCTTCTACTTTTTATACACCTCAAATTAGTAAATTTTTATTAAATATTGAATTATCAAAAGTTGCAGATAAAGTTTTTGATGAAATGCAACAAAGTATTACAATCACACCTTATGATATTGAAAAGGGACTAGCTATTGTTTATATTTATGACACAACAATTTTGTCTGAAATAAACTATAAATTAAAAGAGATAAAAGAAGAAGTAGAAGAGAAAAATGAAGAGTTAAAGCTTTTATTTGATACTACAATGGAAGCAATTATTGTTTTTAAAGATAATAAAATCAAAGATTGTAATCAAATAGCTTTAGATTTATTAAATTTTACATCAAAAGAATCTCTTTTAAAAAAAGATATTCATGATTTAAATTTAAACATTTTAGAAAAAAATCATACAAAACCGATTGAAACAATTATGGTAAGAGAAGATAAAAGTTCGTTTAAAGCTCTTGTAAACATAAAAAATGCAACTATAAAATCTCAAAGTTTAAGAATACTTACAATAATTGATATTACAGATATAAAAAGAAAAGAAAATCTTTTATCAGAACAGACAAAACTTGCTGCAATGGGTGAAATGCTTGGAAATATAGCACATCAATGGAGACAACCTTTAAATATAATCTCAATTACAGCATCTAGTACAAAGTTAAAAAAAGAGCTTGATTTATTAACAGATAAGATGTTAACTGATGCTTTAAAACTAATCTCTGAAACAACTGAACATTTATCAAATACAATTGATGTTTTTAAAGACTTTTTAAAAGAAGATAAAGAAAAATCTTTATTTAATTTATCTCAAAATATAAATAATAATATTGCTTTAATAGAAACTATTTTAAATGAAAACCAAATAAAAATGGATTTAACTCTAGATGATGATATTTATATTTACAATTTTTCAAATGAGTTTAGTCAAGCTTTAATAAATATCTTACACAATGCAAGCGATGCTTTTGCTTCAAAAGTAAAAGAAAATGAGTTAAGACTTATAAAAATTACAACTAAAAAAATAGAAGATTGTGTAATTATAGAGATTTTAGATAATGCAGGTGGCATAAATAAAGATATTATAAATAAAATTTTCGAACCATATTTTACAACTAAACATCAATATCAAGGTACTGGATTGGGATTGTATATGACTCATAAAATCATACAATCAAGTATGAAAGGTAAAATATCTGTTAAAAATGACAAATTTATTTTTGAAGATAAAGAATACAAAGGTGCTCATTTTAAAATAACTCTAAAAAACAATACTTGATTGACATTCACTCAACCTTTTGATATAATAAGTTTTTAAATATTAAATATATTATTCAAATTTATAGGATTGAAAATGGCAAAAAGTTTATATGAAACACTAGAAATTAACGAAAAAGCATCAGCAGATGAGATAAAAAAGGCTTATAGAAAACTAGCAAGAAAATATCATCCTGATGTTAATAAAGACCCTCAAGCTGAAGATAAATTCAAAGAGATTAACGCGGCATACGAAGTTTTAAGTAATCCAGAAAAAAAACAACAATATGACCAACATGGTGACTCAATGTTTGGTGGACAAAATTTCCATGATTTCGCAAGAGGTCAAGGCTCAAATGTTGATTTAGATGAAATTTTAAGACAAATGTTTGGTGGTGGAGGTGCTGGATTTGGAAGATCTGGCTTCTCACAAGGTGGATTTGGAGGGTTTAGTGAACCTGACTTAGATACAAATGCACAAATCACTATTCCTTTTGATATAGCAGTTATTGGCGGAAAACAATTTATCAATTTAAACAATGACTCGTTTGATGTAAAAATTCCAGAAGGAATTGAAGATGGACAAAAAATAAGAGCAAAAGGAAAAGGAAAATCATATCAAGGACAAAGAGGCGATTTAATTTTAAAAATAAATGTTGCAACAAGTCCTGATTATGAAAGAAATGGTGACACTTTAATCAAATCTTTTGATTTACCATTAAAAACGGCTTTATTTGGTGGAAAAATAGAAGTAAAAACAATTCATAAAGACATAACTTTAAAAGTTCCTCAAAATACAAAACAAAATCAAAGATTTAGAGTAAAAGAACTTGGAGTTTTAAATAGAAAAACTGGTATCAAGGGAGATTTATATTTAAAAGCAAATATTGTTTTACCTAAAATTGAAGATTTAGATGAAGACCTAGTAAAAATCTTAGAAGAAAAACTTCCTTCAAACTAAAAAGGTTTTATTATGGAAACAAATAGCTATATAGAACCTGTTTATCTAATTTCTGCTGTTGCTGAAATTTTGAGTATTCATCCACAAACATTAAGGCAATATGAGAGAGAGGGCTTAATTAAGCCCTCAAGAACAAATGGAAAAATTAGACTTTACTCTCAAAAAGATATAGACCATATAAAGTATGTTTTAACGCTTACAAGAGAATTAGGAGTTAATTTAGCAGGTGTTGTCATGATTTTACAATTAAATCAGAAAATTGAAATTTTAGAAAATGATATTTATATTTATAAAACAAAAATTAAAAATATAAATAATTTATCCATTGTCCCTGATACGAAAGCTTTAGTTGTGCAACAAACATCTTTTGATATGATTATTATTGAAAAAAATAATTAGAGTTACATATTTTTTTACTAATTTAGATACAATTCCAAAATGAAAAACAAACTATATAAAATTATTCCATTAGTCTCAATTATATTCTTGTATTCTTCTTTAGTAAGCTTTGGAAAAGAAGATTTTAGTAAAAAAAATAATGATATAAAAATAGAACAATTACAAGTAAAACACATAGCTTCACAAGAAATTCTAAGAAAAATTGCACAACATCAAATAGAAACAAGTTGGATTAATGCCTCTATTATTTCAGTTGTAAAAAATACTTCTAATACACAGTGGATTGTTACTTTTAAAAATAATGAGTCAAATTTAAAAACAAAAGAACTGAATATTTCTATTAATTTAAATGGTGAAGTAATAGAAAGTAAACTTATCTAAAGTTCAAAGCTTTAATAAGATCACGAAACTTTACTTTGTCAAATAAAGATACTATGATACTTGGAAAAAAGTGTAATAATAAAAAAGATTACAAATTGAAAAAAAACTTTGAAAAATTCCAAAGCTTTTTTAGTAGAGATTAAAACTTTGCAATCAAATCCTCAAACACTTTCGTTAATCCCTCAACCTCTTTAACAGTAGTTCTCTCTCCAATACTGTGAATAGTATCATTTATAACTCCAAACTCGATAGCTTCGATTCCAAATGCACCGAAATATCTGGCATCACTTGTTCCACCAGCTGTTGAGTGTTTTGTAATAATTCCAAGAACTTCTTGGATAGAGTTTTCCATTGCTTTCACAACTTTTGATTCTTTATTTGTTACAAAAGGATATGAGCCTTGTGTTGTTCGTAAAGCATAATTTAGATGACCAAAGATTTTTTGAATATAAAGCTCAACATCTTCTTTTTTAGTATTTGTTGAATTTCTTACATTAAACATCAAATCAAGTTTATTTGGAGTTACATTTGTAACTTGCATTCCAGCTCTTATATCAGTAATTACTAGTTTACTTGGAGCAAAATATTCATCTCCATTATCTAAATCATACCCAGCTATTTTTTCTATAATTGGAGCTATTTGATGAACTGGATTTATACCTTTTTCTGGATATGCTGCATGTCCTTGTTTTCCTTGGATTGTTAAATATCCATTTATACTTCCACGTCGCCCAACTTTTATGGCATCTCCAAATACCTCTTCACAAGTTGGCTCAGCTACAACTGCATAATTTGGAATCATATTTATCTCTTTTAGGTGTTCAAGCATTTTGATAGTTCCATAAGTTCCCTCACCTTCTTCATCACTTGTCATTAAAATTGACAATGTACCATTAAAATTTTTAGCGTGTTTACAAGCATATAAGAAGGCTGCATCACCACTTTTCATATCTTGGGCACCTCTTGCACTTATTACTCCATCAATAACCTCTGCTGCAAAGGGATCAATTGGCCAACCTTCACCTACTGGAACTACATCGATGTGTCCCGCAAAACATAGATGTTGAGAATTTTCGTTGAATTTTTTATAATAAAATCTATTTTTTACGCCTTCCATATCCACTTTTAAACAAGTCCAAGTGTTGCCTAAATACTCTTCTATAAAATCAAATGCTCCATCATCATGGGGAGTTAGTGATTTGAATCTTAATAATTTTTGAAATAATTCTATAATAGTCATTTATACATCCTTTTAGTTACGGTAGATTTTAGCTAACTTAACTTTATTTTGTTATAATAAAATAGTTAAAAAAATTTAATTTTATTATTTAATTATAAAAGGATTTCAGTGGGTAAATTAGAAAAATCATTTTTTTGGCTTTGTTTTGTATTAGGTATTTATGCAATTGTTGGATTTAAACTTATTCCAATAATTTTAAAAGACCAAATTATAAAAAATTTAGATGAAAATCTAACACAAAAGGCAACTATTGGCAAAATTCAATTTAATCCATTTAATATTAGTACAATAATTCATGATTTTAAAATTTCTGATACAAATGAACAATCAACTATTTCATTTAAAGAATTTTCAATTGATTTTGCACTACTAAAATCAATAGAAAAACAACATATCAGTATAAAATATATTACTCTAAAAGATGCTTCTATAAATATACTTGAAGAAAAAGATGGAAATTTAAATCTAGTAAAACTTATAAAACCTTCTTTAAATCAAGAGAAAAAAGAAGAAAAAAATTCTCCTTTTGACATTAAGTTTTTAGTTTCAAAAATCGTACTAGACAATGCAAATATAAAATACTCAAATCAAGATGAAATTCCTTATTCTTTAGATTTAAAAAACATAAATTATACTTTATACGATGTAGGAACTTATAAAAATATTTTATCTTCAAATGATTTAAAATTTACATTAAATCAAAATACAAATATTACAATTGGTGGAGCTTTTAAACTAGAACCATTCAAAGCTTATGGGAAAGTTTCAATTGAAGATTTGAGATTAAAAGATTTAATTACCTATAAAAAAGATTTATTAAATTTTGATTTAGATGAAAAAGCAAACTTAAATTTAGAGTTAAACTATAATCTTGATACTACAAATAATTTGGATTTACAATTAAATACTGATAAATTTGAATTAAATAATTTAAATCTAACTCAAGATAAAACAGCTCTATTAAATCTTGAAAAAATTAATATAAAAACTTTTGATTTTGATTTGCAAAAACAAAATATTAATCTTGATAATATTGATTTTAATAGTTTAAAGGCGAATTTAATTTTAAATAAAGATGGTACAAATTTTGCAAATTTAATTCATCAAAGAACTATGAAAAATAAACCAGAAGCTAAAGATTTAACAAAAAAAGAAGAAATAACTTCAAAACCTTGGAATATAAATTTATCAAAGGTAAGATTAAATAATAGTGATTTTATTTTTACAGATAAAATAAATAATAGCATAACTCAAAGTAAAGATTTTAATATAAATTTCAATAACTTGAAAATTATAAATTCTGATATTGAGTTAGATACTTTAGTTCTAAATAATCTAAATCTAAACTTTGAAGATAAAACAAATAATATAGAATTATCGGCAAAAGATATTCAACTACATATTAATAATCTTATAAATAAAAAAAACGATTTATCTATAAATTTTATAAAATTATTTGAACCAAAACTTGATTTTCTAAATACAAATGACAAAACAAAAATCATAGTTAAGAATCTTGATTTAGAAATTCAAAAACTTTCAAATAACAAAAATGGATTTAAAATAAGTAAAACAAATCTAAATAAACCTGATATTTCTATTATATTAGCTAAAAAGAATATTCAAATAAAAGATAAAAATACTATAAACTCTGATTCAAAAGAATTAAAAGATTTAGAAAAAGAAGAAAACAATACATCAAAAATTAATCTGGATATTGGTCCTGTTAATATTACAAATGGGATTTTTAGTTTTGAAGATAAAAATTTACCAATTCCTTTTAAAACAACAGTTACAAGATTAAATGGGAAAATTTCTGAATTTAAAAACACGAAATCAAGTACTACAAATCTTGAAGTAAAAGGTGTTGTAGATGAGTATGGCATTGCTAAAATAACAGGCGTTGTTCATCCAAATAATATTAAATTATTAACAGATATTAATATGATATTTAACAATATTGCCATAAATAATTTCACTCCCTACTCAGGCAAATTTGTAGGAAGACAAATTAAAAGTGGGAAATTAGATTTAGATTTAAAATATAATATAGAAAAATCAAATCTTGAAGCTAAAAATAATATAGTTATTTCGAAACTAGAACTTGGAGAAAAAATAGAAAGTCCAGATGCCGTATCTTTACCTTTAGATATTGCTGTATCTTTACTAAAAGATTCAAATGGTATTATTAATATTAATCTTCCTATTTCAGGAAATGTCGATGACCCACAATTTGCAATTGGTTCTATTATTTGGAAAGCCTTTATAAACCTAATGACAAAAGCTGTAACTGCACCTTTTTCTCTTCTTTCAAGTATGTTTAACTTTACGGAAGATGAAATCAGTAGTGTAAAATTTAATCCACTTGAAGATGAAGTTGGTCCTATTCAAAAAGAAACTTTAGACAAAATTTCTCAAATTTTAAAAGCTAGAAGTAAAATAGCTATTGAATTATTACCTTCTTATGAAGAAAATAAAGAAGGATATGCTCAACAAAAACAAAACTATTTAGCAAGAAAAGATGATGATAGAAATCTAAAACCAGAAGAAATTGAAGCTCTAATTTTAAAAGAAAAAATAAAAATACCAAACTTAGAAAAAATTGCAAAAAATAGAATAATAAATATTTCTAACTATCTTGTAAAAGAAAAAGGCATTAATCCGAAACAAATAGTTATGACAGATAAAATTGAGAATAATAGTTCTGCAATAAATCTAAATATCTCAAAAAAATAAGTAGTTAAGCTTTTAAAGCTTAACTACTTTAGCACCAAAGCCACCACTACTTGGATGAGCGTCTTCAAAACCTCTAACTTTTGGATGTTTTTTCAAATACTCTTTTACGGCAAAGGCTAATTTTCCAGTTCCAATTCCATGATAAACTAAAACCTCTTCAAAACCAGCAAGTAAAGCATCTGATAAAAATTTATCAAGATTTTCAAGAGCTTCTTCAGCTCTTTGTCCATGTAAATCTAGTTTTATATTTCCTGTTTCTGGTTTTTCAACAGTTACAGTTGCTTTTTTTACTGGGATTTTTGGAGGTGGATTTCCACTTCTGCTTATGTCTTCAAGAAAAACTTGAACTTTCATTCCCATGTCATTTTCAATAAATGCTTTTGCACCTTTTATTGAAACTATTGTTCCTTTTGTATTTCGATATTTCACTCTATCGCCAACAACTAATTCAACAGCTTCTTGGACTTTTTCAGTTTTGATTTCAACTGCCATTTTATGAGCAATATTTAAATGCTGATGAGATTCACCAACAAGTTTTGCCTTTATAGCTTTTTTTGCTTCATCTCTAGCATCATTATACTCTTTATGAAGTTTTGATTTTTCAGAATAAATATGCTCATCAAGTTTTTCTTTCTGGTCTTTTAGATTTCCAGAAATTCTTTGCATATCTGTAATTTCAGCATCAAGTTTTGCAATTTTTTGTTTATATTCTCTCTCTAAAGAACTACTTCTCTCAATAAGCTCATTTAATTTATCTTTATCATCTCCATAAACCTCTCTAGCTCTTTTTACAACACTTAATGGAATTCCATATCTTGTTGCTGTTTCAAAGGCATAAGAACGCCCTATTGTTCCTTGTAAGAACTCATAAGTTGGTCTTTGGTTCTCTTCATCATAAAGAGCAGCTATTAACTCCACATTTTCATTTGAAGCCATGAGTGCTGCTAATCTTTTATGATGAGTTGTAATAATTACTTTTATATCCCTTTGGATTAAATCTTCGATTATTACTTTAAATAAACTTGCTGCTTCATCTGAGTCAGTTCCTAGTTCTATCTCATCAACTCCTACTATTGCATTTTTTGAAGAGAAAAGTTTTGAAAACTCAACCATACGACCTGCAAATGTTGAAATATCATTTTTTACACTTTGAGGGTCATCTAAAACTGCATTTATTGATTTAAAGTTACTAACAACTGTATCATGGTGGGCTTTATATGGAAGTAAATATTTTGAAAGAAAAACAGCTGCTAAAATTGATTTTAACATCATTGTTTTCCCCCCTGCATTTACTCCTGTAATCATTACAACAGATTTTGTAAAATCAATAGATATAGGTTTTGGATTACTTAGTGCTGGATGACAAAAATCCACAAGTTTATTTGTACCACTTTTTGATGGAAGAATAAAGTTTTTATCCCCTGCTTTTGCAAAAAATAGCCTTGCTTGATAGTGATCAAATTTATCAAACTCTTTGTTTATAAATTTTAGAAATAAAAGATTTTTTTCAAATAAAGATGAAATTTCTTTACAAATTTTATATAAAATCTCTTCTTGTTTATTTTTTAAATCACTTTGTTTTTGTTTTAATTCACCAATACTATGAGGAATCACATAAAAAAATCCAGAGTTAGAACGGTCAATTACAGAACCATTTAACACATGATTAAATCCACCACGAACCAATAAAGACTCTTCACCATTTATATAATGAACTTGTGAATCAACTAAATATGTTCTTATTTTTGAAGAGTTTATAGTTTTATAAAGACTTTGTTTTATTGCTTCTTTATTTTTTGAAATGGCATGTTTTATGTTGTCAAAGTCTTCGTTTATTCCATCTTTTAGATTTGCTTTATCATCAAAATAATCTGAGATTTTTATAATATCATTTGGAATAATAATCTTATCAAGCCATTCGGCAAGTTTCCCATCAAAATTAAATCTTTTTAAATATCTAAAATAATTTATCATTTTGATAAATTCAAAAATATCATCAATTCTTAAAATACCTTGTTTTTGAATATGCATCAAAGGTGTATCAAGATTTTCAATTTTGTTTGGTGCTTTTATGTCAAATTTTGACAACTCATTTATAAGTTTAAAATGAAGATTTATATCACCTTCTAAAATAATAGATTTCTCTCGAGCCATAAGCTTTGAAAAACTATCTATATAATCAATTAAGTCTAGTTTTTTTAGTATATTTTGCATGGCGGGATTATAGCCAAAAGCTCTTAATATTTTTATATCTAAATTATTATTCCACATTAAAATAGTAGAATTACTCAATTTAATAATAAGGATGGATTTATGTTAAACAAAAAAATTATTTCAATAACATTATGTGCTACTTTAATTGGAGTTGCATTAAATGCAAAAGAACATGATAATTATCAAGATGATAGAAATTATCATGAAAAAAAAGTAAAACATGACAAACAAAAAGAAATACCAGCTGGTTTACAAAAAAAACTAGAAAATGGTGAAAGATTACCTATTGGTTGGGAAAAAAAATTAGAGAAAGGTCAAATAGCTAACGAACAAATGTTACATAGTGGAAGAATCTTAAATACAAATCTTTATCCAAATATTAGAAACACTGAGGTTTATCAAGTTGAAGATAAAATTTTTAGAATTTCTAGAGATACAAGAGAAATTTTAGATATTTTAAAATAGATGGAAAAATTCTAGCTTTAAAAGCTAGAATTTGTTTTATTTATATTAATCAGTAATTATTTCTTAGGTCTAAACGCTTTAATAACTTCTTCGTTACAAACTAAAAATGGTCCTTCCATCAAATCAATACAATATGGAATTGCTGGAAAAACAGCATCTAAACACTCTTTTATTGATTTTGGTTTTCCAGGAAGATTTACGATTAATGAACTTCCTCTTAAACCTGCTGTTTGACGTGATAGAATTGCTGTTGGTACAAATTTTAGTGATTCAGCTCTCATAAGTTCACCAAATCCTGGCATCATTCTATCGCATACAGCTTCTGTAGCTTCAGGTGTTACATCTCTAAGTGCTGGTCCTGTTCCACCAGTAGTAACTACTAAACAACAATTTTCATTATCAACTAAATCTTTTAATGTATCTTCAATTGTTTTTTGATTATCTTCAATACATCTATAAACAGGTTCCCAGGGAGTTGTCAAATAACTGCTAATTGTATCAATAATTGCTTTGCCTGATAAATCCTCATATATTCCCGCACTTGCTCTATCTGAAGCTGTTACTATTCCTATTTTTGCTATTTTTTCACTCATAATAAGTGTCCTTTTTCTTTTATATAATATACTGTTGCAAAATTCTTAAAAAATTCTTTTACTTTTGAAGCTTCAATTATCTTATCAACTCCACCTAAATAAACTTCTATTTTTGTACCTTTATCTAAAAGTTTTTGAAGTTTTTCTTCACTCCATTCATAATAAAGAAGTTCTTCTAATTCTTTAATAGTTCCTAGTTTGAAATATTTTGAAATATCTATTTCTTTTGGAAAAATTACATTTTCTAAAAATGATTGACAATAAGCATTTGCATCTTTTTTAAAATACATAAGTTGTGTTCTTTTAAATTTATCATCATAATTTTGAAAAAATGCAGGAGAAAAAAGTTGAAGTGTATCAACCCTTTTTTGTGAATTCAAAGCTTCTTCAAAGGCTTTTATGGCACCATAAGAAAAACCATTTAGAGTAAAATCATTTTTTATTAAATATTCATCAAATAATTTTGATTCCTCAAAAAAACAAAAACCAGAAAAATAGTTTTTAGATATCATCAAAAGTAATTACCTCATTTTTAAGCATAATATCTTTTAATCTATTTATCTCTTCCACATTTTGAGATAATTCACTTCTTAAATCATTTTTTATATCTAGAAGTAATTCATCAACAGAATTTAGCATTTTATACTTATTTACAACATCATTAGCTGTTTTAAAAGCTTTTTCTAAATCTTCATGATTTATTGCATATTTTTCTTTTTTTATAACTTCAACCCCTATAAATCCGGCTAAATCTCTTCTAATATTTTCACGTAATTCTTGAAAAGAAGGATAAGTTGAATTTAGTTTTTCAACACTTTCATCAAATAAAGCAACTTTTGTTTTTGATATAAAGGCTTTAGAAGCTTGATAAATAGCCAAAATTTCTTTTTGTTTATCATCTAGAATTTTTATTTGTTTTTTACCAAATTCAAGTTTATTTTTTGCAACTTGAATATCTGAATTATTTAATATTTTTTTGTTATTTTTAATCATATTTAATAAAGCTTCATTTATTAATGTAGCTAAAGCAGCTGAGCTAAACCCAGCTGTTTCATTTACCAATTTTTCAATATTTATCTCATGATTTTTATTATTTAAATATAACTCTAAAATCTTTTTTCTATCATTTATATTTGGAAGTCCAACATGAACTCGTCTATCAAATCTTCCAGCTCTTAAAAGAGCATCATCTAAAACTTCTATTTTATTTGTTGCAGCAATTACAATAACTCCACTATCTCCATCAAATCCATCCATTTGAGTTAGAAGTTCATTTAATGTTGATTCTCTTTCATCATTTGATTTTCCACTTCTTGCTTTTCCAACTGCATCAATTTCATCTATAAAAATAATTGCAGGTGCGCTTTGTTTCGCTTTTGCAAAAAGTTCTCGAACTTTTTTTGCACCCATTCCAACATAAATTTGAACAAAACTAGCTCCACTTTGATAAAAAAATGGAACATCAGCTTCACCTGCAACTGCTCTTGCAATCAAAGTTTTCCCAACACCTGGAGGTCCTACAAGTAAAACACCTTTAGGAAGTTTAACTCCATATTCTAAATATTTTTTAGGATTATTTAAAAAATCAACAACTTCTTCAAGTTCTTCTTTAATTTCATTTATTCCAGCCACATCTTTAAATGTTATATTTGAAGTAACTGCTTGAATATTTGAGTTTAAATCTTCATTTGATATTTTTGCTCTATTTTTCACAATTTCATCATCAAAAGCTGTTGTTTGTTTTTTATTTTTATTAAAAAAATCTTTGACTTTTTCTTGTTTTGCTCTTAATAATAAAGCTAAAAAAAGTAAAATAAACAAAAAAATAATTCCTATATAATAAGAACTTCCTTGTATATGTGAGCTACTTTTATAAATAGTATAAATAAATAATACCAGCAATACAACTGCTGATAGCGCCATTAATTTAAAATTTTTATCTAAATTTTTATTATTTGAATCTTGCGACATTTTTATTAGCCTTTACTTCATAATCATCTATAAAAACCCAATCTCCAACTAAATCAACCGGTGAGTCTATTTCTATTTGATTGAAAAATTGATCTAAACCTATATATTTTCCATTTTTTATCGATTCAACTAAAACTTCTAATTTTTGAGTATTATTTTTTCTAAAATTAAAATTCTTTTCATCAATTATACTTACTAATTCATTGTATCTAATTTTTGCAATATCACCTTTTATCTGAGGTTTCATAGTTGCACTTGGTGTTCCATCTCTTTTTGAGTATGTAAAAGCATGAACATGAGTAAGTGGAAATCTATGCAGATTTTGCATCGCTTCTCTCCATAACTCATCTGTTTCACCAGGATGCCCCACAATAAAATCAGTACCTAAAGCATAACCATTTGAACTTAAAAACTCAAAAAGTTCTAAATCTGATAAGACTTTATTTCTTCTATTCATTATTTGTAACATCTCTTTTGAAGTATGTTGTAATGCAATATGAAGATGTTTTGCCATAAATGGTTCATTTATAAGCTCTTTAAATTCATCATCAATTTGAATAGGTTCAATACTTCCCATTCTAATTCTTCTCACACCTTTTATCAAAGCCATTTTTTTAAGAAGTTTTGCCAATGAAGTATGTTGTTTTTTTCCATAAGAACCTACATTTGTTCCTGTTAAAATAAACTCTCCAAAACCATTTGCAGCTAAAGTTGTAACTTGTTCTAAAATTTTATCTTCTGTGTAACTTCTTGCATCTCCTCTTACATAAGGAATAATACAATATGAACATCTAAAATCACAGCCTTCTTGAATTTTGATAAATGCCCTACTTTTCCCAACAAACTCTTCTACAATAGTTTCATCAATATGAGTTAAATCTCCAGCTTGAAAAAATCTTTCTTCTTGTAATAAAAGTTCATTAATATTCTCTTTTTCAGAATGACCAAACAAAGAATCAACTTTAGCTTCTTTAAAAAGAGCTTCACCTTTTGTCCAAACTCCACAACCTGTAAATACAACTCTTGGATCTTTTGGAAGTTTTTTTAAACCACTAATATATCCTCTTGCTGTACTATCAGCACTATTTGTTACCGTACATGAGTTTATTATGACTACATCAGCCTCAGCTTCATTTTGTGTTACTTCAAAATCTTTTAGATTACTCATCATAACTTGAGTATCAAAAACATTTGTTCTACATCCAAAAGTTTTAAAATATACTTTTGCTTTATTATGTGAAAAATTCATTAATATTTATTTCCTAATTTATCTTTGTATAATTTCATCTTCCAAATCTTTTGGAATATTTTTTCTTTTTGTAGCAGGTCCATAAGCATTATCTGTTCTATTAATATTAATTTGTTGAGTAGGATAAGCAATATGAATATCATTTTCTCTCATAAATGCATCTAAAATCTCTGTACTAATTGTACTTCTTAAAACTAATGCCGCATAAGAATTTGTTAGATACCAAGAAGATATTACAATACCTTGAGGTTCAACAAAAGTAAAAACTCTAGGTTCAACTCCTGTTGCACGTAACTGATATTTATTTCTCATTTTAGATAACTGTTTTCTAGTAATATCAGTATAACCTTTTGAATAATGCTTTAAAATATCTCTTGCTATTTTTTGAGCTTTTTTATGATTTGAATCAAAAGTAATAGTAATATCAATTCCATCCCAAACAGTTCTTAAACCAGAGTGTGTATAGTTAGCTATAAGCTCTGAAAAAATATAGTTATTTGGAATAAAAAAGATTCTTCCACTTCTTCTATTTACCATATAAGAAGTCAAAGTAATATCTTCTCTAATAGTTATTTTAAATAAAGAAATATCTAAAACATCTCCAACAGTTTCAACATTACCTTTATTTACTTTTATTCTATCTCCAACTTGAATTGAGCCAGATGTTACAATAACCATCCAACCAAAAATAGACATAAACCAATCTTTTAAAGCAATTGCAATACCCGCTGATGCAAATCCTAGGATTGTTACAAGATATGAAACATTATCTATATATGAAAATAAAATAAGCATTACAATCAAAAATACTAAAGTAAAATTAATTATTTTATTTATCATATAATAATTTTCATTTTGAGAAAAATATCTTTTTAAAGCTAATTTTACTAAAAATGCAATTACTGATAAAATCATAATTATTATAAAAATAACAACCATTTTCTGAACTTGTTGAGATATTTGGCTTTTAATCTCCAAAATAACTTGTTCAATTTTTCTTGTATATACCTCTTCAGTTGTAGATACAATTTCTAGAATCATTACAAAATCTTTTTTTTCTTTATCTAAAAAAGTAATTTTTTCTTTAAATTCAGGTTTTAAGTCTAAATTAAATAATTCTAAATATAAAAGTAACTCTTCATCCAATTTTATGGTCAAATAATCAATATCTGATTCTAAAGTTTTAAATATTTTTTTGTTATTCTCTAATTTTTTTATTTGAGATAATGCATTAATTATTCCAAAAGGATTTGTAATATTTTCATATTTTTCAATCTCAGGTGGATTAATAAGCCCACCTATAGGTGAACCTTTATACTCATCTATTAACTCTAATTCATTTTCTTTAACTCTGATTTTATTATGTAATTGATAAGTTTGTTCATCTGTAATATTTGTTTTTCTTTTTAAATTATCTCTCAAAACCGCAAGTTCTGTTGAAATTTTACTATATGCAAGATAGTTAGAATATCTTTTTAATAAAATATTATCTTTTAATTCAAGATCAATTTTTGAAATAGCATCAATTAAAGTGTTAATTTGAGCTATATTTTCTAAATCTTGCTCTTTACTTTTTAAACCTTCAAGTTCTTGATTTTTTTTAATCTCTAGTTCTTTTTGAGCTTCTTCATATTTATCATTTATGATTTTTTGCTCAATTTGTTTAACTTCTGCTTTATCGTTTTTATCAAGCGTTGAAATATTATTACTTACAGCAGCCCATAAAAAACAATTAATAAATAGTAATAATGCTAATTTTTTAATCAATTTAAAAACCTTTTAATATTTTTATAACATCATCTTTTGTAACTTCATTAGTGATTTTGCAATCACCAATACCAACTGGAAGAATAAATTTAATTTTATTATCCAATGACTTTTTATCTAAGAAAAAATGTTCATAAAAATGTTCAATATCTTTAATTTTATAAGTTGTAGGAATATCATATTTTTCTAATAAATTTTTTACTCTTAACTCCTCATCTTTGCTCATAAGTCCTAATTTTACAGCCAATGCATTTGCCATACACATACCAATTCCCACAGCTTCACCATGTAAATATGTATCATAATTTGTTTCATTTTCAATAACATGACCAAAAGTATGACCATAATTTAAAGCAGCCCTAATTCCCAACTCTTTTTCATCTTGAGAAACTACATCTGCTTTTGTTTGAACAGATTTAGCAATTGCAATTCTAATATTTTCATCTGTTGTTAAATCATTTTGTTCTAACCACTCAAAAAAATCTTTGTTAAAAGTAACTGCCATTTTTACAATTTCAGCAACTCCCGCTCCAAACTCTCTTTTTGGTAAAGTTTTTAAGAAATTTGGGTCAATATAAACGGCGATTGGTTGATGAAAAGCACCAACTAAATTTTTTCCAAATTTATTGTTTATTCCTGTTTTTCCACCAACACTTGCATCAACTTGAGAAAGTAAAGTTGTAGGAATTTGAACAAAATCAATACCTCTTTGATAAATTGAAGCTGCAAATCCAGTCATATCTCCAATAACACCACCGCCAAAAGCAATAAGTAGAGATTTTCTATCAAGTCTGTGGGTAAAACAGTGGGCTAACATATCTTCAATTGTTTGCATATGTTTGTACTCTTCCCCATCTGGAATAGTGCAAACACTAAGCTCACGTGCATTTATTTTAGTTTTTAAATACTCCAAATGAAATCCACTAACAGTTGGATTTGTAATAATCACAACTTTTCTATCAAAATATAGTTCGTTTAATTCATCTATAAAAATTTCATAAGAGTTATCATGGGGTAAAGTAATTTTAACAGTCATTTTATCTATCCAAATATTTATTTAATAAGGATTTTATATTAGCCAAAAAAAGCTAAAAGAAGGTTAAAAAGCCTTTTAACTTAATTCTATTAAATTAGTTTAAGTAAAACTTAAACTAATCTACTTTTAGATATAATAAGCAAAATTAAGATTAAAAGGAAACAATATTAAAACTTTTACATCAATGAACTTAGATGAAAAAATCATAAGTGCTTTAAAAGATTTAGATTATAAAGAAGCTACGGAAATACAAAAAAAAGCTATTCCAATTGCTTTAAAAAAAAGAGATATATTAGCAGCTGCCCAAAGTGGTACAGGAAAAACTGCTGCATTTTTATTACCAATATTAACAGAATTAATAGCAAATAAACAACCTAATAAGCCTGTTCTTAGAACTTTAATATTAGTTCCAACAAGAGAACTTGCGAGTCAAATATCAAAAGCAGCTGAAGATTTAGGTAAATATTTGGATGTTCAAAAACTAGCTGTATTTGGTGGAGTTTCTACAAAAGAACAAGAAAAAAAGATTGCAAAAGGTCTTGATATTTTAGTAGCAACTTCAGGAAGATTAATGGAACATTTAAAAAATGGAACTGTTGATTTATCAAGTGTTACAACTGTTGTAATTGATGAAGTTGATACTATGCTTGATATGGGATTTTTAGAAGATATTGAAAAAATTCTTCCAAGTGTTGGACCAAAGAGACAAATCATGATGTTTAGTGCAACTATGAATCAAAATGTAAAAAAACTTGCAAAAGAATTTTTAACAGATCCAGTTGTAATTGAAGTTGCACAACAAAGATCAGCTGTAAAAATCATCGACCAACAAATCGTTTTAGTTGATGAAGCAAATAAAGCTGCTGCATTATCATATATCATTGGTTCAAAAAACTATTCTCAAGTTTTAGTTTTTGTAAATATGAAAATTGAAGCTGATACTTTAGTAGAACATTTAGAATTAGATGGACTTACAGCTGGATGTATTCATGGTGATGTTAGACAAACAGCGCGTGCAAAAGTTATGAAAAAATTCAAATCAGGTGAGATTAGAGTTTTAGTAGCAACTGATATTGCAGCACGTGGAATTGATATTGAGCTTTTACCTATCGTTGTAAATTATGCTCTACCTGAAACAGTAACTGATTATACTCATAGAATTGGAAGAACTGGACGAGCTGGAAATGCTGGAATTGCTTTGACACTTTTAAGTGTTAAGGATTATAAAATGATGATTGAAATTGAAAAAGAATTAATTATCAATATTCCAAGAACTGAAGTTGAAGGTTTTGAAGCTACAGAAAAAAAACCAAGACTATTCAAAGCAAGACCAAAACAACTAAGTGTAAAAATGGCAGAAGCTAGAAAAGTAGCTAAAAAGACAGGTTATGCAAAAACAAATGCACCTGAAAAGAAACCTGCAAAAAAGAGAAAAATTACTAAAAGAGATGATAATAGAAGTTTTGAGAAAAAATAAAATATCTTACGATATTTTATTTTTTATATATTCAATTTTTATCAAATGATATATATATTCTTTCTCTTCATTAGTAGCTTTATTTAATATTTCTAGAATTTCTTTCTCATAATTAATCTTATTTTCAACAGCTCCTGTAAATAAATATACTTCATCTTCATAGCAAAATTCTGCTATCTTATTTACAATACTTACAGTAGGTTCATTTTTATTAGATTCATAATTTTGAAGAGTTCTTTTTGAAATATTAATTCTTTTTGATAATTCTTCTAAGGTTAAACCCGCTTTTTCTCTTGCTTCTTTCAATCTCAAATGCAACATTTTATTTCTTTGTAGTAAAATTTTTCCATTTTAGTTGACAATGGTGTAATAATTTGCTACTATTCTTATATTAAAAAATTATTATATGAATTATTTTAATACTCAGATAGCCAATTAACCGACTATTCTAGCAAAATTTTTATTTTATGTAAAATAAATTATCAGTTTAAGATAAAAGGCTTCATATTTGGCAATACATATTTATAGTGAAATTGAAATTGAAAAAATTATTTTAAGAACAAATCAATTTAGTAGAGAACATTCATTAAATTATAATAGAGCTATTAAAAAAATAATTTGTAAAAAAGATGTTGACTTAAATGAATATAAAAATCTAAAAAATTGTTCATTTAAAGAATATATAAATTTTCTTTCTAGAATCGATTCAAATATAAACTATATGGAATTAGTAAAAATACATAGGAATTTTTATAAATTTATTAATCAAACTTTAACAGACTATTCAAAAGGTGAACCTATTAGTGAAAAATTATTTAATAATTTATATTCAAATCATATAAAATTATTAGATTTACTAAATGAAATTGTTTTTAGATTTGATTTTACAAGAAATCAATTAGATAAATTAACAGCAACATGGAATAGAGAAATTTTCATAGAATTTCTTGAAAAAGAATATTTAGAAGTAAAAAGAGGAGAAAAAGTTTTTTCTTTAGTCTATTTTGATATTGATTTTTTTAAATTTATAAATGATACATACTCTCATGCTTCAGGGGATTATATTTTAAAAGAATTAATTAATCTTATAAAAAATAATTTAAGGGAATATGATTCTATCTCAAGATGGGGAGGTGATGAATTTTTAATTTTATTACCTAACGCTTTTTTAGAAGAAGCACTATTTATAATTGATAGAATTAAAAATAAAATAAATAAAAAGATATTTATTTTTAACTCTCTTGAAATTAAGATTACGTGTTCTTTTGGAATTGTAGAAGCCTCAAAAAATGAAACAATTAGTGAAATAATAAATAATGCTGATAAATTATTGTACAAATCCAAAAATTTAGGTAGAAATAGAATAGAAATTTAATCTACTTCATCTCCTCGTAAATCTCTTTAATTGCTTCTATAAAATATCTATGATTATTCGGAGCCTTTGCAACTCTATAATCTTTTATTCCAAGTTTATGTGCAACTTCTGCGTATTCCATATCTAGTTCATATTCAGTCTCTGAATTATCAACTGTAAAAGATATTGGATAGATTATTACCTTTGATTTTATCTCTTTTAATTTATCTTCCATATAAGGTCTCAACCACTCCATTGGTCCTAATCTTGATTGATATGCAACATGGATTTTTTTGAAAGATATATTTTGTTTTTCTAGCTCTTTTTTTGCACATTCAACATTTGCTAAAATATGTTTTTGGTATAAATCACCTTTGTCTATGATTTTTTTAGTTAAACCATGGGCTGAAAAAATAAGCTCAAAATCTTGTGAATCTTCGCCTTTTAAAGCCTCTTTTATTCTTTCAACTATTGCTTTATTGTAATGAATATTGTCGTAATAACTATCTATTGTTTTTATTTTTTTATCAAGATTATATTTTTTTGCAACTTTTACGAACTCTTCAATTGATGATTTTGTAGTTGTACTTGAATAGTGTGGATACATTGGAATTGCGTATATTTCATCATAATTTTTGAGTTTTGGCATAATATCACTTGCAAATGGTGGAGTATATCTCATCTCATAAAAAACATCAGCATCAAGTTCTTTATTTAATCTTCGCACTAATCTTTTAGTGTGTCCAACAATAGGAGACATTCCACCTAATTTTTCATAGTTTTTTTGTGATTCTTTTAATCTTTTTGAAATTATTATTTGTCCAATCATCGCTCGTATTGGCTGAGGAGCGCCTATAATATATTTATCATTAAACATATTTCTAAGAAATACTTTTACTTCACTTTTATTATTTGGTCCACCCATGTTCATTAAAACAACTGCTCTTTTCAATTTTCACCCTTTTCTAAAATCTCTTTTGTGATTTTGTGTCTAAAATCAAACATCTTTTGTAAATCTTTTTTTACAAATCCTTCAAGTAATTTTCCCAAAATTCCAAAAGGCATTTTGAAAGTAATTACGTCTTTTAATTCACTCATATTTCCGTGTTTTATAAATATATGTTTATGTTCCCAAAAAGCAAAGGGCGATTTTAAGGCTAAATCTACCAGTAGATTTGGCTCATCTAATTTTTCTATTTTAACTTCCCAATTCATTGGTATAAAATATTTTGTACTTTTTATTTTGAGAATTTGTCCTATTTGTGGTTTAAAATCTTTTGTTAATAATTCAACCCTAGTATCAGGAGGAGTAATAAATGTTAGATTATTTGTGTCTAAATGAAAATCAAAAAGAGATTTTACATCACAGTTAATATATGAACTTTTAATAAATGTTTGCATTTTTGTCTCCTTGTATAAATATTTTATACAAGGAGAATTTACAAGAATATGGATAGTTTTAGTAGGTGTTTTTTGTCAGTTTATAAATTTATTATAAACTTCTTCTTTCTATATATTCTCTAAAATCCTTAGCACCCTCTTTTGAACTTGTGATTATTTCATCAATTCCATCAAAAGAGATTTGTAGTTTTGATTGTTCTACACTTTTCATAGATTTGATTTTATCCACATTTACGATGTAAGATCTGTGAACTCTAAAGAAATTTTTACCACTTAAAAGTGTCTCTAAATCCCCTATCTTTCTTCTTACATAAGCATCTGCATCTTTGATTCGTACAATTACTTCATCTAAATCTGCTTTGATGTAATAAATATCACTTATATCTATTAAATAAAGTTTGTCGCCTCTTTTTCCTAAGATTTTTTTTGATTGTTCGTCCGATGAACTTTTAAAATTTCTGGTTTTTTCTAAAATATTTTTTATATCATTTGACTCAATTGGTTTTACTAAATATCCCATTCCACCGCTTTTATAAGCTTCAAGTGCAAACTCTGAATAAGCTGTTTGAAAAATAATAAAAGTTTTTGGCTCAACTTGAATAATAGAATCAGCTAATTCAAGTCCTGTGATATTTGGCATAGAAATATCCAGAAAAACTGCATCAAATTTTGTTTTTGTTATCTCTTTTAAAGCTTCAATTGGATTATCAAAAGCTGTAATATCTTCAATTCCATTTTCATTTAATAACCTTTTTAATCTGCTTAAAGCCAAACTTTCATCATCAACTATCATTATTTTCAATTTTTATCCTTTTAATTCAATTGTAAATACCATCTTATCATCCAAAATCTCAAATGATAAATTGCCCACTTTTTGAAGTTTCAATCTTTTTTGAAGATTTGATAAACCCGTTCCAAATTTCACTATATTAGCTATTTTCCCATCATTTTGTACTCTTATTTTGTCTTTTGAGAAATTTATATCGATATTTAATACTTTTCCTAAGTATCCATGTTTTATAGCATTTTCTACTAAAAGTTGAATAGAAAACTTTGGTATTTTTATATTTTTATATTCACTAAAATCTGCAATATTTAAAACTATTTTTTCATCAAATCTCACATTTTCGATATTTACATAGGTTTTCACCATAAAAAGTTCAGTTTCAAGAGTTATCAAACTCTCTTTATTTATGGCATTTCGTAAAAACTTTGAGATTTCAATCACAGCATTTTCAGCTTTTTTTTGATCTTGATAAATCAACTCTGATACAGAATTTAAAGCATTAAATAAAAAGTGTGGATTTAGCTCATTTTCCAAAGCTTTTAGTTTTGTCTCTAAAATTTGCGTTTTTATCTCTTCATTTTTGTATTTCATTGAGATAAATTGATGCAAAATCAATCCAACCAAAAAAGTCAAAAATCCAATAGTAATAGAAATATAAATCCAAAAAGGTGAAATAATATGCAAAATCTTAAAATCACCGAATGAAAAAAGAAGAAAAGAAAAAGAAAAACCCAAAAATCCAGATAAAAATGAAAAAATAAAACTAATCAAATACCAAAACTTTTTATTTATTTTTGGAAGAATAAACTTATTTGAAACTGTAATCAAAAAAAATGCAAATAAAGAGATAAAAATAGCCGTTCCAGTACTAAAAACAATCGTTGAAATATTTTGTAAATCATAACTTATAAAATAAAAACATAAAGATATAAAAAACCCAAAAAATGACCCAATTATGATGATGTAGAGCCAATCTTTTGGTGCTATTTTTAATTCAACTGTTTGCATTTAATTCCTTGTTTAAAACCCCAACTCCAATAGCAACTCCTGGCCAACCTTGACCTGCAAAAACCGTATCACCTACATTGTACAAACCATCAAATGGCGTGTTGCAACTTGGAAGTTGAAAAATTGTTTTTGCTGTTATTGGTTTTCCGCCACAATTTGTTCTATTTATATATCTATAAAAAGTTTTTGAAGTGGCTGAAAATATTGTTTTTATGTTTTCTTGTTTTATATTATCAAAATTATTCAAAAACTCTTTTATTATAAAATTTTGTGTGAACTCTTTTTTAGCTTCATATTCATCTTTTGTTAAACCTTCCCAAAATATGGCCTTTGAGTGGGTTGAAATAGTGATTGAATAACCATCTTTTGATAACTTTTCATCATTTATATCTGAAATTGAAATAAAAAAAGAGTTTGAAATACAATTTGGAATATTGTCTTTTAAAATAATTTGATAGTGATGTAAAAGTTTCTCTTTTGAATCTAACTTCAAATAAACCACAAAAGCACTTTGGTCTGAAAATGAAAATTTATCGTAATATTTTTTTATATTTTCATCTAAAAATAGTTTTGAACTTTCAAAAATTGCTGAGTTTAATATCACTTTTGAAGCTAAATATTCATCTTTTGTGGAGATTAATCTATATTTATTTTGCTCTTTTTTTATAGAAATTATCTCTTCTTTATTTTGAACATTTACATCTCTTAATAAATCTTCTATTATTTGCCCCATTCCGCCAATTGGATAAAAAACCTTATGAAATGGATAAGCTAAACCCAAACTCATGGCTAATAGTGATAAATCTTTTGAATCTGTTTGAAGAGTTATTAAAAGTTGCGCATTTATAAAAGCTTTATACTCTTTTGAGATATTTGGCAAAATTTCATTTATATATCCATCTGCTGTTTTAAAAAGCATAAATCCAAACTCTTTTAGAAGTTCAGCTACAAACAAAGCTGTTTTAAAATATTCTTGAAAACCATATTTTGCAAAATATACTTTTTTTAAATTCCAAAATTTTTCATCTATTTCTTTGATTGTTTTCCAAAAAATTCTATTGTTTTTGTGATAATAAACGCTGTTTAATTGAGTCAAAAACTCTTCAAAATTTTGTATTCTATCTACGATTTTTCTATTTTGAATGGTTCTAATTGCTATTTTACTTTGGATAACATTTGGAATAACTCCTACTTCATCAAAAATATTTTTGATTGGATGATTATTTTCATAACCTACAAAAGTTGTGGCTCCTGCATTAAAATAAGCGGCATTTCTTTTAAAAGTTGAAGCACAACCACCTAAGATTTTATCCTTTTCAAAAAGGATTAAATCTTTGTTTTTATTTAAAGCAGAGATTAAACTCCCACCTATTCCACTTCCAATAACAGCAATATCAAGATTTTTCATTGTTCGCTCTTTTGAACTCTTCAATTGCTCTTTTTCTTGAAAATTCTATTGAAACTATTTGTTTTGGATAATCCAAAAATATATTTGATTGAACACCATTTTCACTATGAATGAGTTTTGTATTTATATCTTTTAATTCAGGAATTACTGATTTTATAAAAATAGCCTCTTTATCGAATTTTGCCGATTGTAAATATGGATTAAATATCCTAAAATATGGAACTGAATCAGCTCCTGTACTTGCTGCCCATTGCCAAGAACCTATATTTGAACTTGCCTCATAATCAAGAAGTTTAGAAGCAAAATATTGTTCCCCTTTTTTCCAATTAACTAATAAATTTTTTGTTAGATATGAAGAAACTATCATTCTTAAACGGTTGTGCATAGTTCCAGTTTGGTTGAAATATCTCATAGCAGCATCGATTATTGGAACGCCTGTGTTTCCATCACACCATTTTTGAAAAACTGTTTCATCTTCATTCCAGTTTACTTTTATTTCATTTAGATTTGATGTTTCACTTTTTGGAAAATGAAACAAAATATAGTTATAAAACTCTCGCCAAAAAAGCTCTCTAATAAAAAACTCTTTGTTTTCAGTTCTGGCTTTTAGCTCTTTTATTTTATTAAAAGCTTGCCTTGGAGAAATTAAACCAAATCTTAAATGAACAGCTAGATTTGAAGTTGCATTTTTATCAAAAAAATCCCTATCAATTTTGTAATTATCTATTTTTTGACCAAAATCTAGGAGTAGTTCATCTGCACTTTTTTGTAAAAACTGTGGCAAAGTTTGTTTTATAAAACCCATGTTTTCAAGTGTTGGAATAAACTCAAAATCAAAAGGGATTAATTTTAGATTTTTATTTGTTTTAAACTCTTCGAGTTTATAAGAATCCCAAATAAATTTTAGGTTATTATAGTATGGAGTAAAGACTTTATAGGGTGTTTTATCAGCTTTTAGACAATCATTTGGATGAGTAATAAAAGAATCTGTAAAAGTTTGTATTGGGATGATTTTAGTTATCTCTTCATCTCTTTTTTTAGCATAATTATCAAAATCAACTGAACATAAAATGCTATCAAAGCCTTGAGTTTTAAGAGTTTGAAAAACCTCTTTTGGAGTTGAATAAAATATGGCTAAATTTAGACCTAATTTTTTTAGATTTTCTTTTAATTTTAAAACAGATTCATATATAAAAGTTACTCTTTTATCATCTTTATCAAGTTTGTCTAAAATATTTTTATCAAAAATAAATATAGGCAATACTTCATCTTTTGCATAAGCTAAAATTGCACTATCGTTTATTCTTAAGTCTCGTCTAAACCACAAAATTTGTTTCATTATTTGTATGCCTTAATATCGCTTCTTAAAGCTAACTCTTTTGGATATGGATTTAAAAACTTTTGCACTTTTAAATACTGAACATCAAATCTTTTTACATATAAGTTTATAATTTTCATAACGGCAATTAAAGGAATAATTTTGTCTTTAAACTCTTGAAGTGCTTGTAAAATATCTTCTTTTTCCTCTTTTGTTATTAGTTTTTTAAAATATCCAAACATGTGAAGTAAAACATTGTAAGTTTTATTTACATTTCCTTTTAGACTTATTGCTTTTAAAAACTCTTCTTTATATTCAAGTAAAATTTCATCTAACTGTTTTTTATCTTTGTTTGCAACGATTCTTCCAAGTGTTGTATATGATTTTTGAGCTTTTGAATAAATAAGATATTTGTAAGAAGTGTGAAAAATCACTAAGTCATTAAAAGTAGGAGTTGATTTTAGAAAATTATGTAAATCTTGATATGCAAAAATTTGCATCAAAAAGTTTTCCCTAAGCCAAGGGTCGATTAATCTGCCCTCTTCTTCAACTGGTAAATATGGATATTTTTCTTTGATTTGTTGTGCAAAAACTCCAATTCCATTTTTAACGCTAGGTGCATTAAAAGGCTTATAAACTTTTACCCTTTCAAGCCCACAAGTAGGTGATGCTGATTTTAAAATAAAACCACATAAATCATCATTTTGAATTTTATCTGCACACTCTATTGAAACATTTTCAAGTTCAGTTGTCACATCTTTTGGATTTTTTGTAGAAGTTACAATTTTAAGTTCACCAGTTTCGCTTAAAGTTTGTCGAATAGCTTCCCTTGGACTTCCCCAAATTATAGTTTCAGGACAATAAGGAACTGTTTGGAAATATTTTTGTAGAACATCAATAACAAACTTATCATTTGCTCCAATACCATCATAACGGCATTGTGTACCAATTAAACAAGCTGATACTCCTAATTTCATAAGAAATCCTTTTTATTTTATTTTATAACAATAAAAAGTCTTCTTGTAGGTAAATATTTACTGTTTATAGTTTTATATTCATTCTTTTTAAAATTTCATAGGTTTTTGTTACATCATAAGTTGCACTATGATATTTATCTCCATCAAATTCAATTCCATAATATAAACAAGTTTCATCTAGTTTTGGATTTTTTAATCTTCCACTTTTTCCATAAGCTTTTACAATTTCTTTATTTTCAGCCATTGTGCAAATATGTTTTTTGAATTTTACTTTATTATCAATATGTCTTAATTCAAAAGAAATATTATGGGCAATTAAAGTATCAGAAAAAGAACAAAATTCTAAAAAATCTTCATCTTCTGTAAAATAAGAACAATATGATTTATCTTTTCTGTAATCAAGTATTAATTCAGGTGTTAATCTATGAACTGCAAATGAAAAATAATTAACAGGATACCTAGATAAATAATATCTATGGAATTTATCCAAAATCTTAAAATCTTTGTCAATTCTAACCGCTGCTACTTCTATTACATCACCAATATTACTGCTATTTGTTTCAAAATCAATTATTATCACTATTTTCTCTTTTTTAATTATTTTTATAAAAATAATTTTTCTAACTTAGTTCTTATTATATCAAAACTTAATAATAATTTAATCTTTAAAGGAATAAAATTTATTAAATGATAAAAGGAGTATATTATGCAAATAAATTCAAACTCTACAATAAACCAAAATGTTTATGCAAGTGCCAATCAGTCTTTAGCTAGAATTGCAACAGGAATTGAATTAAACCAATCAAGTGATAACGCTTCAAGTTTATCAATAGCGAATAGTTTGTTAGCTCAATCAAACGGTTATTCTCAGGCTATTGAAAATACAAATTCAGCCATAGCATCAAGCCAAATAGCATCAAGTGCAACAAACGAACAATCAAAAATCTTAGATACTATAAAAGAAAAACTTCTTCAAGCTTCAACTGATACTACAAGTAAAGAAGGAAGAGATGCTATTTTAAAAGAGATAAAAGCTCAACTTAACCAATTTGATAAAATTGCAAGTAGTACAAACTATAATGGTCAAACTTTACTTCAAAAAAGCTCTACTGATAGTTCAGCTTCAGATTCTCAACAATATCAATCAGGATTAAAAGGTGAAGATATAATAGAATCTTCAAGTATTCAATCAAATACACAAGGATTAGGTTTATCAGCTCTTGTAAATCAAAATTCAACAACTTTTTCTGCAAGTGATGCAAGAGATCTTTTAAAAAGTGTAGATAACGCAATAAATGGATTAAATGAAGTAAGAACAGAATTTGGAACAACTCAAAAACAGCTTGAAAGTTCAAGTAGAAACCTTCTTACACAACAAACAAGTACTTTAAATGCTGCTTCATTATTTGATACAGATTATGCAAAAGAATCATCAAACTTTTCTAAACAAAATATTTTAGCTCAAATAGGAGCTTATGGACAAGTTCAATCTACAAGTGTAAATCAACAAAATGTATTAAGACTTCTTAGCTAGAAATAAAAAAGACTCAAATGAAACATTTGAGTCTTTTTTTATTTTATCTCCTATATCCGCCATGATGACCGTGATGTCTTTCATAATAGTATCTTGGAGGCGGTGGGAATCTATCGTAATTTTGATAAACGACAGTAACTTGTGCAGGTTGTCTTCTATAATAATAGTCATCATCGTAATATCTATCAGTTCTTACATAAGTTGTTGTTCTTTCATAATTATCATCTCTGTAATAATCATCTCTATAAGAATTATTATAATTAGGATTAGAAGAATAAGATGGCGTTCTTGAATTATTTGCAATACCTGCACCAATTAATCCACCAGCAACTCTTGCAACGTCTTTCCCATTTCCTCTTCCAATTTGATTACCAATTGCCACACCAATTGTAGCTCCAACAAGAGTATCAAGTCCTATTGAATTATTATCTGCAAAAACTAAAGAACTTGTAATAAGAAACATTGATAATATTTTTTTCATTCTATAACTCCTATTATATTTATGATGAAAGTATAAATCCCAATTGTGAATGTATTGTGAAAATATTTTAGTTATTTTAGTTTACCAAAAACCTTATATTCATTCCAGTAAATATCCAATGCTTCCATTAATTTATCATCACTTAAATTTGTTTTCTTTTTTATACCAAATCTCGTAATAAAAGATTCTGACATAATAGTTTTTTCTACTGATGGATTTTTCATATAATCGAACATTGCTTCTTTTACAGCTTTTTCACTACTATATTTCAATAAATATCTATAAAAATATTTATCTATTGCAACTGGTAACTTTGAGTGACATCGTACACAATTTGTATCATAAATAGTATCATCAATTTTTGCTGCATTTAAAGATATTAGCGTTGTTATAAAAAATATAAATACAATTTTTACCATGTTATTTCCACTGTTGTTCCCACATTAATTTGAGATTTAATATCAATCTTTAAATTGTACTCTTTTGCGATTAAAGAGACTATATTTAAACCAATTCCAAATCCACCAACACTTTTATCAAATCTTGAATATCTTTCAAAAAGGTTTTTTAGATTCTCTTTTTCAATTCCTTTTCCACTATCTTCAATACTTAAAATATTGTAGTTTAATTTCACTTTTATAAATCCAGCAATTTTATTATATTTTATGGCATTGGATAAAATATTATCAATTAATTTAGTTATCTTTTTTATGTCACAAACAATAAAAACATCATCTTTTATATTTAAATGAAAATTTACTCTTTTTATGGTTGCTAAACTGTTAAAATAATCTACTCTTTGTTTTAATAAATTTGAAAGATTTATATCTTCATTATTTGAAATAATTTGATTATTCAGTGTAACAAATGTTAAATCTTCATAAATATTTGAAATAGTTTTTGCACCTATTTCTATTCTATTTATTTTTTTCAATAACCTTGCATCCAAACTACTTTTATCAATCATTTCAATATTTGTAATAATTGCAGTTACAGGAGTATTTAATTCATGGGTTGTATCTTTTATAAATCTATCAAGTAAATGAAGTGCATCTCGCATTGGTTTTAAAACTTGTTTAAGTATAAAATAACCCAAAACCATCATAAAAGTAAATGCTAATAAAAAAGATATTCCTATTTTATATCTAATTACTTCAAACCAAATTCCATCATCAAGAACTTCGACTATTATATATTTACTTCCTAAATAGTAAGATTCAGGTTCTTTTATAAAATGTATTTGGTTATGACTTAAATAAATAATATCATCTAAACTTACATCATTAGATTTTAGTGTAGAAAAAATCTTTTTTTTATTACTATCAAAAATAGCAGAATTAAATCTTTCATCTCTTGGATAAATATTATTTTTATCTATATTAACATGTAAGTCTTTTAACCTAAATATCAAGTCATTTGAATAGTTTTGTAATACTTGTCTTTTTTCTTGAAGCATTAAATCTTTTTGAAATTGATAATATAAATAAGACACAACACTTAAGATTACTAAAACAAGAAAAGAGTATAAAAAACTAAAACCTAAAAGTGTTCTAGTTTCACTTTTGGTTAAATCTATACCCGAGTTTTTTAAGACTAACAATTTTATCTTTCCCTAAAATCTTTCTAAGATTTTTTATATAAGTTCTTAAAGAGTTATCGCTATACTCTTCATCATAATCCCAAACATAATCATAAATTCTATCATGAACTAAAAGTTCATTTGGATGTTGTAAAAAGAATTTTAGAAGTTTTAACTCTTTCAAATTTAATTTAATTTCTTTATCTGCATCTTTTAATTCACTTGATATTGAATTAAAAGTTATAGTTTCCGTGATATTAACAATTTCACTTTTTTGTGAAAACTCTCTTTTTAATATTGTTTGAATACGAATTAAAAGCTCTTTTAATTCAAATGGTTTTCTAATATAATCATCACAACCACTAGAATATCCCTGTTCAAGTGAATCAACAGAATTTAAAGAAGTAATATATATAGCTGGTGTATTATTTCCATCTTTTCTAATCTCTTTTAATACTTGAAAACCATTTTTAATTGGTACATTTACATCAAGTAATAATAAATCAAAAGAGTTCTCATAAATAGAACTTAGCGCTTCTTCTCCATCATAAACACAAATTACTTCAAAACCTTTTTCTTCAAGATAATCACAAACCGTGTCACTTAAATTCAAATCATCTTCTAATAATAATATTTTAGTTTTCATTTTGTTTCAACTCTTTGATATTTTGTTCAAACTGAACTTTTTCATCTTGTGTCATTGTTGGAATTCGTAAATTCAACTCTTTAATAAATTGAGCTTTATTTTCATCTTTTACATAACCAATAATTGCTATTAGTTCTTGAGTACTCATTTCTGAGTAATCTTCATGTTTTGCAAAAAGAAAAGTGAACAATAAAAGAAATATAATTGCGATTTTTTTCATTTTTTAAACTCTATTTTTTATTTTGATTGTAGCATATTAAATGTATAATAATTGTAGATAGTGTACTTTTAAGATTCTACAAATAAAAAAAAATTTAGAATCTATTAATAAAAAGAGTACGTAGTTGTTAAAATAATGTTATCATAAAGTAATAAATAATAAATTTTGCTTCTAGGAATTTACATGAAAGCCTTAAAATCTTTAAACATTTGTTACAAAAAAAATCTTAATGATGAGTTCAGTAATCATGTTTCTTCTTTTACAAATAATTTATTTGAATATGAACATCATGATGAATTAATAGAACTAATAAATACGAATGAAATTCATTTTGTAATTACAAAATATAATTCTGAACTTTTGAAAAAAATTAGAGTTTTAAATAATCAAATACAAATTATTGCTATTTTAGATGAATTAAATCATACACATTTATTGGAAGGTTTAGAACTTCAATATGTCAAATTTATCCAAAATTTAGATTGTATGAATGTATTTATTGATATTTTAAAAGATTGTGTAAAAACTCTTGATTCAAATAAATCCAATATTTTAAACTTAGGAAATGATTTCATTTATGATAAATACAATAAATCTTTATTTAAAAATAATTCTATTGTTTTATTAACTAAAAAAGAGATTCTATTTTTTGACTTTTTAATTAAAAATCATAATTGTTCTTTAAATTATGAAGAAATAAATCAAAAAATATGGAATGGTGAAATGACACAAGATTCATTAAGATCTTTAGTTAAAGAATTAAGAAAAAAAGTATATAAAGAGCTTATTAAGAATGTGTCAGGGACAGGATATAGAATAGATATTCAAACTAATAATGAATAATAAAATATCTCTAAAATATATATTTAAACTACTTCTAGATAATAAAAAATCTCTTATTATTGGGCAAATTATTACAATACTTGCAATAATAATAAGTGTTCCAATTCCGTTACTTTTACCACTTTTAGTTGATGAAGTTTTATTAAAAAAACCTGATTTTTTTGTAAATAATATTAATGAACTTTTTGGAACTACCACTGCTTTTTATTATATTGCAATTGTAACTTTTATTGTTTTATTTCTTCGTATAATTTATTTTTTGATTAGTGTATTAATCACTAAAATATTTACAAAAATATCAAAATATGTAACTTTTAAAATACGAGAAAAACTTTTAAATCATCTTGAACTTGTAAATATGAATGAATATGAAAGTTTGGGTTCAGGTTCAATTGGCGCAAATTTGGTAACAGATGTTAATACTTTAGATAATTTTATAGTTACGGTTGCTAGTAAATTTATAGCTTCAATTTTAACTTTAGTTGCTGTTGCCATTGTAATTATCACAATAAATCCAATTTTAGGGCTTATGATTTTATTTATTCAGCCAATTATTATGATTCTTTCAAAAGAAATTTCCAAAAAAACTGGTATTTTAAAAAAAGAAGAAAATAAAGCGATAGAAGAATTTCAAAATAATATAAATGAAACTTTAGATTTATTTGGACAAATAAAAGCTAGTAATAAAGAAAACTTCTTTTTTAAAGACTCAATAAATAAAGCAAAAAATATTCAACAAACTTCAAATGAATTTAACTATAAAAGTGTAGCTTATGAAAGATTTTCATTTACAATTTTTCTAATGGCCTTTGAAATTTTCAGAGCAGGAGGACTTTTACTTGTAGCTTATAGTGATTTATCAATAGGATTAATGTTTGCTATGTTTGGATATATTTGGTTTATTTTAACACCTGTTCAAGATATTTTAACCATTCAATACGCATATGCCAGTGCAAATACGGCGATGACTCGTATAAATAAAATATTAGAATTAAAGAAAGAAAAAAATGGAACTTTAACACTAGATTCCAACTCTAAAAAAGTAGATATTCATATAAAAAATTTGTGTTTTAATTACAATGAAGACAAAGAAGTATTAAAAAATATATCTTTTGATATAAAATCAGGTGAAAAAGTAGCAATTATAGGTGCTAGTGGTAGTGGAAAAACTACTATTGCAAATATTATTTCTGGTTTTTATGCTAAAAACTCTGGAGATATTTTTTATAATGATATTAGTATTGATAAACTAAATAAACAAAGTCTTAGAGAAAATATTTTTTTAGTTTTACAAATGCCTATTTTATTTAATAATACTTTGAGATTTAATATTACCATGGGAAATGAAAATATAAGTGATGAAGAAATTTTTAAAGCACTAAAAATTGCACAACTTTTACAAACTGTCGAAAATATGACAAATGGTCTTGAAACAATTGTTGGAAAACATGGAATTAGATTAAGTGGTGGTCAAAGACAAAGATTATCAATAGCCAGAATGATTATTGCAAATCCAGCTATTGTAATATTTGATGAATCAACATCAGCTTTAGATGTTCACACTGAAGTAAAATTGTTTAGTGATTTAGAAGAATTTTTAAAAGATAAAACAGTAATCACAATAGCCCATAGATTAAGTACAGTAAAAAATGCTGATATCATTTATGTAATAGATGAAGGAAAAGTCGTACAAAGTGGAAATCACAAAGAGTTGGAAGAAAAAGAGGGACACTATTTAGAGTTTATAAAAAAACAGTTAATTTAAAACTGAGGCAAAAACCTCAGTTAAAAAATCACCTCTACTTTGTACTTGTTTGTCTGGATGATTTCTTTGCATATTCATAGCTTGATAGTCTAAATCTACAACCTCTTGTTCCTTCATCAACTCATTAACATAGAACCATATAACAGGAAGAGCATGAGTTTCATTTTCAAGCATTTTTGATGTTGTACCACTTGAAATTAAAGCATGAAATCCATATCCAATAGTGAGATAAAAATTTAAATATAGCAATTAATGGATTGTAATACTAATTTTATTCTTTTATACTCTTAGATACAAAATAAGGAGTAAAAATGAAAGAAGATAAATACTTATTACCTTTATATAATAGATTAGATGTGGCATTTGTAAAAGGTAAAAAAGCCATTCTTTATGATGAAAAGAACAAGGATTATATAGATTTTGCATCGGGAGTTGGAGTTAATAGTCTAGGTTATGCAAATAAAAAAATTGTAAAAACAATAAAAGAACAAGCAAAAAATATTTTACATTCTTCAAATATCTATCATATAAAACCTCAAGAAAAATGTGCAAAAAAAATTGTTGAACTAAGCACTTATGATATGCAATGTTTTTTTTGTAATAGTGGTGCAGAAGCAAATGAAAGTGCTATAAAACTTGCAAGAAAATATGGAAATATATCATTTCCTAAACCAAAATATAAAATTATAACTATAAAAAATTCTTTTCATGGAAGAACAATTGCCACATTAAAAGCAACTGCTCAAGAAGATAAACATAAATATTTTGGACCTTATCCTGATGGATTTATTTATGCAGAAGATATAAATGAGGCTATTTCTTTAATAGATGATTCCACTGTTGCTATTATGCTTGAATTGATTCAAGGAGAAGGTGGCATTTTTATGCAAGATATTTCTCAAATAAAAAAGTTAGAGAAAACCTTAAAAGAGAAAAAATTACTTTTGATTATAGATGAGATTCAAACAGGAGTTTATAGAAGTGGAAACTTTTTAATTTCTCAATATTTTAAAATTAAGCCAGATATTATAACTTTAGCAAAAGGTTTAGCAACAGGTATTCCTATTGGAGTTATGATGACAAGTGTAAAAGATATTTTTACTTTTGGAGATCATGGTTCAACTTTTGGAGGGAATCATTTAAGCACAACTGTTTCTTGTAAAGTTTTAGATATTTTAGAAAAATACTCAAATAGTGGAACATTACAAGAAAATATCAAATTTTTTGATAGCAATCTTCTTTATTTTATGAATAAATATCCTAATTTATTTGTACAAAAAAATGGTCATGGATTTATGCAAGGTTTGGTTTTAAAAGATGATACAAAATTAAATGAACTAATCAATTCTTCTTTAAAAAATGGTTTATTAATCTTAAAATCAGGAAAAAATATAATTCGATTTTTACCACCTTTAAATATCACAAAAAAAGAGATGATAAAAGGTTTTAAAAGATTTGAGAATTCTATAATTGAAACCCTAAAATAAGAAATTATTTATTTGATTAACTAAAGAGAGAAGTTTTCTCTTTAGTAAGAATATTTTTTAGATATTCATCATCTTATCAATTCTTTGATTTGATTTGATGATTTGCTCTAACGAAATTTGTTTATTTAAAATTTGTGAATAAACTATATCAACTATCTGTTTTAAGGTAATTGGTTTTGCCAATTGATTTGCGAATAAAAGCATATTTACTCCTGAATTAATAGACAAAGTTAAAGTTTGTTTTAAATCATAATGTTTTGAAATAGCGTACATTTGTAAATCATCACTCACTAAAACTCCTTCGAACCCCAACTTATTTCTTAATAATTTTGTATTTATGTTATAAGATAAAGTTGCTGGATTTGTTGCATCTAAATTTTTATTATAAACATGAGCTGTCATTATCATATCAACTTTATTATTTTTAATAAAATATTTATATGGCTCTAACTCTTTTTCATTCCATGTATTTGTAATATCTACAAATCCTAAATGTGAATCACCTAAAGATGAACCATGACCTGGGAAATGTTTTAAAACCGAAATAATATTTTGTTTTTTTAGTTCTTCTACAAAAATTGAAGAGTATTTTATAACTTCATTTGATGATTGTCCAAATGATCTTCCACGCGTTACAATTACTTTATTTTCTTTATTAATTGCCAAATCAACAACTGGTGCAAAATCTGTATTTATTCCCGATTCTCTTAAATCATTTGCTAATAATTTATATGTTTGTTTCGCAAAATCTTCACCTTTTAAAGCCACATCACTAGCTTTTAAAGTATTTACAAAACCATCTTCAACTTTTAATCTTTGAACAATTCCACCCTCTTGGTCAATAGAAATCAAAAGTTTTTGTTTTGAAATGATTTGAAGTTGTGAAGTTAGTTTTTTTAGTTGTTCTTTATTTCTAACATTTTTTACTTTTTTCTTATCATTTGGATCTTTATCAAATAAAATAACTCCACCTAAACCTGCTTTTACATCTTTATATATTTCATCATTTTGATTTATATTTTCACCATTAAAGCCCAGAATTACCATTTTTGAAATCATTCTTTGAATTTCTTCTTTTGTATAGTTCTCATTTGCCAATAAACTATTACAAATAGTAAACAATAAAATAACTATAACTAAAAAACTTTTTTGCATATTAACTCTCTTAATTTAAAAATTTATCTTCTATTTTTTCTTTTAGAAGATATCTTTGCGATGTTTTTACAGATAAATATCTAATCAACATCAAAAATAAAATTACACCTGATAAAATCATGAGATTAAAATTTATAGGACTAGAAAACAAAGCCTCAAAAGTATTTAAATCCTCTTTATTTACCTTTACAACATTTACAATAAACTCTCTTAAAGCCAAAATAATAAAAGCATCAACAAGTAAAGTCATAGATACTCGCTGTTCTCGTACGTAATTTACAACGGCTCTTACAATTTCAAGAAAAATCACAAAATAAAGCATATAAATAATAAAATCCATAAGTTTATCAAGAGCTAATGCAATCAAAAATAACACAGCTGTAATTGATAATTCTATATATAACTTATCTGAAAAAAAATTTAGTAATGTTTTTCTCATAAATACTCCTTCTAAATTTTTGCGTTTATATTCATCCACTCTTTTGGTAATTGCCCTATTTTATTATTTGCCATAAATATTATAGTTGCAATCATAGCCCTAGCACTCGTATCTCCACCGGCTTTGGAGTTTGCTATTATCATCTGTTTTAAGTTGTCATATTTTGTTAAAAGATAAATAACTCCACTAAATCCTCCATTAATATCACAAGCTGGTCCAAAATCTCTAATAGCTTTAAAACTATCTTCTTCTTTTGAATTTAAAGCTTTTTCTATCATTAATTGAAAATGTTCATCACAACTATCTTTTAGTTTTAAAATCGATTTTTTTATATCGTTTTTCTCTAAAACTAAAATCAATAATTTTGCAAAAAAATCTGCACAATCTTTTGCAAGTTGACTATTATGAGTAATACTTACAAACTTTTCTACATTTTTAAAAAACTCATCTTTTGTTTTTGAAACTTTTAAAAGAGGAGCAATTCTGCCAACTATTGATAAATCAGTAGAACTTGAACCACTTGGAGATATTTTCTCTTCAATATTTGAAAGTGTATTTCTTGAAGCACCATCAACATAACCTGCATAATTTTTCATTTTTTCAAACCAAAAATCTTTAAAAGCATTTTCATCAAAACTATTTTTGTCTTTTAAAAACTCATATAACCATAAAGTTTGGTCACCATAATGAGTGAAATCCCCTGCTATTTTGCCTTTATGCCATAAAGCAATTGGTGGATTTAAAGCATTCCAATTTATTGAATTATTAATCAATTGTTCTTCATCATAAACCCAATGTGTTCCTAAACAATATGAATCAACAACTAATGAACTTGTAACTAAATCTTTTATTTTTTCTTCAAACATTTTAATCTCCTATTTATTCCAATTCTTATAGTTTGTAAATGACGGAAATTGGTGTTTAAATTCATCTTTATCGAATGAAAAATAGTATGAATCCATATATGCACAAAGCATATCATAATTTTTTTTTAATTCCAAAAACTTTTCAGGACTTCCCGTTTCCATATCTGGATGATATATTTTTGAGAGTTTTAAATACTTCTTTTTTAAATCTTTTTTTGAAACCCTTGTTAATATTCCAAACATATCAACAGCTTTTTCAAACTCTTCATATTCCATAAAAATCCTTTTTAACTGTTTCATATTGTACACAAAAAGTTTTAAACCAAATTAATATTATTTTAATACAATACAAATAAAAAAGGAAAATAATGATTTATACTTTATATTATGTCCATGACCCAATGTGCTCATGGTGTTATGCTTTTAAATCTACATTAGATACTCTTAAAAAACATCTTGATTCTAATATAAAGTTAGTTTATGTAGTTGGTGGTTTAGCTTCTCATAGTGATGAAATAATGCCAAAAGATATGCAAGAAAAAATAGAAAATATTTGGTATGAAATAGAAGAAAATACAGGTGCAAAATTTAACCATGATTTTTGGAAAAACTGTAAACCAAGGCGTTCAACCTATCTAGCTTGTCAAGCAACAATACTTGCAAGATATGAAAATAAAGAAGATGAAATGATAAATGCTATTCAAGAAGCTTATTATTTAAAAGCCTTAAATCCAAGTGATGCTTCAACGCTTATAGAATTAGCAAAACAAATAGGAATGAATGCAAAGAAGTTTGAAGAGAATTTAAAATCTCAGAAAATAGAAGAAGATTTACAAAATGAATTAAACTTTAGGCGTTCACTAAATGTAAGAAGTTTTCCATCTTTAATTTTAAAATATAAAAAAGAGTTATATCCTATAAATATAAAATATAATGATTACGAATCTATGTTAACTCAAATAACAAATATGACTGAAAATACTTATTTTTAAAAAGAGAAGTTTAAAACTTCTCTTTTTTTTATTTCATAAATGAATCCATAAGTCCTAAAGAATACATTCCAATACAAAATAATAAATAGCACCAATCATCGACTCGAAATTTAACTAGCTAATTTTCTCATCAACCTTTAAAGTAGTTGTTTTTGCTTCTTCTGTTTTATTAGTTTCATCATGTTCATTTAAAGCATTTTTGAAATTCTTAATTCCAGAGCCTAAACCTTTTGCAAATTCTGGTATCTTTTTACCACCAAATAAAACTAAAATTAGTAAAGCTATAATCACTAACTCCATACCATTAGGTATATGAAACATTTGATTCTCCAATCTTTTTGAATATTGTACTTTATAATTTGTTAAAGTTTATTGATTATTATCAATATCTTTTATCATTTAATTTTTAACTAATTTCATATAATTTATACATACTAAATCCAAAAATAAGACTTAATTGATAATTTTTCTATATTATTTCTTCTTGTTAACTTTTTATATATTATTTGTAAATATTTGGTTTATTGTATGCGTTTATAATCAACTTACAAATAAAGAGATTAAGTTTTTGTTCTCCTTATTAAGTATCTTTATTGTTTTATAATTTTAGAAGAGGCCGCGAACCTCTTCTGAACATTTTCTTTAGAGATTCAAAATAATTCTTATTTAGTATTAATCAATATAAACAGGATCAACATGAACCATTATATAAAGTACTGGATGTTTAGACATAACATTTTGTTTTACTCTTTTTGCAATCTCATGTCCTTGTGCAACTGTTATTGTTGCGTCTATTTCTAAATGAACATCTGCAAGAATCATATCTCCTGTTTTTCTTGTTTTTAATTCATGAAATCTAATTACACCTTCAGTTTCACCTATCTCTTTTCCTATTGATACAACTTCTTCATGACTTACTGATCTATCTAATAAATCTTGAGTTGCATCCCACATAAATTTCCAACCCATTTTACCAACTACAAATCCAACAATAAGTGCAGCAATAGGATCTAAAATTGAGTATCCTAAAATATTTCCAAGAATACCAATAGCAACAATTAATGATGAAGCTGCATCAGAACGAGCATGCCAAGCATTTGCAATTAACATACTTGATTTCACAAGTTTAGCAATTGCCAGCATATATCTAAAAAGCAACTCTTTTGCAATTAAAGCGCCTAAAGCAGCCCATAAAGCTATTATTTGAACAGTTGGGATTGATTCTGGATTTTGAAGTTTTTGAACAGCTGACCATAACATACCAATACCAACAACTAAAAGTAATGCTCCCAATATCAAAGAAGCTAAATTTTCATAACGTTTATATCCATAATGATAAGTTGTATCTGCTGCTTGTTTACTTTTCCATGTTGCAACTAAAGCTACAAAATCAGCTCCTAAATCAGATAATGAGTGAATACCGTCTGCCACTAAACCTTGAGAATGTGAAAAAATACCTATGATTATCTGAACTATTGCTAAACATAAATTTACAAAAGCACTTACCCAAATACTTGTAGTTGCTTTTTTCTTATCTTTTTGAGAAATCTCTGATTCTTCTATTTCAAATTGACTATCTAACTCTTGCATAAATAAACTCTTCTTGTATAAAATTTCCGCATTCTATCATTACAATTATTAAAAGAAATTTGAATAATTTATCTATTATTTATACTTATAATATTGATTTTAATTACTGTTTTATAGTATTTAAAATTCTCATAGAATTAAAAATAGCAAGTAAAGCCACACCAACATCTGCAAAAATTGCTTCTTTCATACCAATGATTGCTCCTGCACCAAGAACAAGAAAACCAACTTTTACAATCATAATAAAAACAATATTTTGATAAACAATTGTTTTAGTTTTTTTAGCAATTTTTATAGCATCAACAATAGATTGTATATTATCATTCAAAAGAATAATATCAGCAGATTTTACTGCTAAATCACTTCCCATTCCACCCATTGCAAAACTAACATCAGCATTTGCCAAGGTAGGAGCATCATTGATTCCATCTCCAACAAATGCTGTTACTTGATTAGTCTCTTTTTTTATTTGCTCAAAATAAGTTAATTTTTCTTGAGGTAAAAGTTCATATTTTATTACATCAATTCCTAATGTATTACCAACATTTAAAGCAACTTCTTTTTTATCTCCTGTTAACATATAAGTTTTAGAAATATCTAATTCTTTAAGTTTAGAAATAACATCTTTTGCTTCAACTTTAATAATATCATTTACAACAATATATCCAGCAAATTTATTATCAATAGCTATAAAAATGGCACTTAGTTTTTCTTCTATATCATCAATTTGTACATTAAATTTTATAAGAAGTTTTTTATTTCCTATTAAAATTTCTTTATTATCAATCGTTGCAATAATTCCTAATCCACTTAACTCTTCATGTTTTGTTATAAGTTTTGAATCAATTGGTTTTCCAAATGCTTTTAGAATTGACTTCCCAATAGGATGAGTTGAAAAACTTTCCGCATATGCAGCATATTTCAAAAGTTCATCTTTATTTAAGTCAATACTCTGAATATCAGTAACTTCAAAAACTCCATAAGTAAGAGTTCCTGTTTTATCAAATACTATATTTCTAATTTCAGTTAATTTTTCAATATAATTTGCACCTTTTACTAAAACGCCTCTTTTTGAAATTGCGCCAATTGCACTAAAAAATGATAAAGGAACTGATACAATAAGAGCGCAAGGGCAAGAGATAACTAAAAATATCAATGCTCTTTCAAACCAATCTTTAAATATTGCTCCTTCAATTAATAAAGGAGGTATTATTGTCAAAAGAACTGCAAGAATAACTACAATTGGAGTATAAACTGCTGCAAATTTAGTTATAAACTTTTCAGCTTTTGCTTTTGTCGAAGATGCGTTATTTATAAGTTCAATAATTTTTGCAACTGTTGAATCCTTATACAAAGAAGTTGCTTTTACATATGAAGCATTTGAGGTATTGATAAATCCACTTAAAATTTGTTCATTTTCATTTATTGTTTTAGGTTTAAATTCTCCAGTAATAGCACTTGTATCAAATGAACAAGTTTTTGAGATAAGAACACCATCAACAGGAACTTTTTCTCCTACTTTAATCAAAATAATATCATCTAGTTTTACATCTTCAGGTGCTTTTTGAACAATAGTTTCACCAACTTTAATATTTGCAAATTCAGGTTTAATATCAAGTAATGCATTTATATTATCTCTTGAATTATTAACAGCAACTGCTTGAAACATTTCTCCTATTTGGTAGAAAATCATTACAGATATACCCTCAACAAAATCATTTAAAGAAAATGCCCCAATGGTTGCTATACTCATTAAAAAGTGTTCATCAAAAACTTTTCCATGAATTAAGTTTTTAACCGCTTTATATACAACATCCCAACCAACTAAGAAATAAGCTACTAAATATAAAGCTATTTGAAACTCTTTATTAGTTGCATAGTTATAAGAGATGTAAGTTAAAGCAATAGAAACAATAGTAATCAATAAAAGTTTTTTATTTAAAAGTTGCCAAAAAGTTTTTTGTATTTTTTCTTCATCTTTTATAATAACTACATCTTTCTCAATTTTTTGAATCTCTTTTTCAATTTTTTCTAATACATCATATTTTACATTTTTTTCAAAACTCAAAGTTGCAGTTGAGAAATTTAAACTTACATTATTTAATTCATCTAATTCATTTAATTTTTTTTCAATCTTTAAAGCACAATTTGCACAATCAAGATTTTTAAGTTTTACACTTTTCATAATTATCCTTTAGTGATATGTTCTAATCCCACATCATATATTTTTTTAATATGTTCATCATCTAATGAATAAAATATTTGCTTCCCAACTCTTCTTGGTTTTACAATTTTTGAATTTTTCAAAACTCTTAGTTGATGAGAAACTGCAGATTGACTAACATTTATAAGTTCACTAATAGCTCCAACACATAACTCTTCTTCTTTTAATACGGCAATTATTTTTATTCTAGTTGTATCTGCAAAAGCTTTAAAAAGTTCAGCAACATCGTATAAAGTTTCATCACAAATTAAAACTTTTTTTACTTTTTCTACTTCTTTGGAATGGTCACAACAATCTATAGACATAGATTTCCTTTATTATTAATATATGAACATATAATCATATGATAAGATTTATTAGATTAAGTTAAATCTATATCATTATACTCTTTAGTAAATTGTGTTGTATCAAGATAGTTAGATTCAATTTATAATAAAATAATCAAAAAATTATTGATGATATAATGGCCAACAATCCAATTATTAAAGCGGTTATACTTAAAACTAAAACCATTCCAGCAAGCATATCTTTAACATGACCAATTTTTTCATGTATTTCTGGATGTAAATAATCAATTAAAGTTTCAATTGCTGAGTTAAGTAATTCTGCAGCAATAACCAATCCAATACACAAAATTATTAAAGCCCACCATAAGATAGAGATTTTAAGAAAAAAGAACAGACATAATACTATTACAGCTGAAATTAAATGGCGTTGCATATTATGTTCATTTTTTAATGCATAAATAATTCCATTGCATGCAAATTTTAATTTTTTCCAGATTGATTGATTTTTCATAATTCCTACTTTAATTGAATATAATTTTTATCATTTAACCATTCATAAATAACCATGCAGTAGTTATATATAAAGATTATTATTACAGATATTATAATCAATAAGAAAAAAATAAGTTTACCATTTCCAAAGAAGGTTATAGAATTAAAAAAATCAACAACTAAAACTACTATTATCAAATCGTTTAATTAAGAAATTATTAATTTTACATCCCCCCCATTTTTTTCTTATTAATTAATTTGGACTTTACAAGATTTTTGACAACTATCACACACATCATCACAAGGTTCATGATGAATTAAAATGCTACTTTCTTTAAATAAAATTTGTATATCATCTTCAATTTTATCAGCAAGAGAGTGAGCATGATCTATTGTATGATATTTACAAACAGTTAAATGAAAATCTATATGTCGTTCTGAACCTGCTTTTCTTGTTCTAAGATCATGAAAGTCAATAAAATGTTCTTGATGATTTTCAATTCTTGTTATAATTTCTTGCTCATCTTCTTCTGATAAACTTGCATCCAATAGTGGCGCAAAAGATTCTGTTATTAATTCCCATGCAGCATACATTATTAACATTGCAACCCCAATTGCAGCTACTGGATCAAGCCATTGCCAACCAGTAAGATACATACCAAATAAACCAAGCATTACACCTAATGAAGTATATACATCTGTTTTTAAATGCATTGCATCTGCTTTAAGAGCAATAGAATCTGTCTCTTCACCAACTTTTTGAAGATGTCTTGAAATAAAGAAATTAACAATTGAAGAAACTGCCATAATAGCAACTCCCCAACCTATAAATTCAACTGCATGAGGATTAAAAAATTTTTGAATTGCTTCAACAGCTATCCAAATAGCTGCTATTAAAATTAATATACCCTCAATAGTTCCTGAAATATTTTCTATTTTACCATGACCATATTTATGTTTTTTATCCGCAGGATGAGAAGCTTGTCGTACTGCAAAAAAAGCAATAATTGCAGCTAATAAATCCAATGAAGAGTGAATACCTTCAGAAATAACTCCTACTGAACCTATTGCTAATCCAATAGAGAGTTTTCCAATAACTAATGCTGTATTGGAATATACTGATAATTTTGCTGCTTGTTCTTTTACATTTGGTGATTTCAAATAAACATCCTATTTAATATTTTTTGGAATTTTATATAAAAACTGTCAAGATTGACTTGACAATTTAAAATTATAGGTAATAAGTATATATTAATTAACTATTCTGTAGTATTTCACATCCCCCTATATAGGATAAAAAGATGTCAAAACATACATCACATAATGATATATCAAAACGATTAAAAAGAGCTAATGGGCATTTAAAAAGTGTTATTACTATGATTGAAGAAGAGCGTTCATGTTCGGAAATTGCTCAACAATTACATGCTGTTGAAAAAGCAATAAGTAATGCAAAAAAGATTTTAATACATGATCATATTAATCATTGTTTAGATGATGCAGTAAAAGATGGCAGTTTAAATTCCAATGAAATATTGGATGAATTTAAACAAATTACAAAATATTTATAAGGAATAAAAAATGGATATAACTACACTTATTACACAGGGCGCTAATATTTGGCTTTTAATGATTAGTGCTATTATGTTAGGTGCTTTACATGGACTAGAACCAGGTCATTCTAAAACAATGATGGCTTCTTTTATTATTGCAATAAAAGGTACGGTTTGGCAAGCAATTATGTTAGGAGTAGCAGCAACTATTTCACATACAGCTGTTGTTTGGATTATTGCGTTAGCAGGATTATATTTTGGTGCAGCATATAGTAATGAAGTAATAGAGCCTTATTTACAAATTATATCGGCTATTATTATTTTAAGTATTGCTTTATGGATGATTAGACAAACATATAAAAATCAACACTGCTGTACCCACGACAATGAACATCATGATGATAATCACCATCATCATAGTGAAGATTTTAGAATTGAAACAGAAGTTGGAGCTATTAATCTTTCAATATTTGAAGAAGGACAAGCTCCAAAATTTAGATTAATTTCTAATGAAATAAAATTAGAAGAAGCTATGTTTACTGTTAAAACTAAAAGAGATAATAATGAAACACAAAAATTCTTATTTGTAAAAAAAGATGGTTTTTTAGAGTCAATTGATGAAATTCCAGAACCACATGAATTTGAAGCAGTAATTTTTATTACTAATAATAATGAAATATATACTCATCAAATTGAATTTAAAGAACACTCTCATGAACATTTACATGAAGGATTAGATATTGATTCTACTGAATATCAAGATGCCCATGAATTAGCCCATGCAAATGACATAAAAAAACGATTTGTAAATAAAGAAGTTACAAATACACAAGTACTACTTTTTGGTTTAACAGGAGGTCTTATTCCTTGTCCTGCAACAATTACAGTACTTTTACTTTGCTTACAACTTAAAAAAGTAGCAATGGGTGCTACTTTAGTTTTAGGTTTCAGTATAGGTCTTGCATTAACTCTTGTTGCAACTGGTGTAATTGCTGCATTAAGTACTAAATATATGTCAAAAAAGTTTACTGGATTTGGAAATATTGTAAAAAAAGCACCATATTTTTCTGGAGGACTTATTTTATGTTTAGGTCTTTATATAGGATATTCTGGTTTAAAACATTTTTTATAAAAATTTAAATAATTTAATATTATCTATCAGAAATCTATCTATAAAATGTAGCAAGAGATATTCCTAAATCTTTTGCCACATCTTAACGTTATCCTATATTTAAGGCGTGTGTTGCTTTTGGTACCATTGCGAAAACTTAGCCAAGAAGCAAACTTGATTTTAATCAATGACTTTTTTTATCAGTTAAATTAGACTGAAACTTCATAAATAATTATTAAAAACTTAAAATAAAAAATGTGTTAATTAATAATTTCAATTTTTGAAAAATATTTAAAGGAATAAGAAAAATGAAAAAAATAATATTAAGCATTGCAACAGCAATAGGTATTATGGCTATTGTACCTACTTCAGTTAGTGCTCATTGTGATACGATGGATGGACCAACTGTAGCTGATGGAAAGAAAGCAATGGAAAACAATAATGTCAACTATGCGTTGAAGTGGGTTCAACTAAAAGATGAAAATGAAATTAAGAATGTATTTAAAGATAGTATGAAAGTTAGAGATTTAAGTCCAGAGGCAAAAGTAGTGGCTGAAAAACTTTTTCTTGAAACGTTAGTTAGAGTCCATAGAATAGCAGAAAATGCACCATTTACAGGTTTAAAAGAATCGGGAACAACTATTGATAAAAAAGTATTAGCGGCGGATAAAAGTATTGAGGTTGGGAATCTCTCACCTTTAAAAAATATGATAGAAAAAGAAAAATCTTTCGAGCTTAATAAAAAATTTGAGCGTGTTCTTGCCTTGAAAGATTATGATGTTAACGATGTCAAAGCTGGAAGAGAATATATTGAGGCTTATGTTAAATTTTTTAAATTTGCAGAGGGGGAAGAAGAGCATACTCAACACCACGCACTATAATCAATCCTAAAATATTAATAGAATTATATGATTTAATATCTCAAAGGAGATGTTAAATCATGATAACTCTTTTTGGATAGAAACTTCTTTATTAAGGTTTTATAATTCCTTAATTTACTTATTCACTAAACAATTATATAATGCACCCTTTATTTAAAAGGATAGTTTTTATGTACAGTAATACAATTATTTATATTTTTAATAGATTAGTTAGATTAGCTATTTTATTTTTTATTTTTTACTTAATATTTACAAATTTTGGAACTTTTTTGATGATAGTAGGAATTTTCTTTGTAATTATTGGTTTTTTAATTTATAACTTAAAGAAAAAAATGAGAGCAAATAGTTTTAGTTTTAAATTTGATAGTTCTCAATTTCAAAATGGACAAAATTTCAATTTTAATGAATTTAGAAATTTTAATCAATCTGATTTTAAAGGTTTTGCAAATGCTCCAAGAGTTGATGAAGTTCAAAAAGCAAAAGATTTTTTTGGATTTAATCACACACCCACAAAAGAAGAGATAAAAAAAAGATATAAAGAATTAGCACATAAATATCATCCAGATATAAATAATGGTGATGATGTAAAAATGAAAGAGTTAAATCATTATAGAGATATTTTGATGAAAACTGTTGAGTGAATTAATATAGATACAGTATACTTCAAACAATAAAATAAAGGAAAATCTTGAACATAGACATGACAAAAGTAGCAAATGTAATTTTATATATGCTACACAAACAAGTAAAACAATTGAATGATAAAAAAGTAGCAATTATGCTTTTTTTAATGGATTTTAATCATCAAAAATTTTGTGCAAATAAGATATTTAATGAAACTTATATAAAAGGTGCAAGACATCCTGAACCTGTGGTAATTAGCGAACTTTTTGATATAGTTGCAAATGAAGAGGATTTAGAAGAAGATGACGAAAGAATCTTTTTAATGCAAGAATTATTGGATTATTTAGATATTGAAGTTGTTGAAAAAGAAAAATTTATTGAATTAAATTTTATAAAAATGGAAGAAGAATATGATGAATTATTATTTTCAAAAGATGAACTAAAAACAATTCATAAAATTGTAAGTCAATATCAAGATACAAGTTCAAGAAATATTGCTAATGATTGCTTTAAAATAGATGAAGTTAGAAATACACCAAAAGGTGAAATAATAATTTAATAAAAAGAGATGATGTTTGAACATCATCTCTTATATTTTAGATATGGTAGTTTGGAGCTTCGTTAGTTATTGTTACATCATGTACATGAGACTCTCTTAATCCTGCACTTGTAATTTCAACAAACTCAGCCGTTGCTTGGAATGTAGGAATATCTTTTGAACCTAAATAACCCATAGATGATCTTAATCCTCCAACCATTTGATGAATAATATCAGAAATAGTTCCTCTATATGGAACCATACCTTCAATTCCTTCAGGTACTAATTTGTCAGCTGCTGTTCCTTCTTGGAAATATCTATCAGTACTTCCTTTTGTCATTGCTCCAATTGAACCCATACCTCTGTATGTTTTAAATTTTCTACCATGAGATAAAACAACTTCACCAGGACTTTCTTCCGTTCCTGCTAATGCACTTCCCATCATAACACAACTAGCCCCTACAGCTAAAGCTTTTGCAACATCACCAGAATATTTGATTCCACCATCAGCAATGATTGGAGTTCCAGTTTTTGCACCTTCAGCTGCACACTCATCAATAGCAGAAATTTGAGGAACACCAACACCTGCAACGATTCTAGTTGTACAGATACTTCCAGGTCCAATTCCAACTTTTACAGCATCTGCTCCACAAGCAATTAAATCTGCTGTTGCTTCTGCTGTTGCTACGTTTCCAGCAATAATTTGAACATCCATTTCAGCTTTTATAGCTTTAACTGTATCTAAAATACCTCTTGAATGACCATGAGCTGAATCTAAAACCAAAACATCAACACCAACTGCAACTAATGCTCTTGCACGATCAAGTTGCCCAACACCAATAGCAGCTCCTACTCTTAATCTTCCAAATTCATCTTTATTAGCATTTGGATGTTCTCTTTTTTTATTAATATCTTTAATTGTAATTAAACCAATTAACTTATTATTAGAATCAACAATTGGTAATTTTTCGATTTTATTTGCATGCATAACATCAGCAGCTTCTTCTAAAGTTGTTCCTTCTTTTGCAGTCACAAGTGGCATTACAGTCATTTTATCAATAGCTTTTTGAGTAAAATCTTTTGTAAATCTCATATCTCTATTTGTTAAAATACCAACTAAAATATTGTTATCATCAACAACAGGAACTCCAGAGATTTTATATGAAGCCATAATATCTTCAGCATCTTGAAGTGTTTGATCAGGTTTAACTGTAATTGGATCTATAATCATTCCTGATTCAGATTTTTTAACTTTTTTACATTGTAAAACTTGAGTTTCAATATCCATATTTTTATGAATTATTCCAATTCCACCAAGTCTTGCCATTGCAATGGCAGCTTCATATTCAGTTACTGTATCCATAGCTGCACTTACAAAAGGAATATTTAAATCAATTTTTTTAGTTAATTTAGTTTTAATTGAAACATCTCTTGGTAATACTTCTGATTTTGCAGGTACCAACAAAACATCTTCGAAAGTTAACGCTCTTTTTCTAATTCTCATTTTTAATCCTAGTTAATATTTATTTAATATAATTAATAGCTTTTTCTAAAGATAAAGCACCGTCAAATAATGTCTGTTCATCATACGCATTTGCAATAAATTGAAGACCAACTGGCATTCCATCTTCATCTTTATCAACAGGCAACGAAATAGCAGGAAGTCCTGCAAGATTTATAGAAATTGTATAAATATCACTTAAATACATCTCTAAAGAAGTTTTAAATGAACCGAATTTTGGAGCAGTTGTAGGAGCAACTGGAGATAAAATTAAATCAGCTTCAGCAAAAATAGCAGAATATTCATTTTTTATTAAATGTCTAACTTTTTGAGCTTTTATATAATATGCATCATAATATCCAGAACTTAATACAAAAGAACCTAACATAATTCTTTTTTGTACTTCTGATCCAAACCCTTGAGATTTTGTTTGAAGATACATATCTTTAAGTCCAGCGTCACCTTTTCTATTTCCAAATCTAACACCATCAAATCTTGCTAAGTTTGCAGATGCTTCAGCAGTTGCCACGATATAATAAGTTGAAACTATTTTTTGTGTATCTAACATATTTTTATGAATTATTTTGTGTCCTGCATTTTCTAAAGCCTTAACAGCTTTTTCAAAACCTTTTTGAATAGCAGGACTTGCTTGTGATACAAAGTTATCAATAACTGCAATTGTTAATTTTTTATTTGGATTAAGTTTTGGAGTAACCGCTTCGTAATCTACATTTGCAGAAGTTGAATCCAATGGATCATATCCACTTATAATGTCATATAAAATAGCAGCATCTTCTACATTTTGAGTTATTGGTCCACATTGATCTAAAGATGAAGAATAAGCAGTTATTCCATATCTTGAAACTCTTCCATAAGTTGGTTTCATTCCAACACAACCACAATAAGCAGCTGGTTGTCTAATACTTCCACCTGTATCAGTTCCAAGTGCAGCAATAGCAATTCCAGCAGCAACAGCAGCAGCTGAACCACCACTACTTCCTCCTGGAACTTTTTCATTATCAATTGGATTTAATGTTTTTCCATAACAAGAAGATTCAGTTGAACTTCCCATTGCAAATTCATCCATATTTGTTCTACCAAATGGAGATAAACCAGCTTTTTCTAAATTATTAATTACAGTTGCATTATATGGTGAAATATAACCTTTTAAAATATTACTAGAACAAGTAATTTCCCAATTTTTTACATTTATATTATCTTTAATAGCTATTGGAATACCCATTCCTGAAGTTGAAATATCTGTTGAAGTTAGTTGTTCAACATAGGCACCTATGTTGTTTTCTCTTATTTTTTGATTTAAATCATCTCTTAATTTTATTATATCATCACTAGCTAAACTTAGTGCTTCTTTTAGAGTTATCAATCGGTTCTCCTATGATTTTACAATTGTAATATTACGCTGGATTTTATCTAAAATATGATTAAATGTAGGTTATAAAATGAGTTTTTTGTAAGTTGCTTTTTATTATTAAAATAATAAAAAAGGGATAGAAGAAAATCTTCTATCCCTTAAAAATAATTACTTATTTCTTATTATACAAAAGAAATGAATGCCATCGGTGTAGCATCACCTCTTCTAATTCTTGTTTTAATTATTGAAGTATATCCACCATTTCTACCTAGGTATTTTGGTGCAATTTCATTAATTAATTTTTTAGTAGCTTCTTTACTTTGTAAAGCTGCAAATACATATCTATGTGTATTTAAATCAGCGTCTCTTGCAACAGTTACTAATTTTTCAATATATCTTTTTAATTCTTTTGCTTTAGGTACAGTTGTTTCGATTTTTTCTCTTTCGATAATCGCAATTGCCATATTTTTTAACAATGCTTTTCTATGAGAAGAAGTTCTACTTAACTTTCTATATCCATGCTTATGTCTCATATTAAACCCTTAATTATGCTTTTAGTTGCTCTAATTTTCTTCTTAATGTAGAAGCAACATTTTCTGGAAGTGTATTTTCAACTGGGTAACCTAGAGATTCTAATTTCTCTGCGATTTCATCATAAGATTTTTTCCCAAGATTTTTAATATTTTTAACTTCAACTTCACTCATAAGTACTAATTCACCTAAGAATTTAAGTCCAGCTCTATCTAAAGAGTTAAAACTTCTTGCACTTAAATTTAAATCATCAATTTTTTGAACTAATTCTTTAAGCTCTAATGGCTCTTCACCACTCTCACTTACTGTTACTTCTGATAAATCAAAAACTTTGTTAAAAACTGACATTTGCGCATACATAACTGATACAGCTTCTTTAAAAGCAGTAATTGGAGAAATTTGTCCATTAGTTTGTATAGTAAACACAGCTTTTTCAAAGTTAGGATTATCTTCAACTAACATTTTTTCAATATCATAAACCACTTTTTTAACTGGTGTAAAAAATGCATCAATAGGAATATAATCAGAACTAACCATATCTCTAATATCTTCAGAAGGCATATATCCTATACCTCTTTGAATAATTACAGAAAAAGTTAAATTACAATCGCTATTAATTGTTGCTAAATGAGCATCTTTTGATACAATCTCAACATCAGAGTTAATAAGGTCTTCACCTTTAATTTCTCTTGGTCCATTGAAAGAATACTCAACTACAACTTGTTCTTTATCGCCATTTATTTTAAACTTAATATTCTTTAAATTTATAACAAAAATAGCTATATCTTCTAACATACCTCTTAATGAGTCAAACTCATGTGAAGCACCTTCTATTTTTACTGCAATTGGTGCATAACCAACTGAAGAACTTAATAAAAGTCTTCTTAAAGGGTGTGCTAAAGTAATTGCAAAACCATCTTCAAATGGATATGCTGATATTTTAGCTTCATTATCACTGATAGCCTCTATTTCAACTTCAGTTGGTAAAAACGGTGTTTCTGCAAATTTTTTCATTAACTACCTTTTACTTATTATTTAGAATATAACTCTACGATTAATCTCTCTTCAACAGGAATAACAACTTCTTCTCTAGCTGGTATTCTCGTGAAAATTCCAAATACTTTTTCTTTATCAACATTAACCCAATCAACCATTCCTGTTTGATTTGTTAATTCTAATGCTCTTACAACTTGAGGATTAGTTTTTGATTTTTCTTTAATTTCAATTTTTTGTCCAGCTTTTACTATAAATGAAGGAATATCAACTTTTTTCCCATCAACTAAAATGTGTCCATGAGTTGTAAATTGTCTAGCATTTGCTCTCGTTGTAGCAAATCCCATTCTAAATACAACATTATCTAGTCTTTGTTCAATTAATGTAATAAGGTTAGCCCCTGTATTACCTTCTCTTCTTGCCGCTTCAGTGAAGTATTTTCTAAATTGTTTTTCAGAAACACCATACATAAATTTAGCTTTTTGCTTTTCTCTTAATTGTAAACCATACTCAGAAATTTTAGCTCTTCTTTGTCCATGTTGTCCTGGTGCAAATGGTCTTTTTTCTAAAGCACTTTTACCTGATAATCTTCTCTCACCCTTAAGTCCAAGATCCGCATCAAGTCTTCTTTCGATTTTTTCTACTGGTCCTCTATATCTTGCCATTATTTACTCCTTACACTCTTCTTCTTTTAGGAGGTCTACAACCATTATGTGGTAATGGTGTAACATCTTTTAACCAAGTAACTCTAACTCCATCCATAGCTCCAACTGCTTTAACAGCTGTATCTCTACCTGAACCTGGTCCTTGAATTTTAATCCCAACATTTTTGATTCCGTGTTCCATTGCTTTAGCCATTGCATCTTCAACAGCTGCTTGCGCTGCAAATGGAGTTGATTTTTTAGAACCTTTAAATCCTAAATTTCCAGCACTTGACCATGCGATTGCGTTTCCTGCATTATCCGTAACTGTAACCATTGTATTATTAAAACTTGCAGCAATATGTACGATACCGTCAGCAATATTTTTTCTTACAATTTTTTTTCTAGTAACTTTTCTTTTTGCCATCTACAATCCCTTATTTAGTTGCTGCACCAACAGTTTTCTTTTTACCTTTTCTTGTTCTAGCATTAGTTTTAGTCTTTTGCCCTCTACAAGGTAAACCTTTTCTATGTCTTAACCCTCTATATGAACCTAAATCCATTAAAGCTTTAATATCCATAGCAACTTTTTTTCTTAAATCACCCTCAACCAAATAGTTGTCTTGGATTTCTTTTCTGATAATTGCCGCTTCGTCTTCTGTTAATTCAAAAGCTCTTTTATTGAAATCAATTCCAACAGCATCTAAAATTAATCTAGAATTATGTAATCCGATTCCGAAAATATACGTTAACGCATATTCCATTCTCTTTTTATTTGGTAAATCAACACCTGCGATTCTTGCCATGTGTCTTATCCTTGTCTTTGTTTGTGTTTTTTAGTTTCGCAGATTACTCTAACGATTCCGCTTCTTTTGACAATTTTGCATTTGTCACACATTTTCTTTACTGAAGCTCTTACTTTCATAAGCCTGTCTCCTCTTTCATTTGTGTTATTGCCAATTAATCAACAGGAAAAAGCATTAGTAAATAAAAATATTTTATTTTTAAGCTTTAACCAACTCTTTATAAAATAAAAATATTTTATAAAAACTTCTTCTGTGGTTGAAAAAATGGAGTTGGATTATAATTAATTTTTACTTAAAGCTAGTTGAATATACTTTAAATATTGTGTTTAATAAAAATTATAGTAATATTTCAAAATATAAAAATATTTAAAGGATTCCTTTTGTCTTTAATTTACAAGAATGACTTAATAAAAATTGAAATAGAAAATTCGGAAATACCTTGGTTAAAAATATTTACAATTGAAAATATAAAAGAATTTTCACAATGTAATAATGAAACAAAACAAGAAATATTTAAATACTTAGACATAATTGAAAAAGAGATGTTAGATTATTTTAAACCAAAAAAAATAAATATTGCATCTTTTGGAAATTATGTTCCTCATGTACATTTTCATATTATGGCAAGGTTCGAAGAAGATTCATATTTTCCGGAACCAATGTGGGGTAAAAAACAAAGAGTTGCAAATTTAAATTTACCCTCTTTTAAAGAATTTTATCAAAACTTAAAAAAGAAGCTTTAACAGCTTCTTTTAATTATCTAGATTAATTTGTTTAGTTAACTCTTCTAAAACATTAACTGAATCATTTATATCAATCTGACATCCACCAGCTGCTTCATGACCGCCACCACCATATTTAAGCATTAATTCACCTACATTTATTTTTGAAGTTTTATTAATTATTGATTTTCCAACACTAAAAGCTACCTTTTCTTTATCTTTTGCCCACATAATATGAATTGAAATATTTTGTTCTGGATACATAGCATAAATCATAAATCTATTACCAGGATAGATAACTTCTTCATATCTATAATCAATTATTAATAAATTATCTTTAATTATTGTAACTTTTTTCAATTGTTCTTTAAATTCATTTTCATATTTAAAATATAATTCTACCCTCTCTTTTATATCAGGGAGTTCAAATATTTGATCAATATTATGTTTTGCACAATATTTAATTAAGTCCATCATAAGTTGATAATTTGAAATTCTAAAATCTTTAAATCTTCCAAGTCCCGTTCTTGAATCCATTAAGAAACTCAATAATGCCCAAGCTCTTGGATTTAAAATATCATCCTCAATAAAATCAGCACTATCTGCTTTATTTGCTCCATTCATCATACTTGTAAAATATCCAGGAAAAACATTATCACCATCATAATAATCATAAACAACTTGTGCAGCACTTGGAGCATTTGGATTTATAATATGATTATCTTTTTTTTCATTTCTTAATGTTTCAGAATAATGATGATCAAAAGCTAAATAAACACCATCAACATAAGGAAGATTTGTAGTAATATCATTTGAAGTAACAGCAATTTTTCCATCTTGCATATCTTTTGGGTGAACAAATATAATTTCATCAATAATGTCTAAATATGTAAGTAAAGTTCCACATACTAAACCATCCATATCACTTCTTGTAATTAATCTATATTTTTTATTCATATTATCATCCAATTTTTGGATTAATACTATCATAGAAAATATTAATTATATTTAAAGATGGTAAAAGAAGCATATAGCTTCTTTTACTATTTGTTTATATATTTAACGATTAAATCGCCCATTTGTGTAGTATTTAAAACTTCTTTAGCATCAAACGAAGCTAAGTCTTTTGTTCTATATCCATCTTTTAATGCGGCTTTTATTGCATTTTCTATCATATCAGATGCTGTTACTTCATTAAAAGAATATTTTAACATCATAGAAGCACTTAAAATTGTTGCAATTGGATTTGCTATTCCCATTCCTGCTATATCAGGAGCTGAACCGTGAATTGGTTCGTAAATTGCTGTTTTATCTCCTGTTGAAGCTGATGGTAACAATCCAATAGAACCAACAACCATTGAAGCTGTATCAGATAAAATATCTCCAAAAATATTTCCAGTTACAATAACATCAAATTGTTTTGGATTTCTTACAAGTTGCATAGCTGCATTATCCACATACATATGAGAAAGTGTAACTTCTGGATAATCTTTTGATAATTCATTCATAGTATCTCTCCAAAGTTGAGAAACTTCTAAAACATTTGCTTTATCAACAGAACAAACTCTTTTATCTCTTTTCATTGCAAGTTCAAATGCTTGTTTACCAATTCTTATAATTTCTGGTTTTGTATAAACCATTGTATTATAAGCTTTAAATCCATCATTTGCTCTTGGCTGACCAAAATAAATTCCACCAATAAGCTCACGTACTACCATAATGTCACAACCTTGAATTACTTCAGGTTTTAAAGTAGATGCATTAACTAATTCATCATAAACAATAGCAGGTCTTAAATTTGCATAAACACCCATTTCTTCTCTAAACTTTAAAAGTCCAGTTTCAGGTCTTAATTCTCTTGGTAATGTATCCCATTTCTCTCCACCAATAGAACCAAATAGACAAGCATCAGAATCTAAAACACCATCAACTGTCTTTTGTGGAAGTGGAACACCTGTTGTATCAATAGCGATACCACCCATTAAATATTCTTTATAAGATAATTCAAAACCACATTTTTTAGAAACAGCATTTAATACTTTTATTGCTTCATCAACAATTTCAGGACCAATTCCATCACCTTTGATTACTGATATTCTATAGTTTTTCATTATTTATTTCCTCTTCCCATTTCAGCTTTTGCATAATTTATTAATCCACCAGCTGCAATTAATTCTTGCATAAATGGCGGAATTGCAATAAAATCATAAGTTTTATTTGTAGTATTATTTGTAATTTTTCCATTATCTAAATCAATAGAAATTTCCTCACCTTCTTTAATTTCTAAAGACTCTGGTAATTCAAATATTGGTAATCCCATATTAAAAGCATTTCTATAGAAAATTCTTGCAAATGATGGTGCAACAACAGCAGCAACTCCAGCAGCTTTTAATGCGATTGGTGCGTGTTCTCTACTTGAACCACATCCAAAATTTTCACCCGCAACTATAATATCGCCTCTTTGTAACTTTTTAGGAAACTCCGGATCTGCATCTTCCATAACATATTTTGCTAAATGTTCAGGATCTGAACTATTTAAATATCTCGCTGCAATAATAATATCTGTATCTATATTAGCGCCAAAATTCCATACTTTTCCAGTAATTTTATTCATATTATATGTCCTTGAATTTAATAAATTTTAAAATTCATTAAATAAATATTTTCAAAAAAATGCATTTTAACTAATTTTACAGTAATTTTTGTTTAAATTTTTGTTTTTAATCAATTGTTTAACTAATTTGGATATAATATCCGACCATCTTAAAAAGAGGATTCCCTAAAAACATGAGTGTAAAAGATATAAATAAAACTATTGAGCAATTAGTAAAAGAGTACAAAGAATCAGTACTTACTTATGAAAAAATTATTAAAATCTTTCCAAAAGCACCTTCTGGTCCAAACATCAAAAAACTTTTAGCTTTGATTCAGTTATACAATGTAACTGTAATTAGTTCTCAAGAACAAGCAAAAAGAATGAATGCTGAAGAAGCTAAAAAAAGAAAAGAATTAAGAGAAAAGTTAATTGAAAATGAAGATGATGTTTACGATTTATTGAAAAATAAAGAGTTACTTGAGTGGTCAAGATCAGATTCTCCTGTTAGAATGTATTTAAGAGAAATGGGACAAATTCCATTACTTACTAAAGAAGAAGAGATTGAAATCTCTAAAAGAATTGAAATGGGTGAAGATATTATTCTTGATGCTATTTGTTATGTACCTTACTTAATTGATTTCATTTTAGAATATAAAGAACCTTTAGTAAATAGAGAAAGAAAAGTAAAAGAATTATTTAGAAATTTTGATGATGATTCTGAAAATGAAGAAGAAGAAGAAATTGAAGATGAAATTATAGAAGAAGATTCTGAAGTTTTGGATGATGAAGAAGATAGTGAAAAAACTAGTGCTAAAAAGTTAAAAAAACTTGATAAAAGAGCTCAAACTATTATTGAAGCATTTAAAATACTAGAAAAAGCAAAAAAAGATTGGCTTAAATTTGCTGCTAAAGAAACTGCAAAATCAGATGACGAAACAGATCAAATGACTTTTAATCTTGCAGTTGCATTCAAAAAAAGAATTTTAAAAGAAGCTTTATTAGATTTAGGACCAACTTCTAAATTAATTACTGAAATTGTAAAAGCAATGGAAACAGCTTTAAAATCTGATACAGGTTTTGATGGTGAATTAAAAAGATTAGAGTATAAATTGCCTTTATTTAATGAAACATTATTAAAAAATCATAAAAAGATTTTAGATAACATTGTAAATTTAACAAAAGCACAAATTACATCAATGGTTCCAGAAGCTACGATGGTTTCTTCTTATATGGAAATTAAAAAACTTTTCCAAACTAAAGAAGCTTCAAAAGGTGGATTTGATTTAGCACCTGAAGAGTTAAAAGATGTTCTTGAACAAATTAAAAGAGGTAAACAAATTACTGATACTTCTAAAACAAGAATGGCAAAATCGAATCTTAGACTTGTTGTATCTATTGCAAAAAGGTATACAAATAGAGGTTTACCATTCCTTGACTTAATTCAAGAAGGAAACATCGGTCTTATGAAAGCTGTTGATAAGTTTGAATATAAAAAAGGTTATAAATTCTCTACTTATGCAACATGGTGGATTAGACAAGCAATTTCAAGAGCGATTGCGGATCAAGCAAGAACTATTAGAATTCCTATTCATATGATTGAAACTATTAATAGAATTAATAAAATCATTAGAAAAGGTATTCAAGAAAATGGTAAAGAGCCTGATGTTGATGAAATCGCAAAAGAAGTTGGATTACCTGTTGATAAAGTTAAACAAGTAATTAAGATCACAAAAGAACCTGTTTCGCTTGAAGCCCCAATTGGTAGCGATGATGATGGTAAATTTGGAGATTTTGTTCCAGATGAAAAAGCTCCAACTCCTGTTGATAATATTATGAAAGAAGATTTACAAAATCAAATTGATCAAATATTAGGACAACTGAATGAGAGAGAACAAGCAGTTATTAGAATGAGATTTGGTCTTATGGAAGATGCAAGTGATAGAACACTAGAAGAAATTGGAAAAGAACTTTCAGTTACAAGAGAAAGAGTTAGACAAATTGAATCTAGTGCTATTAAGAAATTAAAGCATCCAAAAGTTGGTAAAAATCTTAAAAATTATGTAGAAAGTTAATTATATGAGTTTTTTTGAAGAGTGGGTTGAATTAGATTTAAATCCTATTTTATCTTTTTCATCTAGCTCAAAAATAATTTATTCAAATTCTGAAGCTCAATTTTTGTTAAATAGAATTAAACAAAAAGAGCTTTTTGATTTAGCATTAACGTATGCTCCAAAAACTTTTGGAGCATTAACTTCTTATATTGATTTAACAATTAAAAACTATACATTTTATGCAATAACAATTAGTTATGAAAATGAAGATGAAATACATATGAAACTTTATAAAAGTGCTATGGTGAAAAAAGAATCAAAACTTAACATTAAAAATATCAATACAACAAATATCTTTACTTTAGTTGATTTAGCAATTTCAACAAGCAAAATAAAAAATAATATTAATTTTACAAAAAATTATGACCCATCAATTCCAGAATTTAAATTAGATGCAAGTTCATTTATAAAAACATTAAATAGTGTTTTTGAAGTTTTTAAAAATAAAAATAATGTAGCTTGTTCTATTTTATTAAAAATTGGAGAGTATATTAAAATCGATAATATAAAATACTCTTTAATAAGTGTCGAGATTGTAGCAAATGAAGAAAGTGATTTTTCATCATTAAATATAAAAGAGACAAACTCTTTTATCATAACTTATGATGATTCTAAGGTAACAATTGATTTACCTTTAATTCTTTAAATTTTCAAAGCTTTTTTTCAAGAAGCTTTGAAAATAAAATTCCAATTGGAACTATTCCTAATCCTATAATAAATGCAATTGGCAAAAAAACTTTATTATTATTTAAAGCAAAAAAACCAAATATTAAAATTCCATAACCTAAAATTCTATAGATTGACAAAAATCCACTCGCTGAAAAAATTGTATTTTTAAAAGAATTTCTTTTTACTTTTGATTTTTCATCATTAATTATCTCTTTAATTTTTTCAGTAGTTAACTCATCTTCTGGTATCTCTTTATATTGCGTATATAAATCATATGGGTCATCTATTTCATCAATTTTATCTCTATCAACACCCTCATTTATTTGGCTTAAATCAAGGTTTGATAATCTATTTTGAATATTTTTTCTATAAGATAAAAAAGAGGCAATGATAATAAATAAAGAAGATATAAATGCAACTTGTGTATTTAGTAACCAAAATTTATTTTGGAAAAACAAATAATACAAAATAATACAAAAGTCTAAAAGAATAAAGACCTTTGCAAATTTTTGAATTTCTAGATTAATCTTCATCATCATCTTTATCAAAAGATTTATCTCCATATTTTGCTCGATAAGCATATCTTGGGTCGTTTTCCATACCTTCATACACTTTTTGAGCTCTTTTATATGCTCTATAAACATTTACAATTGCGGCTGCAATTCCCCATGCAATACCAAGCCATAAAGTCCATGTATATCCAGTTAATTGTTTTAAACCATAACCAATACCAAAACCTATGATAATAGCAGCAACAATAGAAATACCTAAAGATAAACTATCAAGAGCAACTATTTTATCTTGGTGTTTTGGTTTATTCGTGTTGTTATCTTCCATTTAATAAACCCAATTTAATTTATAAAAGTACAACAATAATCTGTTATTTCTAATACTTTTATGTCAAAACTACAATTTGCAGGAACTTCAAAAGATCCACCAGCATCAATTGTTTTCCAGTTACTATCACCACTAGCTATTAATACTTCAACACGACCTGCAATAATTTCCATATGTTCAGCATCATTTGTTCCAAAAGTATACTCTCCTGGCATCATAATTCCTAATGTTTTTTTAACACCATTTTCGTCTATAAAACTTCTACTTGTAACATTTCCATCAAAATAGATATTTGCTTTTTTTGTTAATTCTACATTTTTAATTGTTGGCATTTTTATTCCTTTTTTTATAATTTTTTCATTATTTCTGATGCTGCATTAAGACAAGCATCAATATCTTCATTTGTAATTTTTGTACAAATAAAACCAGTTTCATATTGTGAACAAGCAAAATAAAAACCTTTTTTTAACATTTCATGATGAAATGTTGCAAATCTTTTAAAATCACAAAGACCTACTTCTTTAAAGTTTTTAGGTTCTTTTTCACAAAAGAAAAAACCAAACATACTTCCTCTTGTATTCACTTGCAAAGAAATATCATTTTTTGTAGCTATTTCTTTTAAACCATTTACTAACCTTAAAGCTTTAGCGCTTAAATCATCATAAATCTCAGGATTTGCTTTTAATTTTCGTAAACTCACCAATCCAGCTGCCATTGCAACAGGATTTCCACTTAGAGTTCCAGCTTGATAAACAGTTCCATCAGGACTTAAATATCCCATTATTTTTTTATTTGCAGCAAATGCACCAACAGGCATTCCAGCACCAATTACCTTTCCAAAAGTAATTATGTCAGCTTTTATTTTTGAAATTCCACTCGCACCTTTTAAAGAAGCTCTAAACCCTGACATTACTTCATCAAAAATCAATAGAGTATTATTAGCATCACAAAGCTCTCTACAAGCTTTTAAAAACTCTTCATCTGCTGGAACTAATCCCATATTTCCAGCGATTGGCTCAATAATAATACAAGCAATATCAGAACTATCAGCAAAACATTTTTTTAGATTTTCAATATTATTATATTCGCAAATTAAAGTATGTTTTGTTAAATCAGCTGGAACTCCAGGACTACTTGGGCTTCCAAATGTTGCCATTCCAGAACCAGCTTGTACTAAAAGTGAATCAGAGTGTCCATGATAACAACCCTCAAATTTTATAATATCATTTTTTCCTGTAACTCCACGTGCTAGTCTAATTGCAGACATTACAGCCTCAGTTCCTGAGCTAACAAATCTAACTTTATCTATATTATCAAACATATCAACAATTTCATTTGCTAGTTGTGTTTCAAGAATTGTAGGAGCTCCAAAAGATAAACCTTTTTTTGCAGTTTCAATCACTGCATTTTCAATATCTTTATCACAATGACCAAAAATAAGTGGTCCCCAACTTTGTACAAAATCTAAATACTTATTTCCATCTATATCAAATAAATAAGCACCCTCACCTTTTTCTATAAAAGGTGGAGTTCCTCCAACACTTTTAAAAGCGCGAACAGGTGAATCAACTCCTCCTGGAATTACTTCACAAGCTTCTTCATAAGCTTTTATTGATTTATTAAACATTCTATATTCCTATTAATCATTTATTAGCGTAATTGTACTATAATCGCGCTATGAAAATTATTATCCTAGCCTTTATTATTTCAATATCTTTACATTTTTTTCTATTTAAGAAATATAATAATGATGAATTTAAGAAAAATAATCAAATTAAACAAGAAGTTATAAAAAAATCTGATGTAAAATTTATAAAATTAAAAAAAGAAGAACCTATAATTGAAAAAAAAGTTGAACTTCCAGAAATTCAAAAAGAAGTAGTAGTAAAAAAAGAGATTCAAAAAAAAGTTGAGAATAATAAAAAAATAGATTTTGAAAAATCAAAAGAATTACAAAAAAAAGTATTAAATGAACAAATTGTAAATAAAAAAGAATCTCTTCAAGATAAAACATTGGAAGATTTCTTATCTCAAAAACAACCTATAAATAAAGAAATTTTAAATGAACTTCAAAAATTATACGGAGAAGAATATGATAAGTTTACAAAAGTTCAAAAAGCATATTTAGAAAAAAATCTAACTAATTTTCAAACTATTACTCAAAGAGTTTTAAATAGATTAGGTTATCCACCACTTGCTGCAAAACTTAGAATTGGTGGAGTAAATGTTATTGAGTTTATGTTTCATCCAGATGGAAGTATTACGGGATTAAAAGTGATAGATTCCTCTGGATACGCTGTTTTAGATGATTATTCCGTGGAATTAATAGAGATTGCATATAAAGATTATCCAAAACCTCAAACATCAACAAAACTAAGATTCAATGTACAATATAGATTATACTAAGGGAAAAAATGTCATCAATAAATAAAAACTATTTTTTTAAACTAATAAATGGAGAAACTTCTTTAGTTGTTGTTTTTTGGTTCTGGTTTATTTTTTTATCATTTTTAATTGAAGTTTTTTTTGAAATGTATTTTATGCAAACAAAATATGCACAAAATAAGGAAAATTATTTAGAATTCTTTTTATATTTTGTCATTTTAATTTATTCTATTCTTATATCATTAAGTATTTATAGAACAGCTAATAAATATAGTGGTTCAAAAATTTGGTCATTTCTATCAAAATTATTAGTAAGTATTAATTTATTATTTTCTATAAATTTTTTTATTGAAGTTAGTAAATTCTACTTTTTTGAAGATTATGCTTTAGAAAAAGAAATTGAGAGTTTTAAAGATAAATTACCAATACAAATAGACATGAATAGTACTTTAATTGACATCTATAAAAAAGATAAAACTATTTATTACAAATATCAACTTCACGAAGTTCTTTTAGATGATAAATTTTTAAAAAACAAATTTAAAAAACAAATTCAAGACTCTTTATGTGAAGATAGGAGTACTGTTGATTTATTAAAACGAGAATATATTTTAAATTATATATATATGGGAGAAAAACAAGAAGAAATCGTTGAAATAAAAACTGATAAAAAAGTGTGTGGTAATTCAATTGATGATTTAGAAATTTTAACTGATGTTTTAGAAAAACAAGGAATCATTTAACTGACTCTTATTTTATAACTTTCTTTCATAATTATACAAATTCATATATCTAAATGCTAACAAGTTTTCTAAAATTGCAAAGGTTACAATAAAATTAATAAAAGAACTTCCTCCATAAGAGAATAATGGTAAAGGGAGTCCAACAACTGGTGCAAAACCTATAACCATTAAAATATTTACACTCATATTAAAAAAGATTAATAGTCCTAATCCTGAAGAAAAAACTCTAATCATATAATCATCTTTAAAATAATAATTCATGCTAAGTAAATGAATTATTATTAATGTATATAAAAATATCAACCCAATTGCACCAAGAAATCCATGTCTTTCAACAAAATACGCAAAAATAAAGTCACTTGTTGCAATTGGCAAAAACTTTAGTTGTGTTTGAGTTGCATCTTCACTTTGTTTTCCTGTAAGTCCACCTGAACCAATTGCTATAATTGATTGTTGAACATGATAACTTGGCTCTTCTGAAACAAAATCAGTGATTCTTTTTTTCTGATAATCTTTTATTAAATAAGTATAAATAAATGGTGAAGATATTCCTATTACAAGAAAAATAGTTGCCCAAATTTTCCAATTTATACCAATAATAAATAAAACTCCATAACCTACTAAAAGTAAAATCATTGCTGTTCCTAAATCAGGTTCTTTAGCGATTAATATAAATGGTAATAAAATATAAATTGAAAAATAAAGGAAATCTAAGAAACCATACCCGCCTTTTGGTGGTGGTTTATGATAAACTAAATATCCAAGCATTAAAATAAATACTGGTTTTATTAATTCTGAAGGCTGAATAGTCGTGTTTAAAAAAGGTATAGGTAACCATCTCGTAGCACCTAATTTTGAAATACCTAAAAACTCAACAGCAATTAGTAATATAATACCTAACCAATATAAAGTCGGAATAACTCTAATTTTTCTTCTAATAGGTAAAATAAAAACTATTAGAAATATAAAAATAGAAATTACATAATATACTAGTTGTTTATTAGCTAACCTTTCGTTTGTTTCACCAATTAAATGGTATGATATAAATATCAAAGGTAAAATAAATATTATTAACAAATAATCAAAATGGGAAATAATTCTTTTATCAAATAAACGCATAGTGAAAGAGTATCTAAATATGGATAAAAATTTTATTGTTTCTGAAACAAATCGACTTGATAAATTTCTAGCATCAAAAATTGATGCTTCAAGAAATCAAATCGAACAATTAATAAAAAAAGAATTTGTAAGAGTAGATGGGAAAATTGTAAGTAAAACTGGTCTTAAATTAAAGGAAAATCAAAATATTGATGTTCATTTTCCAGAATCTGAATTGAATCCTAAAAAAGATGAGAATTTTGTAAAAGAGTCTTTAAAAGATAAAAATGTACAAATTATTTTTGAAGATAATGATATTTTAGTTATAAATAAACCTTACAACTTAACTGTTCATGATGCACCAAGTGTCAAGGATGCGACTTTAGTTGATTGGCTAAAATTAAATAATATATCATTATCAACATTGAGTGGCGAAGAAAGACATGGTATCGTACATAGAATTGATAAAGGAACAAGTGGTGTAATGGTTGTTGCAAAAACAAATCAAGCCCATGTAGGATTATCAAAACAATTAGAAGATAAAACTATGGGAAGATACTATTTAGCAATAATTGATATGCCATTAAAAGATAATATTATAATAGATAAACCAATAGCAAGAAATTCAAATAATAGATTAAAAATGTCAATTGAACAAAATGGAAGATTTGCAAAATCAGCATTTAATAAGATTGTATTAAGTGATAAAGAAAATTATGAATTAATAGCTGCTAAATTATTTACAGGAAGAACTCATCAAATTAGAGTTCACTTGAGTTCGATAAATAGGCATATTTTAGGGGATAATTTATATGGTTTTAAGGGCGAATTAAATAAAATAAATAGATTTTATTTGCATGCTTATTATCTTTATTTAACTCATCCAATCACAAATAAGCAAATGAGTTTCAAAGCAAATTTACCAAATGATATGGATGAATTCCTAAATATTAATTTTAAAGAGGAGAATATAAATGACAAACTTAATGAAAACAACATCGTTAGCAACTTTAATACTTTTATTTAGTGGTTGTACAAATATCATTGATAACTTCAATGCTCCAACAAAACCAAAGGTAGATAATTCTATTGAAGTTGTAAGTTACAATTCTATTAAATCTATTCCTGATATGGCAAATATTGGATTTGAATGGGAAAAAGTAAATGATTCAAGAGTTGTAGGTTATAATTTTTACAGAACAGAATTAGATAAAGGTTCAAATGAGTTAAAACTTATAAAAACAATGGATAATAAATACGCAACTCATTATGTTGATAAAGGCTTAGAACCCAAAACAAGATATGCGTATCAAATATCTTCAATAACGGATGATGGAATTGAATCAAAAACAACTGATGCATATATCATTCAAACTCTTCCAAGAATCACTCCTGTTGAATTTATGCAAGCAATCTCGAATTTACCAAAAAGTATAAAGTTAATTTGGAGACCACATACAGATACAAGAGTTGGTTATTATAGAATTGAAAAGTATAATACCTTTTTAAATGAATGGATACTTTTAAAAACAATAAAAGAAAGACTTCAAGTTGAATATTTAGATACAGGATTAGATGATAATACTAGTTATAAATATAGAATTAAAGCATTTAGTTATGATGATGTAGAAGCAGCTCCTACTAAAGTGGTTGTAGGGAAAACAAAACCTTTACCAGCTAATGTTAGTAATATCAAAACAACAAATAATCAAGCTAAAAGAATAACTATAAGTTGGAATGCATCTAGTACAAGTGACGTTGTAAAATATGCAATATATAGAAGTTCATTTAGTGCTTTAGGTTATTCAAAAATAAAAGAAGTTAATGCAGATACTTTAGAATATACGGATACTACTGAAGATAGTGGAAAAGCTTATTATTATAAAATAATCGTAATAGATAAAGATGGTCTGGAAAATTCTTCAAACTCTGTACAAGGTATGAGTTTTAATTTACTTTCTAATCCAACTTCAAATTTAGCAAAAATTAAACTAAACCAAAATTATTATAATCAAGAAGATAAATGCCACATATAGTATTTCAAAAAAAAGAATTAATAACTACTCCATCACAAAAGGATGGAGTAGAATTTAAGTTTATTGCAAAATCTCACAATTTTACACAAAAAACTAGAAAAATCGAATATAGAATTGCATTAGAAAATGAAAATAAAGAATTTTTATTATCACTAAAACCGAAAAATGATGATTTAATGATTAAAGCTGATAAAGTTACAAGATTATCTCCTGTTACATTAGTAAAAAATGCTTTAAATGCATATGTAGATTTGAATAATGCAAAGGTATTATTTTCAAATACACATAACTTAAAAGTAAAAGAAGAGGCAAAAAATGAGTATCTAAAAGATATTAACTATTTTGTTGATGATTTTAACACTGATAAAGAAATTCAAATTGAGATTGGTTTTGGAAGTGGAAGACATCTTTTACATCAAGCAAAAACAAATCCAAATATTCAATTTATTGGTCTTGAAATTCACTATCCTTCTATTGAACAACTTCTAAAACAACTTGAGCTTCAGGATATTACAAATGTATTAGTTGTAAATTATGATGCAAGACTTTTTATGGAATTTATTGAATCAAATAAAGTAGGAAAAATATTTGTACATTTTCCTGTTCCTTGGGACAAAAAACCACATAGAAGAATTTATTCAAATGAGTTTGTAAATGAAGCATTAAGAGTTTTAAAAGTTAGTGGAACACTGGAGCTTAGAACTGATAGTAGAAAATATTTTGATTTTTGTACAGAAGTTTTAACGAATCTTCCTAAAGGAAGAATAACTATTGATATAAACAAAGATTTAGCAGTATCTAGTAAATATGAGGATAGATGGAAAAAACAAGGTAAAAATATTTATGATGTGGTTTTAGAAGCACAAAATATTGATGAAAATATTAATTTAAATTTTGATTTCTCTTTTGATTTTAAAATAAATTTTAATAATATTTTAACAACAATTCCAACAAAATCATTAATTGAAAAAGATTATTTTATTCATGTAGAAGAACTTTATATCATTGAAAACTCTCAAAATTCAGGACTTATAAAATTAACAATGGGAAATTTTGATAGACCAGTTACAAAATATCTTTATGTGAATGATGGAAATATTTCTTATTATCAAGGAAATCCACTTCCTACTAGTTCTAATATAAATGCACACGAAAAGTTAAAAGAGATTTTAAGTAGATGATAGAAGCTAAGAATATTTATCTTTCATACGATGATAATAAATATGTTATAAAAAAAGGAAACTTTTCTATAAAACCTAAAGAATTTATTTTTATAGGTGGAAATTCAGGAAGTGGTAAATCAACACTTTTAAAATCATTTTATGGAGATATTCCCTTAAAACATGGAAGTCTTAAAATAGATAACCAAGAAGTTTTTGGTATAAGAGGGAAAAGATTAAGAATTTTGAGAAAAGATATTGGTATTATTTTTCAAGATTATAAACTAATAAATGAATATACTATTGAAGAAAATATTATGATTCCACTTAAAATAAATGGTTATTCGGATGAAATATCTAAAGACCAAGCTAACAAATTATTAGCTCATGTAAGACTTGCTCACAGAGCTGGCTATTATCCAAATGAATTAAGTGGTGGTGAACAACAAAGAGTTGCTGTGGCACGTGCATTAGCACATAATCCAAAAATAATAATAGCAGATGAACCAACGGGAAATCTTGATGATTTTTCAGCCGAAGTTGTATGGAATTTATTAAAAGGTGCAAATGAACAATTAGGAATTACTATTGTTGTTGTAACTCACCGTGTTCCAAAAAATCTAGGAATTAAATTTAGACAATTATCAATTGAGGATGGAATTATTTATGAAGTTTCTTAAAAATGTATTTGCTTTTTTAATTCCTTTACTTTCAATGTTGATTACTTTTTCTATGTTTTTACTAATAAATAATGTAGTTGATAATTATAAATCAAAAATATCAAGGGATTATTCTATTATTATAGTTACAATTAATCCTTTAGAAAAAAATGCCATTAAAGAATTAGCTGGTATAAAAGTAGAAAAAATACAAAATTTACCAAATGATAAAATTATTTCAAGCATACAATCAACTTTATCAGATACTTCAATTGAACTTTTAAAACAAAGACTTCCAAATTTTTATCAAATTTATTTAGAAATATTTCCAACAAGTAGTGAACTTGAAGATATAAAACAAACTTTATTAGAAAATAAAAATGTAAAAAAAGTCGAAGTTTTTTATAAAAATCATAATCAAATATATTTATTATTACTTTTATTAAATAGTGTCTCTTTTATCCTATTTTTTATTATTACTATTTTTGCAATAATTATTATTGCGAAACAAATAAAACTTTGGTTCCATGAACATAGTGTAAAAATATCCATTTTAAGGCTTCATGGTGCTTCTATTTTATATAGTGCTTCATCAATATTAAATTATGCTTTGATTAGCTCTTTCTTATCATTTTTAATTTCTGCTGGATTTTTATATTATGTTTCTCATAACATGACAGTATTATTTCCTCTAGAATTACACGAAATTGTTGATATAGATATAAATATATTTGTTGAACTTATGAAAATATTTTTATTATCATTTTGCATTTCTATATTTACAATATTTGGAGTATTACTAAAATATAAGATAAATAATGATTAAACTATTTTTTTTATTGATAATATTATCATTAAATGTTATTTTTGCTGCTTCTAATATTGACAAAAAAATACAAACTAATACTCAAAAACTTAATTCAAGTGATGATAAAAAAGAAAATGCAAATTTAAAAATAAAAGAATTAGCAGAAAAAATTGAAAGTCAAAACTCAAATATTACAACTCTTGAAAAAGATATAAATCAAATTAATTCAGATATTACAGAACATCAAAAACTTTTAGAAGATGCAAAATATAAATTAAGTGATTTAAACTCTAAATCTACTGAATTAATTAGAGAAAAAACTAGCCATGAAGAACAAATTGTTGATACGATAATAGAAGAATTTTCTATTTCTATTGCACTAAAGTTGGCATCGGAAGATACTTTACAAGAATTAATTGATAATGAAATCTATACTTTATTATCACAATATTCAAAAGAAAAAGTTTCAAAACTAAACACAAATTATAGTGCATTATCTACAAATACTAAAAATAATCAAAAAGATATAGAAAAAATTGCTTCTTATATTGAAGATAGACAAAAAACAAAAAACAAATTAACAATTTTAAAAGAAAAACATTCAAGTTCTCTTATTAGTTTAGAAGAACAACATAAATCTTATCAAGAAGAGTTAAATAAAGTTGCAAAAGAGCAAGAATCATTAAAAAATCTTCTTTCTGAATTAAATATTTTAAAGGAAGAAGAGTCAAAAAAAGCTCAAGCTAGATCGGAAAATGAAGCTGAAGAAAAAAGAAAAAAATTACAAGAACTTTTAGCACAAAAGAAAGCTACTAATCAAAAAGTTACAGAAGAAGAGTCAACTCCTCAACCTTTAGATGATGATGTAGTACAAACAGCTGATGTTAGAAACCAAAGATATGCAAAAAATCTAAATCTTGATGTTAAAAAAATAGGTTCTTCAACTGATGGTATTCAAATAATAAAATATAAAGGTGAAAAAACTATTGCTCCTTTAAAATCATTTAAAATTGTGAAAAACTTTGGAACTTATTATGACCCTGTTTATAAAATAAAATTATTTAATGAGTCAATAGTTTTAAAAAGTGATGAACCAAAGGCAAAGGTTGTTTCTGTTTTAAATGGAAAAGTAGTTTATGCTAAAAAAAATGCTGGAATGTTGGCCAATGTAGTTATTATTCAGCATGAAGGTGGACTTCATACAATTTATTCTCATTTAGATGAAATTTCACCTACTTTAGTTGTTGGAAAATGGATAAAACAAGGTTATGTAGTTGGACGAGTTGATGAAAGTTTAATGTTCCAAGCAACAAAAGACTCAGCTCATATTGATCCAAAAGATTTGTTTAAAATATGAGACTTTTTATTGATGGGGATGCCTTCCCAAATTTATTAAAACCTATAATTTTAAGAGCTATTGAAAAACAAAAATTGGATACCATTGTAATTGCAAATAAAAAAATAAATATAGGTGATTCTAATCATATACAATATATAATTGTAGACTTAGGTGCTGATGAAGCTGATGATAGAATTGTTGAAATGTTAGAGGAAAATGATTTAGTAATTACGGCTGATATTCCACTTGCAAATAGAACAATAGAAAGAAATGCCCATGCAATTGATCATAGAGGTGCTATGTACACGCAAGATAATATTAAACAGTATTTAGCAATTAGAAATCTTATGCAAGAAATAAGAGATAGTGGAGAAATCACAAAAGGACCAGCTGCTTTTTCTCAAAAAGATGCTCAACAGTTTGCAAATTCACTAAACAATTTTTTGCAAAAATATAATAAAAATTAAGGATTTACCATTATTTTAATAGACCAATCAACAAAAAATCAATTTAGAATTTTTTGCCAAGAAAACAAAATCACAGATATGGAAACAGCAGTTAAATACTTTATAGTATTTGGTGGATTAAATATAAAAATAGATACTACAAAACCATTAATTGAACTAATAGAAAAACATATTTTAGATGAATATACAAATCTTAGATATGAAATCAATACTATAAGTGGTGGATACAAAGTTGACCATGCCATTTTAACAGGAATTGCACAAGGAGATAGAAGAACAAACTCATCTTTTAAAAGAGCATTTGTAAGCTTTGAAGAGGGAATGAAATGTGTTGAAAAACTAACAGAGAGAGGAATTATTGAAATAGAATCTTCTCAACACCACTTAGCAAAAAAAAGAGGAGATGATAAAATATCTAAAAAACTTCTTTTTACAACACCTTTTTTAAGATTCTGGTTTGCTTTTGTTTCTCCTATTTATAAAGGAATAAAAGAGAAAAACTACAAAGAATTTTACGAACTTTATGAAAATAAAGAGGCTGAATTTGGCAGTTTTATTTTTGAAGAGTTATCAATGGAGTTTGTAAGAGATACCTTCATAGAAGATCCTGTTAAGCAATTTGGTAAATATTGGGATGAAAAAATCGAAATAGATTTAGTTGCAAAAACAACTTCTGGAAAAATCATCGCAGGAAGTTGTAAATATATAAATTCAAAACTAAAGAAAAATGAATTAAATAGACTAAAAGAAGATTGTAAATCAATAGATTTAAATGTAGATATTTTTGTAATATTTAGTAAAAATGGATTTTCAAATGAGTTAAAATCACAAAAAAGTGAAACTCTTAAACTATTTACACCTAAAAGTTTTAAGCTATTACTAGCTTAAAACTACTAGATTAAACTTCGTTCATTCTTTTTTCGAACTCTTTATTCATATCATCTAATTTTGTTTGCGATATTTCAAGTGCTGAAAATTTTACTTCAATATCTTTTTCATATTTATTGATATTTCTTAAAAGTTCAATAGTTTTATTATTATCGCCTTTATTTGTAGCAATTGTGAGTTCATTTTGTTCATGGTCTAAAGCCTCTTCAAGCTTTGAAATTTCAGCTTCTAACTTTTCAACATCTTTTTTTAGTGGTGATGTTGCTTTAGATTTTTCAGCAACAATTAAAGCTCTAAGCTTTTTACTCTCTTTTTTATTTACTTTAACATTTTTTTCTTTTTTTACTTCAACAACATCATCATCCCAACCAATTTTTTCTAAAAACTCATCATAAGTTCCATCAAAACAAATTGCTTCGTCATTTGCAAATACAATTAATCTATCACAAACTTCTCTTAATAATTCTTCACTATGTGTTACGATTATACTTGAACCCTCAAATGCTTTTATAGCTTTAGTTAAAGCTACAATAGAATCCATATCAAGGTGATTCGTAGGCTCATCTAGGAATAATAAATTTACATCTTTTGCAATAATTTTTCCTAACATTACCCTACTTTTTTCCCCACCTGATAATAAAGAAATTTTCTTTTTAGCATTATCACCAGAGAACATCATTAAACCGCAAATACTTCTAATCACTGATTCAGGTAATTTTGTATTTGTTGAATGAATTTCATCCATAATTGTACTATTTTTGTTTAAGTGCGAAATATTTGTTTGACCAAAGTGTCCAAAAACAGTACTTCCATGATAATCAATAGTTCCACTTAATGCTTTTAATTCATTTGAAATTACATTTAATAGTGTTGATTTCCCTTTACCATTTTTTCCGATGATTCCTAATGTCTCACCCTTTTGAAGAGCAAATGAAATATCTTTAAATAAAATATTATCTTTTGAGTATCCAAAACTTACATCTTTTACTTCAAGTAAAAATTTAGCTGCTGTATCTTTGAAATTAAAATCAAATTTTAAAGTTGTGTCATATCCTATATCTTCTAAAACATCCATTTTTTCTAGAATTTTCACTTTTGATTGAGCAAGTGCAGCAGTTGAAGCTCTAGCTTTATTTTTTGCAATAAACTCTTCAAGCTCTTTTATTTTTTTATCTTGAGCTAGTTTTTGTTTTTCATGATGTTCTTCATTACTTGCTAATTGTTCGTAAAATTTCTCTGTTCCACCCGCTATCATATAAGCATTTCTTCTAATAATTCCCATTGTATGTGTACAAACACTATCCATAAAATCTCTATCATGGGTAATAAGTATTACTTCACCATCAAAGTTTTTAAGAAATGCTTTTAACCATCTAATAGATAAAATATCTAAGTAGTTTGTTGGCTCATCAAGAAGTAACATATTTGGTTCAGTTAATAGAAGTTTCGCAAGATTTATTCTAATTTGATAACCACCAGAAAACGATTTTGGCTCTTTTTCTAAATCGTCTTGAGAAAAACCAAGACCAAATAATATTTTTTCAACTTTGTAAAGACTAAATTTATCGTCTTCAGCAAGTGCTAGTGCTGTTTCATCTATTAAAGTTTTTTCAGTAAAATCAAAATATTGTTTTAATGCTCCAATTTTGTAATTTCTTGGAATCATAACCTCGCCACCATCGGCTTGTTCTTCATTAAGAATTAACTTGAAAAGAGTAGATTTACCACTACCATTTCGCCCAACTAAACCTATTTTATTACCAGAATTTAGTCTTAAATTTAGTTCACTAAAAAGCTCATTTGGTCCATAGCTTTTTGATACATTTGAAAGTTCTATCATGTTTCTCTTTTATTATTGTGTTTTGTATTTGTTTAAGGTTGGGATTATACGATATATGTGGTTATATGTTGATTAGAGTTAAAATAAAAAAGGGCAAGAAGAAAACTTCTTGCCCTTATAAAAACTATTTAAAGATAAAATTAGTGTAAATCAGCGTTTAATTTAACTTCTCTTGTACTTCTCATAGCAATAGTTTGACCATTAGAAGAGTTAACTCTAAAGTGAACACCATTTACTCCTTGGAAATCACTTCCTTTCATAACTGTTGTAATCTCTTTAGTTGGATTAATCTCTTTTAATGCGGCAACTGCTTTTTCTGATAACGCAATTTTAGTTCCTGGTAAGATTGTAACACCAGCATCTAAAATACAACCATCACCAATTGCAGTTCCCGTACAAGAGTTTGCACCTAATAGTGTATTTTCTCCAATAGAAACAGGAACACCATCTGTTCCTGAAAGAACTCCAAGAATTGAAGCTCCACCACCAACATCGCTCCCAGCTCCAACAACTGCACTTGAAGAAATTCTTCCTTCAACCATAACAGCCCCTAAAGTTCCAGCATTAAAGTTAACATAAGCAGCTCCTGGCATTACAGTAGTTCCAGCGGCAAGTTGTGCTCCCATTCTAACTTTTGAAGTTTCTAGGATTCTTGTATTATCAGCTGGGATTATGTGTTGTAAAAATCTTGGGAATTTATCAACCATATCAATATTTGGATATTTTCCTGAAAGTTTTAATACGATTTCGTTTGCTCTTAACCAGTCAAGTTCAATTGGTTGATTTCCAACCCAAGCACAATTGTGTAATTTTCCAAAAGCACCTGTTAAATTTAAACTTCTTAAAGCTGCTTTTCCTGTTGAAAGTGCATATAATTTTAAATATACAGCTTCAGTACTTTCAGGTGTAACATCTTCAAAAATAAATACAACTCTATAATCATCAGCGCTTAATCCTGAATCTATAGGAAGTGAAGCAAGTGTTGAGATAACTTGAACATTTTTATGTGCATCACCTTTTGCTTCAGGAATAAATGGTCTAAAAGCTTCAATACAAGAAGTTAAAAACTCATCAGAGATTTTGCATACTAACTCAGATTTTGAAGTATCAACATCAACTCCAGCTACTTTTAATGCGTTTAATAATACAGCTGCACTTCCAAAATTTTCATTCCAATTTATTAAAGGGAAAGTTGCTTGTAATATTTTATCTTTGTTAATTTGTCCTCTATCTACTTTTGCAATACCAAATCCAATTGGATTTTTATACCATGATTGTGATTGAATATCATCTACTAATTGTTTGAATTCTTCTTTTGTATAAGCCATTATTTCTCCTATTATTTTTTGATTTATTTTACTACAAAGAAGACTAATTTTAGGTTAATTTAGTAAATCGTATCCATATCAATTGAAGCATTTGGACTTTGAATACTATGAAGTGCATTTAAAAGTGCTTTAATATTACTTGAACGAAGAAGAATTTCATATCTATATTTATTTGCCATTTTAAAAATAGGACTTTGACCAAATCCCACAACTTCAATGTTTTTATTATCTTTTAAAAGTTTTACGAAATAATCCATTTCATCTTTTATTTTAATTCCATTAGCATGGGAAAATGTAACTTTTGCCATCTTTAAAAATGGTGGATAGAGTTCTTGTCTAAATTCTAGCTCACTTTCTAAAAACTCTTTATAGTTTGATTCATTTAAATAGTGATTAAAAAAACCTTCATTTTTTGTTTGAATAATAACTTCACCCTCACCTTTTCGTCCACTTCGTCCAGATATTTGAATAAGTAAAGATAGAGCTTTTTCTCTTGCTTTATAAGAATTCATATTTAAAATAGAATCTATTCCTAAAACAACAGCTAATCGAACATTGTGATAATCGTGTCCTTTTGAAAGCATTTGAGTTCCAACTAAAATATCAATTTCACCTTTATTAAACTCATTTAATATAGTTTTTAATTGGTTATTTGTTTTTATTTGGTCGCGGTCAAATCTTTTTATTATCTTGGTTGGAAAGATTTCTTTTAATTCCTCTTCAATTTGAGCAGTTCCAACTCGTAGATTTTTGATTATTCCATTATGACAAGAAGGACAAGTATCAGGAATTTGTTGTGTATATCCACAATAATGGCATTTTAGAGCTAAATCATTTTTATGTAAACTCATTGAAACTGAACAATAAGGACACTCAACTGATTTTCCACAAGTTGTGCAAATTTGGTATTTAAAGTTTGCGCGTGTTGGTAAAAATACTATTACTTGATTTCCACTATCTATTGTTTTTGTGATTTTATCTATAACTTTTAGAGATAAATTTGCTTCACTATCTTCAAAACTATAATATTTTTTAGTTTGATGATAAGTCTCATCCAGTCTAAAAAAAGGTATTTTAAAAAAAGAGCTAGAAGAAACTGTTGCACTTCCTAAAACTAACTGTAAATCAAATTTTTTAGCCATATAAATAGATAAATCTTTTGTATGAAATCTAGGTTTTGAATCACTTTTATAAGAGTCATCATGCTCTTCATCAACTACAATCACTCCCAAATTTGAATATGGCAGAAAAAGTGCTGATCTGGCTCCTGCAATTAATCTAATACTTCCTTCTTGTAAACCTCTTAAAATCTCTTCTTTTTTCTTTTTAGTAATTTTTGAATGCCAAATAGCAATACTTTTTCCAAATACTTTTTCTAATCTTTTTTGCATTTGAGGAGTTAGGGAAATTTCAGGCATTAATAAAATTGCTTGTTTATTTGCATTTAAATGCTCTTCAATTATTTTGATATAAACTTCAGTTTTACCAGCTCCTGTATCTGCAAATAAAAGTGCTTGTTTTTTATCTTTTAAAAACTCTTTTGCTTTTTCTTGTTGTGCTGATAAAACTATTTTACTATCAAATTTTTCTTCATTAAAAATTGGATTTATATTTTCATCAAAGGGAATATAAACACTCAAAGCTTCACCAAGTGAACAAACATAATATTGAGATACGAAACTAGCGATTTGTTGCATTTTTTCATCGAAATATTCATTTGTATTTTCAACAATATCGCTGCATTTAAAAATTGGTTTTTCAACCTCTTTTATAACAACTGCTTCATCTAAATTTTTTCTTTGTTTTAGTTTTATTAAAACTTTTTTCCCAAGTATAATTTTTTCTTCACTTTGAAAAGTAAGATTATTTAGTGGCGATTTTAAAAGTGCTAGTTCATAATAATACATTATTCAATCTCTCTACATAATTCTTCATTACTTTTACATAAAAATATTCCATTTTCAAATGAAAACAGAGCACTTTTATCCCGCAGAAGATAAAATGCATAAGAATTATTAGCCATTTTTGCCCACATTCCAGATTCTCTTTTTGTATTATTTGTTGAAACTATTGAAAATTCTATTACTTTGGAAAAAAGTTTTTCACCACTACTATTTTGTGTAACATCATCTAAAATGATTAGTTCTTCATTATTTGAAAGTAAAATATTTCTATTTTTATATTTTACAATTCCATTTTGAATTAAAGCTAATTGAGATTTTAAAGTAGAAATATTTGTATTGTAATTTATATTTGTAAATTTAGGAATTGCAAAAGAGGTAATAATAGCTATTAAAATTATAGCAATTATAATTTCTAGTAGTGAAAAACCTTTGATTTTAAAACCTTGAAAGTTTGGTTGTTATATCTTCAATATCTTTTTTAAAAATATTATATTCTTGAGATAATCGTATGTAAGCTGCTAGTAAATCTCTAGTATCATTGTTCTTTTCTAAATTTAAATATTTAGAAAGCTCTTTATATATAGTTTCATCAACATTTATAGTATATGCCATATTATTTATATGAAAAGTAACCTCTTTATTCACGATTTCGTGCCTTTATTAATGTTAATGTACTATCTATTCGTAGAAACATATCTTGATTATTTCTTATTAGTTCATCATTTTCATTTTTCATAGAATCTAATTCTTGTTGAAGTGCTAGATTTTCTAATCTTAATTTATCATAATCGTGAATTAATTTATCAATTTTACTATTTAGTGTTTCTATTATTTCCATGTAGTTATTTTATCTAAAATTCCTAGTATTAGAATTTAAATTATGTATATTGTCATATATTCTTTTCATTTATAAATATTTTAGCAACTTCATATAACATAGCGACTGATTTTCCCCATTGAGAATAATCATTTACATCAGATATATCTATTCCAAAACTATCTGAAATTTTTTGTATTAATATTTTTTCATTTAAATTAAAAGAGTGGTCAATATGAATTAAAATCATCAATTCTAAAATAACAATTTTTTTACTTGTTTCTGATTTAAAATCATTTAATATTTTTTCTAAACTAAAGTTATCAAAATCAAAATTATCTAAATTCTCAATTCCCATTTCAGTACAATATTCTAAAATAATTTCTTCTTCTTTTTGTCCATATTTATTGTCAATTCGTGCTAGATAGTGAGCCAATTGTAAAAAAGAAAATTTCTCTTTTGATTGTAATTTCATTAATAACATATTATATTTCCTCTTTGTATATCTTATTATTTTAGTAAAGATTGGTTAACAATCAATAAATGAATAATTATTATTTTTTTTTAAACCACACAATTTTTACCTATTTTTTTTGCTTCGTATAAAGATTCATCTGCCCTTAAAATTATATTATCTATTGAATCATCGTTAATTTGATAATGAGCACTTCCAATACTTACAGAAAAATGAAATTTATCATTTTGGTTATATTCATTTATTTTATTGATAATCTTATTTGCAACTACTCTTGCACTTTGAATGTTTGTATTTGGTAATAAAATTATAAATTCATCTCCTCCAAATCGAATAATCAAGTCACTTTCTCTTATGCTATTTTTTGATATTTCAACTACTTTTTTTATTACCATATCACCAATTTCATGTCCAAAAGTATCATTAATCTTTTTAAAATCATCCAAATCAAGTAATAATAAAGATAAATCTTTATTTTCTCTTTTTACTATTTTTAAATATTCAAAAGAAAATTCATTTAAATATCTTCTATTATATGCACCTGTTAATGGGTCTGTATTTGCTAATTTTTCTTGATATACTCTTTTTGTTTCTTCCAAAACAAGTTTATTTGTTCTTGTATCTAATTCAACCATCATATTATTAAAATTTGTGCTTAATCTATCTATTTCAAAGATTCCACAAGATTCAAGATTTTTTATGTCTTTTTTTATTCCTAAATTTTTTGTGACTTCTACTATATTTAATAAAGGTGCATTTATTTTATCTACAAACTCTTTTGCTTTAAAAGATAGATAAAAGAAAAACATAATATAAAAAATCAATACGGAAGAGATAACCATATAAGCTAACTTATCGTTATACTTTTGTAAGTCATTAATTTTATTTATAATATTATCTTCTTCAATAAAAGCTACAACATATAAAGAATTTATATGAATTTTTCTTGAAAATAAAAGATAATTTTTTTCATTTAGGACTATTTTATTACGATTTTTTTCTTTCATAATCTCTTTAAAATAATTCACTATTTTTAGATTTTGATGATTTAGAATATTTAGTTTATCAGTAGGAATATTTAATAATTCTTTTAAATTTTCATCAATATATAACATTTCTCCTCGACTATCAACAATAAGAAGTTTTGCATCATATGGTAATTTCATTTTAATAAAATACTTAAGTATATGGTCTAAAGGTTGGCTTTTTATAGGCTCTTCTTTTATAATTTCAGAATGATTTCCAATAATTAAAGAGATTGAATTTTCAACATTATTTAATAAAAATTCAGAACTTTTATTTATCATGTTTTTATGAATTATAAAATAAAAAAATACCAAAAACAACTCAATCAAAAATATTGATACAAGTGATGTTTTCAAATAATTTTTATAAAGTAATCTTTCCAAAGTTATTTTTTTCATCTGAAAGCCTTGAACTAGCTTATATATGAAAAATAATATCATAAGTTTAGAGAAAATGCGTACTTTTAAGTCTATTTTTTAATAAATAATTTTTATTCCAATTCTAAACTCATAAGATACATATCTTCACCATCTGTTACTTTTATATTTACACTTTCACATTTTGGACAACAAAACTCATGTTTTTCCAAAGTTGAAATTGTATTACATTCAAAACATTCAATGACTATTTTTTGAACATTTATAATAAACAAAGCATTATGACAGACGGTTTTTTCTTTAAAAGTATCAAAGGCAGTTTGAAGTAATGCAGGTTCAACTCCACTTAAAACTCCAATTTTTACAACAACTTTCGTAACTTCTTTTGCATTATTTGTTTTGGCATGTTCTTCACAACTTTCTAGTAATGATTGAACTATTGAATATTCATGCATTTATATCCTTTAATCTTTTTGGTGTATTTAATGGTTTTATTTTATGTACAAAATCATATCGCAAAGAATGAAAAGAACTTGATTCTTCCCAAAATTCATCATACATAATTTGAAGTTCTTTTTCTTTGCATTCTTGCATATATGAAAAATTTTCTTCTAACTCATCTTTTTTCTTATCTATAAAATCCTCATAAAAATCATCATTAAGCAAGTTTTGACAAAACTCTTCTAATTTTGATTCATATTCATCGCAAGAAAATACCTCATCAATCATATTTATCTTTTTTGCATAGTTTGAATTTATAGGTAAGCAATTTTTTAGTAACTCTTCTGCTTTTTGAACTCCCACTCTTTTTGGTAAAGAGTAAGTGTGATATTCACTTCCACTTAAACCCATAGTTTTATAATGTGGATTAAAAATAACACCCTCTTTTGAAATAGCAAAATCACAAGCAAGACCTAAAAAAACTCCACCAGCTCCTGAGTTTTTAGCAAATGAAGCAACTGTTATAATCTCATCACATTCTAATACTGCTTTTACAGCTTCATTCATAGCGTTTATATTGCTCCAACCATCTTCACCCTGCTTTTTACTATCTTCAAGAATATTTAAGTGTATGCCATTTGAAAAGAAGTCATCGCCGCCCATCAAAACCAAAACTTTACACTCTTCTTTTAAATATTCAATTGCGTATTTTAGTTTTATACATTGAGCTGATGTCATAGCGCCATTATGAAAATTAAAGTACAAATAAGCAATTTCATCTTGTCTGTTTACTCTTAACTCATAAAAGCTTTTTCTATCATCTTCAATTACCAAAGGAATTCTTTTTTCTTCTATTCCTTTTATCTTATCTTTTAGTACATAAGTAGCAGGAAGTTTAAAAGAGCTTAGTTCTTGAATCTGAGATATCCAAATAGAGCCATCAATAGTTCCTAAACAAATAGCTCCATCTCTTTTTGCTAATATTTCTTTTGCTTTGCCTTTTAAAGTATCTTCAATAAAAGCACTAAATAAATAACACTTTACTCCTAAAATTTCATCTAATACCCCAGGATATGAATCTGACATATTTATTTTTTTTAATATTTGCTCCGTATTATCTTTTTGCCAATCTATTTTTCTATTTTCTTGGCTTAAATTTTTATGTATTGGATTTAGAATTTGTTTTATTGGCGTAAAATTTTTATCTTGATAGTTCTTTAAAAACTCTTCCATAGCTTTTAGAGTTGCAAGAGTTACTTCATTTCTATATAGCGATGCTTTAGTAGTTTTTCTCATAGGAAAAGTTTCTTTTGCATATATATCTCCACCATCTAAAACTTCATTTGCTTTTAGTATTACAACTCCCCATTCTTTTAACTCATCATTTATAGCATTGTCCAGCGAATGATGACCTCTATCTCCTATAATTCCTGGATGAAGAACAAAAGTTGGATAGTTTTCAAAAATCTCATTTGGAATAAACTGTTTTAAAAAAGGAGAAAAAACAATATCTGGATTTATTTCATTAACTGCTTCTATCATCAACTCTTTTGATATGGCAAATTTTATATAAACTTCATACTCTAACTCTTTAAGTTTACAATAGACACTTTGAGACAAACTATTAAATGATGAGATAATTAAAAGTATTTTCATAGATTACTTTATTAACATATTCTTGGTAATAATTCACCAGTTGGAACATCTAAAAATCTTTTAGTTCCCCATTGGCTATTTAGTATTACTCTTTGTTCGTATTGTTGTGTTACTTTTCCTATAATTGAAGCTGTTTTTGAATACTCAAATGTTTGTAAAACTTCTAATGCTTTCAAAGCATCTTCATTTGGAATTGCAAGAACAAAAGTACCTTCATTTGCTAAACTCATAGCTTCAAAACCTAGAATTTCACAAATACCTTTTACCTCATCACAAATAGGGATTTTTTCTTCTTCTATTTCTATACAAATGTCAGATTGTTTTGCCCATTCATTTAAAACAGCACTAACTCCACCTCTTGTGGCATCTCTTAATGCAGTAATCTTAATACCTGAATCAATCAAAGCTTTTACTTGTGGATACAATGAAGCACAATCACTTTTAAGAGATGTTTCTAAATCCATTCCTTCTCGTGCTGCAAAAATAGTAGCTCCATGAGCTCCAATATCACGGCTTACAAGTATCAGGTCATTTTCAGTGATATTATTTGAACTTATACCTTTATATAATATTTCTCCAATTCCTGTAGTATTTATAAAAATCTTATCAACAGCACCACGTGGCACGACCTTTGTATCTCCACTTACTATAATTGCTCCATTTACTTCAAGTTCCTCTTTCATACTTTTTACAATCTTTTCAAGCTCTCGTATTTCAAAACCTTCTTCTATGATTACAGAACAAGTAAGATATTTTGGTTTGGCTCCCATCATAGCTAAGTCATTACAAGTTCCACAAACAGCTAGTTTTCCAATATTTGCTCCATTAAAAAACAAAGGACTAACTGTAAAGGAATCTGTACTAAAAGCTAAAGTACCATTTTGAATAACTGCTGCGTCTTCACTCTTACTTAGTATGTCATTTTTGAAAGCTTTATAAAAAACTTTAGTTATAAGTTCATTGTTTTCAGCTCCACCGTTTCCATGTGCTAGTGTTATTGTTTTACTCATTTGTTTTCTCTGCTTTTACTATATTTTTTACTATATTTTTTACTTATTTGTATTCTTAGTTGTCTTTATATCAAATTCCCATATTTGTAATAAGCACTACAAGCACCTTCACTACTTACCATACAAGAACCAACTGGTTTTGTTGGTTTACAGGCATTTCCAAAAATCGTACAATCAGGCGGATTTGCTATTCCTCTTAAAATATCTCCACAAATACAAAGTTTATGATCTTCTATTTCTTCAAGTGGAAGTACCTCTTTATAAATTACTTTTGCATTGTATTTTGCATATTCATCTTTTAGTTCAAGTCCACTTTTTGGGATATTTCCTAAACCTCTCCATTTAAACATACATTTTGTAAAATATTTATTCATTAACTCTTGTGCTTTTATATTTCCATCATAAGAAACCAATCTTTTATACTCTATTTCAAGTTCACATCTATTTTCTATAAATTGTTTTATTATCATAGAAATTGCTTGCATTACATCAACAGGTTCAAATCCAGAAACTACAACAGGTCTTTTATAATCTTTGGGAAACTCTTCATAAATCTTACTTCCACTAATAACACTTACATGAGAAGGTCCTAAAAAAGCATCAATTCTATTATTATAAGAATCTACATGTTCATCTCTACTATCAATCAACTCTCGCATAACCTCAGGAACTGTTACATGATTTATATGAAAGGCTATGTTTTTTATATCTTGTTTTATAACTGCTTGTAAAAGTGCAGCTGTCATTGGTGTTGTTGTTTCAAATCCAATGGCAAAAAATATTACTCTTTTAGAAGGATTTTCATTTGCTATTTTTATACAATCAAGTGGCGAATAAACAAATCTTACATCAGCACCTTTTGCCCTTACATCTTGTAAACTTCCACGACTTCCTGGAACTTTTATCATATCTCCTAAGGTTACTAAAATTACATTTTCTTGTAAACTAAGAATATACGCATGGTCAATTCTCTCTTTTGGCATAATACAAACAGGACAACCAGGACCATGAATAAACTTGATATTTGAAGGAAGAAGTTGAGGAAGACCGTATTTCATAATAGTATGTGTATGCCCTCCACAAACTTCCATTATATTTATATCTCGACCTAGTTTTTTTGCATCTTCTTCTATAATTTTTTGATAAGCTTTGATAGTTTTTGCATCTCTAAAACCATCATATAAATCTTTTAGTTGTAGTTCTTTTTCCATCATATTATCTATTTGGGCAATTTTCAGATTCTAAAATGGCATCTAATCTATCTTGTTCTTCCATTTTTTCTATGATTTCTCTATATACTTTTAATGACTCTAAAGCATCCTCTTCATCTATTTTATTCATAGCAAATCCAATATGAATTAAAACATAATCTCCAACTACTACATCTTGATCTATTAAATCTAAACTAGCACTTCTTTCAACTCCCATAGTATCAACAACACAAGTGTTCATAACAGGGTCTATACTTTTTATTTTTGAAGGTATTGATAAACACATATTTTTATCTCATCTTTCTTTTGAAATTAATCCAATCAATTACATTTTGAAGAGATTGTTTATCTTTTACATTTACTTCTAAAATATCTACATTTGGTTTTAGTTTTCTAGCTTCCATCTTCTCTTTTTCAATATCATAATCAAAATAAGGAAGTAAATCTGTTTTTGTAATAAGAATTAAATCAGCTGTTCGAAACATAACTGGATATTTAACTATTTTATCCTCGCCCTCAGGAACTGAAACTAAAACAATATTTAAATGAGTTCCAACATCATAAGAAGCAGGACATACAAGATTTCCCACATTTTCCACAAAACAAACATCAATATCAGCAAGTTTTATATCATGTAAACCTTTATGAACCATAAATGCATCAAGATGACAAGCGCTTCCTGTTTGTATTTGAACTGCATTTATTCCTTTTGCTTTTAATCTATCTGCATCCCTTGAAGTTTCTAAATCTCCTTCAACAACAGCAAATTTGAAATCAACCATATCAGCTAGATTTTCTAAAAGTGTAGTTTTTCCACTTCCAGGACTTGACATAAGATTTATTCCTAAAACTTTGTATTTGTCAAAATGAGCTCTAT
>JAQVLW010000031.1 GCA_028703945.1 Aliarcobacter sp. | reverse complement strand
ATCAAGATTCAAAAACTCTAGTTCTAAAGTATGCTTTAGATTTAGTTGCACAAAGTGAAAAAATTACTATCAAAACTATAAAAACGATTTTAGATCAGAATAATGAAAAGTTAGGAACTACACAAATTTCAATCTATCTAAGAGAATTAAAAAATGAAGGATTAATTGATGAGTAATTTTGTACAAGTAAATGTAATTAGCCATTCAGAAAATGCTTTAAGCTCTTGTTATGAACATAATGTTGAAAGATTAAAAGATGGGGAAGATTTACCCCATCTTTTAGATGAAAGTAATTGTTTAGGAAATGAAACTATTACTTTTTCTCATATAGTTGTAAGTTGTGGAACATTTGAAGAAAATCTAAGAAACTTTTATGCACAACGAACAAAATCAAATAATTATCAAGATTTAAAATCAAACTTTGATTATTTGGAAAGTCTTAGACTTCAACAATTAAAAAATGAAAATAGAGAAGATTATCAAACCAAACACCTAATTGAATTTGAAATAGGTATTAGCGAAGAAAAGGCAAAAGAGTATCTAAGTAATGGAATTGATATAAATGAGGGTTTTAAGCAATATATAAACGATTTAAAAGCTAAATTTGGAATGAATACACTTCAAATGTCAATTCATAGAGATGAAGGTTATATTGATAAAGATAATATTCTTCATCATAATATCCATGCACATTTTTTAGTGCATAATTATAATTTTGAAACAAAGAAAGCAATCCTATCAAACTTTAGAAAAAAGGATTATAGACAACTTCAAACATTGGCACAAAAAAGTTTTAATCAAGTAGGATTAGATTTTAAAAGAGGATTATCAAAGTTTCAAACAAAACTAAACCATCAAAAAAGGAATGATTTTATTTTACATAAACAAAATCAAGAACTAAAAACTTTGCAAAAGGATCTGCTACAAAAAAATAAAGAGATTAAAGAACTCTATACTTTGTTAAATTCGCAAAAAAATCAACTAAAAGAGTTAAGACTACAATTTGAAAAGGATAGTAATATTTATAAAATGTTATCTCTAAATATTAAAAATCTCTCGTTAGAAGAACAAACAAAAAGAGAAGAGTTTAGACAACTTGATTCTAAAATCAAAGATTTAAAAAATCAAGTGCAAAGAGAAGAACAAATTATTCAAGATGATTTAGATTATGCAAATGAAATAAAATCTTATTTCAAAACATATCTAAAAGAAAACACCACAAAATCTAAAGATAATAAATACTATATCAATAACATAAATGAGTTTTACAAATCATTAGTTGATAACTTTTATAATATTTCAAATCTTGATCTGAAATTAGAAAAACTTGAAAAGTTAAAAAATGAAAACTCTATTCTAAAAAGTCATTTGGAAAAATCAAAATTGGATAACCAACAACTAAATGAACATTTAAAAAAGTTAGATTTAGTAAATCTAAAAATCAAAGATTTAATTGATAGTAAAAATACTTTAGAAGAAGAAAACTATAATTTAAAAATCTACCTAAGAGATAAAAATCTTGAGGAAGATTATCAAACTTATACAAGAAACTTAAATTCATACAATATGGAGTTTGAAAGATAGTTTAAAAGGATTAACAAACTTTTTAATATTAAACCTAATCAAGTTATTTTTAAATGTGGTGGGTGGTCGAACTTTGGGTTTTTAGGGTGTAACCCTAAACCAACAACTTAACGAAAGTTAAGTTAGCCATTTATGGCGAAGTGGGCCCAAGACGAACCACCACAAAGAAAAATAACGATTTATAGATTTATTTAAAAAATATTTACATCTTAAAATATTCTTCAAAAAACTAGGAAAATAATTTTATACCTATGCTATAATCTAGTAAAAAGGTTTATTAATGAATAAAATTATAATAATGCTATTACTTGCTTTATCACTTTTTTCTACAGAAACAAAAAAACGAAGTAAAATCAGAATTTAAATGTAATGAAAAAAAATATTGTAAAGATATGAAAAGTTGTAAAGAGGCAATATTTTATTTAAATCAATGTGGTGTGTCTAGACTTGATAGAGATAAAGATGGTATCCCTTGTGAAACAATTTGTAGATAGTTTTAATCTATCTACAAATTTTAGAACAAGATTTTTAATCTTTTGATAAAGGTAATACCATTTCTTTTACTTCTTTATTTATTTGATTAATAATAGGATTTATTTCACTAATACATTTATTTGCATCATTTGTTGTATAACAACTACTATTAGGTTTTAAATGTTTTGATAATTCTTTTATCATAACACCCATTTGAAAAAACTTGTTATTAGATTTTTTTAAAGCATTCTTATCAATAGCATCTAAGATAATGTTTGTTCTTTCTTCTATAACTATGTCTATTGGCGCACAATCATTTAAAATTGCACTTCCCATAACCATTGATGATTTTTCACAATATAATTTAATATTATCATTTTTTGAAAGTTTTGAAGCCCATTCAATATAATCTTTTTTAATGTAAGCTTTTGGTGTAATAAATTGATTAGTTCCACCTTTTAAATCCAAATAGATAGAATTAAAGGCATCTTTACTTATTTTTAATACTTGTCCTGAAACAACTATATCTTTATCTTTATATTTTAAGTCAGCTCCAACTTCATTTTTTTCGTAATCAAGTTGTATAATGTTTGAAGAAATAGAAATATGTTCTTTTTTAGGGGTATAGTATTCATTTAACATTGAAGAGTTCGTATTTTCTCTAAAAGTGAAGCTAACTTCATCTTTAATCAAGGATTTAAATATTTTAATTTCATTTTCACTAAATAATGATGTTAAATTCTTACTTTTTAAATCATTCAAAATTTTACAAGATTCTTCATTTCCAATCTTACAAGCTTTTTGATGAAATAATACTCCTGCAAAGAAATTGGCATTTTTTTCATTTAAATTATCTAAATGAGCCTTTCCTAATTCATTACAAGCATTAGCATCACTAGAGATACAACTATTTTTATTTTTTGTATAATTTGCATTACTTAATGGATTCGCAATCATTGAAGATGTGAATAACATTATCATTAAGAACAAATATTTCATCTCTTTCCTTTTTTATAAAATATCATTTGAATACTAACATAAAGTTATTAAATCCATATAAAATAATTATAAATATGAAAAATAATTTTTCCTTATAATTATAATTTATCAATAAATTTACTAATTTACATCTAAAAACCATAAAAAAACGAATTGGATTGATACTTTTCCTTAAAATAGATTATATATAAGAAGAGATTTTTATATACAAATATTTAAATATAAGGACTAAAAAAATGGAAAGTAAACTAACACTTGATAGAGTTGAATATAGTTGTAAAAGCAACAACAAAACTATGATTTATATTAAGAAAGATTTTTTGAATGAAGCTTTAGGAAAAGCTACATTAAAACAAATCTTATTACATTTATCAAATATAATATTTAATAGTTCAAATCAAGATTTTTTCAAAAAACAAAGAGTAATAGCATTGATTAATTTAGTAAAAAGTATTAGAGAAAATATCAATAATAAAAATGATATATACTCATTAAATTTGATTATTAGAAATCTTGAAGCCTATAAGAAAAATCAAAAACTAAATGAAAATTATGTTTTAAATGAAGATATAGAAATTGTAATAACTACTCTTATTACATTAGCCTTTTCAAATGCTTTTAATAAAATATTAAAATCTTTATATATCAAGTAAAAGGAGATATATAAATGATTTTACTAATATTAGACTTATTACAAAAATTTGATTATGAAATAAATGAAACCAATATCAAAAGATTTTTTAAATCTTTACAAAAATTGGAAGAACATCAACACCAAATATTTTTAGAAGATTTACAAAAAACTTTACAATATTTTGAGGAACAAAAAAAGCAACAAGAACAAAAGTTTCTAAATGATTTAAGAGATAAAGAAAATGATAGATAATATTGATCCATTTAAAAATCTAATAAGCCTTAGTAATGAACTAAGTGCTATTAGATTACAAAAGGATTATTTGCTTCAATATGAAAAAAATAATGCTCTTATTGATGAACTATCAAAAGAACTTAAAGCTTTAGTTATTGTTCAAAATGAACTAAAAAATGATAGAGAAAGATTTATCAAAAAAGATAAATTTCTTTCTTCTTATCCTATTGAAAAAATTGATTCTAATCTGGAATTATTGAAAAATCAAAAATCCATGATTGTTGAAAATATGGATTTTAGTTTGGGGTTGGGGTTTTAATCCTTACAAATATTATACTAAGTTATTTTTTAATAATAATTATATATAATCGTACTAAGTTAATATAAGGATTATGAGAAATGAATAATGAGGCATTATTTTTATCACTAAAAGATAAAGTTCCAAATAATATGCATGAGCTTTCAATTTTAAAAGAAAAAGTATCAGCTGCAAATCAAGAAAAAATTGAAAATGTACATTTAATAACACTTAAAAATCCTATGGTAGGGTTAATTTTAGGTCTTTTGGGTTTAGGCATTTTTGGAATTGATAGATTTTATAAAGGTGATATTCTACTTGGGATATTAAAATTATTTACATTAGGTGGAATTGGAATTTGGTCATTAATTGATTTAGTATTAGTTTTCAAAGGTATTAAAAAAGATAATTTTCAAAAAATCTTACAATGTTTATAAAATTTAGGTAATTTCATTTACCTAAATTAAATACATTTTTCTTAGTTTTTATCAAAAAATTATATACTCCAATAACTCTTTCAATAATTTAGTATTAATTGGATCGCTATAGCCAAATGTAATTTTAGCACTTTGACTATGTCCTACAAAAGCTTGGATATGTTCTAATTTTTGATTTTTTTGTATAAGTTCATTTACGAAACTATGTCTTAAAGAATAGAATGTTTTTTCTTCATTGATTAAATCTTTGTATTTTTTACCATAATATTTTGTAAATTTTAAATTATCAATTGAAAAAAGATTTTCTCCATCATGTTTTGATTGCACAAAATCTAAGAAACCAATTTCTAATAATTTATCATGTATAGGGATTAATCTCACACTTTTTTTGGTTTTAGTAGTTTTTTCATTGTTTGTATTTATATCGATACAATATATACCATTATTTTGAATTATGTCGTTTTTTGTTAGTTGAGTTATCTCTTTTAATCGCATACCCTGGTATATAGCTATATTTGTGATAAATTTATCTTCTTCAATATCTTCAACAACTTCTTTTATTTTTTGGATTTCTTCATAGGTGTATGCTTCTCTTTCTTTTGAATCATCTGGATATTTTGGTATTGTTAAATCACTACCATCCATATATTTTATTTTACACATATAGGTTAGATATTGATTTACTCTTAAAATAGTTTTGTTTATAGTGTTATTTGATAATGTTTTTAAATCTTGCTCTTCTGTTCCTTCAATAATTTCAGCAAATGTAGCATTTGCATCGAAATGATTTTGAACATTATCCGGAACACATAGTAAACTAGTTCTAAATTCAATTAAATCATCATAATTAATTGTACTTATATCTTTATCTTCAAAATATCTTTCTAACCATTTTAAAGCTCTTATATTCATTTGTAAAGTGCTTTTTGACCATTTATCAATAGAATCTTGATATTTAAAATATTTTTCTTTTGTATTTTGTATAGTTTTTATTGGTTCATTTTTAATCTCTTGTTTTGGCTTTTCTTCATTTTGAGATTGTTGTAAATTAATATTAGTTGTATTTATTATAGTTTGAATTTTTGCTTTTTTGTATTCTTCTTTTTCAATTTTTTGATATATGTTTTTTAAATGATTGATTTTACTATCAAGTAATATTTTACCTATCTCTTTTTTTTGTTCTTCATCTGGTGTGAAATTTAATTTATCCACTATTATATTTATTTCTTTATTTTCATATTTTTGTGCTTGATAATTATTTTGTAAATGTTTTATAGTGTCTTCAAGAGTAAGTGCAAATAAAGTATCTTCTGGATTTGGTGTATTTCTTAAATCTCTTTCTGTAAGTTCTAATTGTTGATTATGGAAATCTTCTACTAATTTTTGAATTAAGTTAATATCTAAATTCATTAAATAAACCTCTTTAATAGTATTAAATTTTTGATTTAGTAGTTTAACATACTTTAATGCTAAAGTTTTCGATTTTGTGGCTAATGTACGAATATAAAGAGTTTTATTTTTAAAAAAGATTTTTAAGTTTTGTGGGATTGATTTTCGATAATAAAAAATATTGTTTCTTAAATATAAATTGCGCATAATTCAAACTTTAATAAAAATTCAATTTTTGAAAAACTATAACAAACTATAACAATAAATATATATATATTTGGGGGAAAGTCCAATTTTATGGGAAATGTGCGATATTATGAGACCAGCGCTCTAACCAGCTGAGCTACCTTGACATTTTAAAATTGGTTGCGGAAACAGGATTTGAACCTGTGACCTTCGGGTTATGAGCCCGACGAGCTACCTAGCTGCTCTATTCCGCGATATATAAAACGAATACTCACTCAAAATTACCGTGGAGCGGGAGACGAGACTCGAACTCGCGACAGTCTGCTTGGAAGGCAGAAGCTCTAGCCAACTGAGCTACTCCCGCATCACTTTATAGTAAAATAAATAAAACTATCAAATAGCATTACTAACTCTATTTAATATTGGAGCGGGAGACGAGACTCGAACTCGCGACAGTCTGCTTGGAAGGCAGAAGCTCTAGCCAACTGAGCTACTCCCGCATAAAAATGTATCGAAACACATTTCTAAATCACAAAAAGTGAAAACTATTTAATAAAAAATAGTGGTGGGTTATGAAGGACTCGAACCTTCGACCACTCGGTTATGAGCCGAGTGCTCTAACCAGCTGAGCTAATAACCCAAATGGCGGACAGTGAGGGATTTGAACCCTCGGTGCCGTTACCAGCACGTCTCCTTAGCAGGGAGGTGGTTTCAGCCAGCTCACCCAACTGTCCGCTGTTTTCCATAATTTTAAGTTCTTAAAATCAGGATGGAAATTATAATACTTCATCACTTAAAACATACTTAAAAGCATAGAAAGATAATTAAATATTTTCTAATATCTTTTCAACTACTTTTTTAGGATTTTCAGCTTTGTAAATAGGTCTTCCAACAACTATAAAATCTACTAGATTTTCTTTTGAAAAAGCAATATCTGCAACTCTTTTTTGATCTCCACTATCCTCACCAAAAGGTCTGATACCAGGGCATAAAGTAATAAATTCTTTAGAAGTATTATTTTTAATATCTAAACTTTCATAAGCTGAGCATACAACACCATCAACTCCTGAAGAATATGTGTCTCTTGCAAATTGTATAGCTTTTGTAGATATATCTTCATTATAGATAGCGTTAAAGCTTTCATTATCAAAAGAAGTAAGAGCAGTTACCGCTAATACTAAAGGTTTATTTGGAATATTTTTTATTCTATTCATTACTGTTTTCATAGCTTCAGTACCTGAACTTGCATGAACATTAAACATATCAACAAGTCCAAAATTTGATATTTCTTCTGCTGCATCAGCCATTGTATTTGGAATATCATAAAGTTTTAAATCTAAAAATATTTTAAAATTTGGATTAATTGCTTTTAAATCTTCTAAAAACTTTTTCCCATCTCTTATATAACTTCTTAATCCAACTTTTAGCCAAACATCAAAATCTTTTATTTGTTTTACTAACTCTAAATTTTCTTTTGCACTTGATAAATCTAAAGATACACATAATTTCATTTTTTCACCCATTAATTAAGCCTTAATAATCTTATCTAACAAACCATTTACAAACTTAGGAGCACCATCACTTGCTAATCTTTTTGATAATTCTATTGCTTCATTTATTATAATTGCTTTTGGTAAATCTTCAAATAAAATTTCATAAACAGCTAATCTTAAAATAGATTTTTCAACAGAACCAATATCTTCTAAAGTTCTTTGAGTCAAATGCGAAATAATCTCTTTGTCTATACTCTCTAAATTTTGTATAGTTCCATTAAAAAGTTTTAAAGCAAACTCTTTTTGTTGGTTTCTTATTTTTTTATCTTCTAAAATTTCATCAACAAATTTTACAATTCCTTCATTTCCTAAATCATAAGCATATAATAAACCAATTACAGACTCTCTAGCTTGTGTTCTAGTTGCCAAATTATTTCCCCATTTCGTTATATAAATCTAACATTTCAATAATAGTAACCATAGCTTCAGCGCCTTTGTTACCTGCTTTTGAACCAGCTCTTTCAATTGCTTGTTCAATCGTATCAGTTGTTAAAACACCGTTTGATACAGGAACACCATGTTTAATTCCAACTGTTGCTATACCTTTTGTTGCCTCTGCTGAAATATAATCAAAATGAGGAGTTGCTCCTCTGATTACTGCACCAACACAACAAACTGCGTCATATTTTCCACTTGATAATGCTTTTTCTAAAGCAAAAGGAATTTCAAAAGCACCTGGTACTAATATTAAATCTAAATTATCATCATTTCCACCATGTCTTTTAAATGCATCTTGTGCACCTTCAACTAATCTATCTGTTATTATGTGATTAAATCTTCCATTTATGATAGCTACTTTTTCAGTGCCATTTAATCTTAAATTACCTTCAATAATTTTCATTTATTTCTCCAAAAATATGTGTATAAGGATTAATTATATCCTAAAGCGTCTTGTATTGCAAAAATGTCACTAACTGTTTTATATAAGTCTTCAATTTTAAGCATATTGGGTCCATCACTTTTTGCAACTGATGGGTCAATATGTGTTTCAAAGAAAAATCCATCAACACCAACAGCAGCAGCAGCTTTTGCCATATATGGAACAAATGCCGAGTTTCCTCCTGTTGTTCCACCCGTACTTGGGATTTGAACAGAGTGCGTTGCATCAAAGATTACAGGAGCATATTGTTTTAATAAAAGTAAGTTTCTCATATCCACAACTAAAGCACCATATCCAAAAGTATTTCCTCTTTCACAAAGCCAAACACCAGCTTTTTCTGAATTTTCATAACTTACTTCAAAAATTCCTCTTGTATTTAGAATTTTTTCAACTGGATGTTTCATAGCATCAGCTGCTAAAAATTGCCCTTTTTTGATATTTATAATTGCAGGTGTTTTTGCAGCTGCAACTAATAGATCAGTTTGTCTACATAAAAATGCAGGAATTTGTAAAATATCCATAACTTCACCAGCAGGTGCTGCTTGATATGATTCATGAATATCAGTTACAACTTTATATCCAAATTGCTCTTTTATCTCTTGAAATATTTTTAATCCCTCATCAAGTCCTGGACCTCTAAATGAAGTTATACTTGTTCTATTTGCTTTATCAAATGAAGCTTTAAAATAAAAATCAATTCTTTTATCTTCACTTAATGGTTTTAATTTTTCAGCTATTCTCATAACTGTGTCTCTATCTTCAAGTACACATGGTCCTGTTAATATTTTCATTTAATTCCTTTTAAAAATTGTTTGTTTTTCTTTGCCTGTTAATGCATAATAAAATTCATAAATATTTTGACAAATATATTCCATATCATTTTTTGCATGTTCATCACACGCTAATAAAATTTTATCATCTAGTTTTATTTCATTTTCCCAAGAAGGAAGCAGTATTATATCATTTTCTCGTTGAAGTAATAAAGGTACAATATTATTGTTTTGAGAATTATTATGTAATGAGGTTGATAAAATCTTTAAATTCAATGCATTTTTTTCACTCAAATATTTATATATTTCAGGAGTATTTTCAAAATTAATTTCAATTGCCATTACTAAAGGATTTTCATCTATTTCTTTTACTAATCTTGTTACTAATTTGCTCGCCCATTCATTATTTTCTTTAATTATTGACTTTAAAAATTCATCACAAAGAGGATTCATCAAAGCATTTGTAATTTTATTTACTAAAATTTTTGATGGAGTGAAAATATGATCTACTTTTGCACTTCTAAATAAAAAATCATCAGCTAAATCATTTTCTCTTGCCATTGTTATAATATTTGGATTTAACTTTCTAGCTGTTGCTAAGATTGTTAAATTTGTTGTGTCATCATTTGTAGCAGCAATTATAACGACGGCATCTTTAATCCCGATTTCTTCTAATAATTCTCTATCATCAGCATCTCCAAAAGTCACATAATTCTTTTCATCTTCTGATAATTGTTTATTTCGTTCTTTGTTTATTTCTATAAATTTAACTTCTACATCATTTTTATCTAATTTCTCAAATATTTTAGCACCCATTCTTCCATAACCACAAATGACATATAAACCTTTTGGAAAAGTAGGTAAATTAGCACTTAAATCATCTATCTTATATAACCATTTTTCAAGTTTGAATAAATTTGGAGCAGTTAAAGCCAATTTTATTTCTGATGAAATAATAGAAAAAGGGTTAACTATTATTTGAGCATCTAAATCTTTTAAATTTTCAGTTTGATTTATAGTTGTTGATTTTACAGCTACTTTTACACTTTTATTTAAAGTTTTTGATATTAGGGTGATTTTTAAATTTAAAGCATCATCATCAAATAAAGAGACTATTGCTTTACAGTTTTTTTTCTTTAACCCAGCAGATTCTAACACTTGAACATTAAAACTTTCACTATATAAAACGGGAACCGTAGGAGTAAAATTTTCAAGCATTAATTTTTCTATTTTTAAACTATCTTTTTCAATAACAACAGCACGAATACCTTGTTCTATTGCTTTTATAATTATTTTTCTTGTTATTTGGTTATAACCTAAAATAATAATAAATTTTTCATTTAGATTTTTTATTTGTTTTAAAAACCTTGCTCGTTCTAACTCTTGTAAAAAAAGTTTATCTTGAAGTAATGATACTAATGTACCAATACTATAAAACCAACCTAAAACAGTTAAAAAAGTTGAAATAGTCACCCAAATTCTCTGAGGATAAGTAAAAGCATAGGGAATTTCACCAAATCCAATTGTAGTTGCCGTATAAGCTACAAAATAAAATGCATCAAAAAGCGTCATTTGATAAAAATCACCATTTGAATCTTTTCCACCAATGAATAAAAATCCTATTATAGATATGGTATAAGTAACAATAATCACCAAAAAAGGCTTTCGCATTTTTTGTAAAATTATAAAAAGTGAACTATTTCTCAAAATAATACCTAACTATCTTTTTGATTTTAAAGTGTCACCAACATATAAAGCAACAGAAGTTAAATTAGCCAATAAAGCTCCACCTGATAAAGATACAATAGTTCCCATAATTTGTGCATCCATTGTATATGCATAAGTACAAATAGTCCATACACTAGCTGCTGCAATTAATTGAATATCTGCTACCAGTGAAGTTGCAAGTAATACTGAACCTAATTGAGTTCTATCCCCTAGTTTCAAGATTGTTGCTATTAAATTTATAATTATTGCAGCAAAAAGTTCATATTTACTATGACTATCTATATTAAGCATATCTCCATAAAAAAACCCAAAGTTTAAAGTCATTGCTAAAATAATAAAAAATCCCGATATTACTTTGTCTAAATTCATTCTATTCTCCTTTATTTTTACCTAAATCTAATTTTCTTCTAAATACCTCATCAATATCATCATGAACTCTTGAATTTTTATCTAAAAAAAGTAATTTATTTTTATTTAATTGTTTAATGTTTTTTAATCCCATAATTGCCAATAAACCTTTTACATTTTTTAAAAGATTTTTATGATAATTTGCAACATAATTTGCATATTTGAAAACAAAATATTTTCTTCTTTTACTCTTATCTTGAGTTGCAAGTCCAACCGGACATTGTCTGCCTGTTGTTCCAGAACAATATCTTGCTCGAATACACCCTGCACTCATCATAAATCCGCGTGCTATTTGTAAAAAATCAGCTCCTAAACTCATGACTATTATTATATCATCAGGAGTTAATATTTTCCCACTTGCAACAATTCGCACTTTATCTCTAACACCATAATCTGTTAAAACTTTATTTACTAAATAAACAGAATCTCGTACATTTAGCCCTACTCTTTCCATCATTTCAAGTGGTGCTGTTGCACTTCCTCCACTTCCTGAATCTAAAGTTATGTAATCTGGATAAGCATCAATTCCTAAATCAACTCTTCTTTTTATCTCTTTTGCGTATGGTTCAATATTTTGCATATCTGAAATTACTATTTTCATTCCTACTGGTTTTCCCGAAAGCTCTTGAAGAGTTCCTATAAAATCAAATAACTCTTCAATAGAATTTGCATATGGGAATCTATTTGGAGAAAAAACATCTTTATATGCTTCAACATTTCTATAATATGCAATTGCAGGAGTTACTTTTTGCCCAGAAAGTTTTCCACCTGTTTGTTTTGCTCCTTGGGCTATTTTTATTTCTGTCATTTGACAAAAACTCATAACTTTTTGGTATCTATACGCATCAAACTTTCCATTTTTATCCCTAGTTCCATAAAGTCCTGAGCTAATTTGAAATACAATATCAGGCATATCAGAAGGAACCTCTTTAGGAAAAACTTCCAAAGGTGCATCCCAATTTGGTCTATAAAACTGTTTTTTATTCATATCTAAAATATATGTTTCAGCTTCTGGGTCATTTTTGAAAACTAATTTTCGATAAACATCAGCAGCGATAGCTCCATTAAAAAGGAATTTTGCAACTCTTTTTATGCTTTTATTTAAAGATGAACTATCAACTATTGTCATATATTTCGAGTCATAGTTTTCATGTGTAACAAAAAAGTTTGATGTAACACCACCCTCTCCTGAATTTATAGGAAAGCCACCAATAAAAGAACCTTGAACAAAAGCTCTTGTTCCCTCAGGTGAAATAGAACCATCACTCATGGCAGATCTTGCAATTATACTTTTTGAAATAAAAGGTTTTCTTCTTCTTTCACCAAAAATTACTTCGAAACTATTTTCAACTTCATTATCATTTAAAACAATATTTGCATGTCTTATCATAAATTTAGGCTTTGGCAACGGTTGAGCTGGTGAAAAAGATGCATAATTTGGTAAATCTCTTGCTGCTTTATAAACCCAATCTAATTTATCTTTTGATTCATAAAATTTTTCATCTCCAAAATATTGTCTAAAAGGTTCTCTGAACTCTTCTAATAAATATCTCAATCTTCCAATAATTGGATAATTTACAAGTAATTGATGTTCCCTTTGAACATATTTATCATAAACATACCAAGCAATTATTGCTACTACCAATAGAATCCAAAAAGATTCTTCTAAACTTAACTCCATCCTATTCCTTTTTACTTGAGACTAAAAATCCACTTAAAACTATTAAGATTATACCAAAAACTATTAAAGCAGATGGAAAACTATCTCCTAAAATAAGTCCTAAAATTATTGAAAAAACTATACCACTATATGATATAGTTCCGATAATTCCAGCTTTTGCAGAAATATATGCTTTTGTCATATATATTTGTGCGAATGTAGAAAAAATTCCTAACAATATTATGTAAAACCAATCATTTATTTCAGGCATAACAAAAGTTCCTAACATAAAATCCAAATTTTGATTAGTGTAAAAAGTTCCGATAATCATCAATAATATAGGTCCAATTGTTCCTATTGTCATAAAAGATAAAACAATTGCTCTTGAATCATAAGATTTTCTTAATTCTCTAACAGAAGTATAAGCAAGAGCAGCTCCAACCCCTGATAAAATACCTAAATAATCACTTTTATCTAAACTACTTCCATCAAATTCTGTTATAAATAAAATTCCTATGAAACCTACAAAAACACCTAGCCAACCTTTTACACCTAATTTTTCTTTTAAAAATATATATGCTAAAACTGCTGTGAAGATAGTAGATGTTTTAGAAAAAGTCATAGCTTCACCAAGCGGTATTTGTGAAATATTATAAAAGAAAAATAACAATGACACAAACCCAGCAACTCCTCTAAAAGTTAATAACCAGAATCTTCCACCTTGTTGTTTTAAAGGAGATTTATAAATAGATATTAAAATAAAAAAAACTCCAAAAACATTTCTAAAAAACACAACTTCCACTGAACTCATAGAAGTACTTAACTCTTTTGCCATTGCACCCATAAAAGCAAATAATAAAGATGCATATAGCATATACTTTATGCCCTGGCTGACTTGATTTTCCATATATTAACCTTGTTTCTAAAAAGTAAATTGTAGTATTGTTTTTATATCTTAAAGCTTATTTTAGCTATTATATTAACATTATATAAACAGTTCATAGGGGAAACATGGAATACTTAAAAATTATTGGGGGAAAAGATATTTCAGGAAGCGTTGAAATATCAGGTGCAAAAAATGCAGCACTACCTTTAATTGCTTGTACTATTTTGGGAAGCAATGAAATAACTATTGGAAACTTACCAAATGTAGTTGATATTAACACTTTTTTAAAACTAATCAAAAAACTTGGTGGAACTTTCGAAAAAGATAAAAACACAGTAAAAATAAATACATCAACTATAAATAACACAACTGCAACTTACGATATTGTAAAAACAATGAGAGCATCTATTTTAGTTTTAGGTCCAATTCTTGCAAGATTTGGAGTTTGTGAAGTTTCACTTCCAGGTGGTTGTGCAATTGGACAAAGACCTGTTGATTTACATTTAAAAGCACTTGAACAAATGGGTGCAAAAATTGAAATTTTACATGGATATATTCGAGCAACTGCACCAAATGGCTTAAAAGGTGCAAAAATTGTATTTGATAAAGTTACTGTTGGTGGAACTGAAAATACAGTTATGGCAGCTGCCCTTGCTTATGGAACAACTACAATTATAAATGCAGCAAAAGAGCCTGAAATAGTGCAACTTTGTGAAGTATTGGCAAATTCAGGAGTTAATATCCAAGGTATTGGAACTTCAAAAATCATCATTGAAGGAACTGGTCAAAAATTATTAGAAATCAAAGATTTTGATGTTATTCCTGATAGAATAGAAGCAGGAACATATATGTGTGCTGCTGCTATTAAAAATCAAAAATTGAAAATTGAAAAAGTAATTCCCCTACATTTAGAAGCTGTAATCTCGAAACTTGAAGAGATGGGTTTTGAAATATTACAAGATGATAATAGCGTTACAATATTACCAACTACGCAAATCAAACCTGTAAATATTATCACAACAGAATATCCAGGTTTTCCAACTGATATGCAAGCTCAATTTATGGCACTTGCAACTCAAGCAAATGGTACAAGTACAATTGATGAAAGACTATTTGAAAATAGATTTATGCATGTTAGTGAACTTTTAAGACTTGGAGCTGACATTCATCTAAATGGAAATACAGCAACCATAAATGGAAAAGCTGGAACTTTAAATGGAACTGATGTAATGGCAACAGATTTAAGAGCTTCATCTGCACTTGTAATAGCAGCTCTTGTGGCAAATGGTGAAACGAATATTCATAGAATTTATCATTTAGATAGGGGTTATGAAAATCTTGAGGGAAAACTCTCACTTATTGGTGCTGATGTAAAAAGGTTTACAGAATAGCACACTTTTAAATGATAAGAGAGAATTTTCTTCTCTTATCATTTTTTTTAAGTATAAATTTACTAGAATTTATCCAACTATAAAACAAGGTATATTATTAATGAAACTAGAAATTTCTTTATTCAAATTTGATAAAAACTCTGATTATCTACCATATTACACAAAACATTATTTAAAAATAAAAGATGAAAAAAATATTTTAGATATTTTAAATACTATAAATAAAACAGCAAAACTAGGATTTGAAAAAAATTCTGATTTTGATTTAGTTATAAATGGAGTTTTTGTAAAAGCTTCAATTACTTTAGAAGAAGTTGTTGCAAACTTTAGGGAAGAGATCACAATTGAGCCTATTTCTATTAGAAGAGCTTGTAATGATTTATTAATTGATGATAATGATTTTAGAGAAAAAATTACAATTTTAAAAGATTTAGCGCAAGAAGAAGACAAACTTGAATATTTAAAATTAAAACCATATTTTTATGCATCTAATACACTAAATTATAAAAATGATTATATTGGTGATGCAATTTTAATTTTGGCTTATGATTTAATTAAAAAAAATCCAGCCATTGCAAATTATATACTTCTAGCACTTGATGATTATGAAATTGGTGCACAATATCATACTAGTTTAGAAAAAAGAATTTATAACTTTGATATGACTATTGAAGAAAAAATTCAAACTATACAAAATAATCTAAATTTATTTGAACCACTTGAAAAACAAAATTTTAGATTAAATAAAACTTTAATTATTGACTTTGGAACATTTGAAGAAAATTATGAAATTAAACATAATTTTAAAGATTTTAATATAGCTTATTACCCTTCAAAAGAATCTATTCAAACTTTAGCATTATTAAATAAATTAGATGCAAATATTTTGAAACTTGATTCAATGAAACTTGATTTAGCAAAAAATACATTTAATAAAAATCCTCAAATCACTTATCTTGTTACATCTACAATTTTACTTGATGCTTTTGATAATAACGCAGATTTTTTATTAGTTGATACTTTTGAAGATTTCTATATTTTTGATTACAATAGAAAACAATTAGAAAAACTTTCTGGAAGAGAAATAATACTTCCAATAATTCACAAAAATGAGTTACAAAAATTAGCAACTGGGAAACATTCTGAGGCTAAAAAAACTTTGGATAAACATCAAATAAATCCTGAAATAATATAGGATTTTTTTTTGATTTTAGATTTAGATTATATAATTTTTTCAAGTTTAATAATAGCTTGTTTATTACCATTATACATCTACAAAGAAAAAATATTTAAAACAAAAATAAAAACAAAAGATAATGAAGCTTTCTCTTCATTTCTTAAAGATTTAAAACTTTATATGCTTCAACATCATCCAAAAATAGACATTGATTATAGAATTGTTGAAAAAACAAAAAATGAAGAAGATATGGAACTTCGACAAACTTTAATTATAGAAAGTGTTATCAAACAATTTTTTAATTTTCCGTATCAAAATGAAACACAAGCAAGTATTCCAAGGGAAAAACTTTGGATAAATTATGAAGAAAAATCAAAATCAAACCCAAAATATCCAAGTGATTGGGTATTAAGAAAAGAGTTTGCATGGAAAAGAGATAATGGATGTTGTAATAGATGTGGAAGTACTATTAACATAAATGAGGCTTATACAAATTTTGTAAAAGAAATAAATGATGGAGGTGGTTATAATCTTGAAAACATTATGACTTTATGTGTAAATTGTAATAAAATTGTAAATTCTAAAAATCCAAACACTACTATTTCATCACTTGATCTAAATGATAAACTAATAAGTTTTATTAAATAAAACTTTAGTTTCCCAAAACTTCATGAAGTCTTTTTTAATGTTCATTTTTTTCGTAGTTAGTACTTACTTTTTCAAGTTCTTTATCCAATTCTTTTGATTTTTCTTCTGTTTTTTTATCTTGTATTTTTCTTTTTAAATGATTTTCTTTTAATTTTATTAATGAATCTTCTAAGTATTTATCTTCTAAATTTTTAAGTTGAGATAATTTATTTCTAATAAAAGTAATATCTTTTGTTTTTGGTATCATATATGGGGTTACAATTACAACTAAATTATTCTTTTTATTATTAGAAATATCATTTTTAAAAAGTTCACCAAATAAAGGAATATCTCCTAAAATAGGAACTTTTTGATTTGTAGTTTCAATTTTATTTTCTATTAATCCTCCAATTATTACACTTTCTCCATTATTTAAAATTGCTGTTGTTTTAACTTCTTTTTTTGAAGTATCTGCATTTCCACTTACTGTTTGAGTGGTTTTTACTCCTTCTAAAATTGTATTAATTTCAAGAGTAACTTTTGTTTCATTTGAAATTCTAGGTTTTACTTTTAATGTTAATCCAACATCTTCTCTTTCAAAATTTTCCCTTGTTGTTCCACCATCTGTGACACTACTTGAAGTTTTAATTGAAATTGTTTCTCCCACATAAATAGAACTCTCTTTATTGTTAATAGCTAAGATTGAAGGTTCTGAAACAATATCTAATGCTCCGTTTTGTTTGAGTAAATTTAATGAAGCTCCCAATGCTAATCCAGATTTTATATCAGGAATATCAATACCTATTGCATCTTTGAGTAAAGAAATAGAATCAGAACCACCATTTAGACTTGAAGAAAATGCAGTAAGTCCATTGTTATTTGCATTTCCTGCAAATATTCCATAAGAAATTCCAATTTTATTTACCAATTCATCATTAACTTCAATAATTCTAGCTTGAACATAAACTTGAGCTTTTTCAACATCGAGTTCTTGAATTAACCTATTTATATAAGCAATTTCTTCTAAATTTCCCATTACAACAATAGAATTTGATTCAATATCTAGTGAAATAATTGGTTTATTTACAGAATCAGGATTTTCTTTTTTACTTACAATATCTTCTAATATTTTTAAAATATTACTCGCATCTATATTTTTTAAATTTATTACTTTTACTTCTTTTTTTAAAGAAATAGAATTATTATCAATATCTTTAATATATTTTGTTAAATATTCAATATCTTTTTTTTCTGCAATAAATGTTATTGAATTATCAAGAATATTTTCAATTATTGTAATATTTTGTTTTTTTATATCTTGATTAAAAATTGATTTTGAGATTTCATCTAAACTTTTCTTCGCAAAATCAGCTTTTATATTCTTTAGTTTTATTATAGATGTCTCTTTTTTTGCTTCTGAAAGTTTTACAACTCTTAAAACATTATGCTCTTCAACTAAAGTATAACCTTTATCTTCTAAAGTCATATATAGAATTTTAACTAGTTCATTTTTAATAAGTGGTTTATTTGGAATAAAATCAACTGTTCCTTCTATATCTTGTGTTATTAATATATTTTTATTAATTATTTTGGAAGTTATTTTTATTAAATCAACTATTTTTAAATCTTTAAAATTTACATTTATTTCATCGTTTGCAAATAAGTTAAAAGCTAAAATAATTACGAATAAAACTCTATTTAATTTCATAAAAACTCCTAAAATTATATTTTAATAATTTAAACAGTTATCATGATACTAAAATATTTCTTAATAGTTTTGTTTTTAATACTTTAAATTCTTCATTTGTTAATTCAATTTTTAAACTAACATTTGTAGAAAAATCTTTTGATTTTATATTTATGTTTTCTTGAGTTAAAAGATATTCTAATTGTGAAAGTTCACTATATTCACACTCTAAGATTTTTGTTTCTAATTTTTTATATTCTTTAAATTGAGCAATTTTTATAACTTCATTTACACTATCACCATAAGCTCGAACTAATCCGCCAGTCCCTAGTTTTATTCCACCAAAATATCTCACGATGATAACTGCACTATTTATTATTTCAGCTCCTGCTATTACTGCAAGACTTGGTTTTCCACTTGTTCCTTTTGGTTCACCATCATCACTACTGTTTTCAACTATTTGGTCAAACTCATTTAAATATCTATAGGCATAAACATAATGTCTTGCTTTGGGATGTTCGGCTTTTATTTTTTTCATCACTTCATCAAACATTTTAAAAGGCATTAAAAAAGCTATAAATTTTGACTTTTTCTCTTCAAAAGTACAGCTAAACTCTTTTTGAACAAACTTCAACTATAATTGCCTCCATGAGATTAGATTTATATTTAACACAAACCTTTAACATTCAAAGCCGTAACAAAGCCCTTGAACTAATAAAATCAGATAAAGTTAAAATTGATGGTGCGATTATATCAAAACCCTCTTTTAATGTTGAGCAAAATCATAAAGTTGAAATTTTAGAAGACGATTTTTATGTATCACGAGCTGCTTATAAACTAAAATACTTTTTACAAGAATTAAAACATTTTGAATTAAAGAATATTAATGCCCTTGATATAGGAAGTAGCACAGGTGGATTTACTCAAGTTTTACTTGAAAATGAAGTGAGTAGTGTAACTTGCGTAGATGTTGGTTCAAACCAACTTCACGAAAGAATCAAATATCATCCCAAAATTACCTTTTTTGAGAACACAGATATTAGAAATTTTCAAAGTAAAGAAATTTTTGAAATCGTAACTTGTGATGTTTCATTTATCTCTATTTTAAATATATTAAATGATATAAATCGTTTAGCTTCAAAAGATATAATTATTTTATTTAAACCTCAATTTGAAGTTGGAACAAATGTAAAAAGAGATAAAAAAGGTGTGGTAAAAGATAAAAATGCCATTATAAAAGCAAGACAAAAATTCGTAGATTCAACATTAGCATTAAACTGGAATCTAAAATATTCAAGCATGAGTAAACTACAAGGGAAAGATGGAAATGAAGAAGAGCTCTTCTATTTTAGTAAATAAAAACGAAATAACTTCTATTGCAATTGGAGGTTTTGATGGAATGCACATAGCCCATCAAGAACTTTTTAAAAACTTAGATGATAATGGTGCAATTGTATCAATAGAATCAGGTTATGCAAATCTAACTCCTAAAAGATATAGACAAGAATATAGTATTTATCCTATTTATTATTATGTTTTAGAAAATATTAGACATCTTGAAGGTGATGAATTTATAAAACTTCTAAAAGAAGAGTTTCCCAACTTAAAAAAAATAGTTGTGGGTTTTGATTTTTGTTTTGGAAAAAATAGAAAATATTGTATAGAAAAACTAAAAGATCTTTTTGATGGACAAGTTTTAGTTATTGATGAAATAAAACTAAATAATATTGCTGTTCATTCAAGAATTATAAGAGATTATATCAAAGATGGTGATATAAAAATGGCAAATAAACTTTTAGGAAAAGAGTACAAAATTTACGGTCAACAAATAAAAGGACAAGGATTAGGAGCAAAAAGTTTTGTTCCTACAATAAATCTAAAAGTTGATGAATTTTTACTCCCAAATGAAGGAGTTTATATCACTAAAACTATTTTGGATGAAAAAGAGTTTAACTCTATTACTTTTTTAGGACATAGAGTTACAACAGATGGAAGTTATGCTGTTGAAACACATATTATTGATGAAGATATTAAAAATAGCGATTACACAACACAAATAAAATTTTATGAAAAACTAAGAGTTAATCAAAAATTTGATAGTTTTGAAGAGTTGAAAAATCAAATTTTAAATGATATTAGTCTTGCTAAAAATTACTTTATTAATATTTATTAATATGCATTTAGATAGAATATATGTATGGTAGATAAAGTATTTAAAAAATCAATTACAAAACAATTCGAATTTGATGAAGAAGTAGCATCAGTATTTGATGATATGTTAAACCGTTCAGTTCCTTTTTACAAAGAAATGCAGAGATTATCAATAAATTTTGCATGCAATTTTTTAAATGAAAATGACAAAGTTTATGATTTAGGTTGCTCAACTGCTTCAATGTTAATAGAACTAAGTAAACATTGTAAAAACAATTTAAAGTTAATAGGTATTGATAATTCAAGTGCCATGTTAGATAATGCAGCTAAAAAAGCAAGTGCTTTTGGGGTTGATATAGAACTTATAAATGCTGATTTACACGATGTAGCTTATGATAATGCTAAACTTATACTTTCAAACTATACTTTACAATTTATAAGACCTTTACAAAGAGAAAAATTAGTTAAAAAAATATATGATTCATTACAAAATAATGGAATTTTTATTTTTAGTGAAAAGGTTATATCTTCAAATTCAACATTAAATAAACAAAGTATTGATGAATATTATGAATTTAAAAAAACACAAGGTTACTCAGAATTTGAGATTTCTCAAAAAAGAGAAGCTTTAGAAAATGTATTAATACCATACACCGAAGAAGAAAATAAAAAAATGATATTAGATGCTGGATTTAGCCATTGTGAAACTATTTTCAAATGGGTAAATTTCGCAACATTTATAGCAATAAAAAAATAGATAAAAGGATTTTTATTATGTTAAAAATAGGAGATTTAGCGCCTAGTTTTTGTGCTGCTAATCAAGATGATGTTGAAATTTGCTCAAGAGATTTAGCTGGAAAATGGATAGTTTTATATTTTTATCCAAAAGATTTAACGCCTGGTTGTACAACGCAAGCTTGTGACTTTACAGATAAACACTCTTTTTTTGATGATTTAGATGCTGTTATTTTAGGAGTAAGTGCCGATGATACGGAAAAACATAGAAAATTTATTGATAAATATGATTTAACAATAACTCTTTTATCAGATTCAAGTAAGAAAATATGTGAAGATTTTGGTGTTTGGCAACTAAAACAATTTATGGGAAAAGAGTTTATGGGAGTTGTTAGAACAACTTTTATTATTAATCCTGAAGGTAAAATTGCTGCTATTTGGGATAAAGTTAGTGTTAGAAAGAAAAAAAGTGTAAAAGGCGAAAAAATAGAAATTTTACATGTAGATGAAGTTAGAACTAAACTTCAAGAATTACAATCAAAATAATAGGAAAACTTATGACAAAAATATTTAACAAACTTTTATTAATAGGTGTTAGTACTTGTTTACTATCAAGTTTAGCTTTTGCCCAAGATACAATTTGCTACAAGAATAATATAGAAAAAGCTTCTTTAATTGAAGATGTTTCTTTAGATGGTGGTATTTGTAATAGCAAACTTTCTCTAAATCAAATGAAAAATAATGGTTGGGATATATTAGATATTAAAATTAATTCTTCACAAAATAAATTTAACTATACATACTATTTTACAAAAAACCAAAACCAAAAAGCTAATAATGCTTTACTAAAAACTTCAATAATAGAACCAACAACTACAACAAATAAAGAATTTTCAATAAAACCAATGGGTTTAAAAATCACAAATATTGAAAATAATAAAAGTGTAATTCCTATGGGAAATTTAATTATTGGACAAACAGGTATAATTATTCATATTTTTGATAATGATAAGAGATTAATAGTATCAAATGCAAAAGTTATAAGTTCAGATTCTAATAGTTCAGTTGTTGAATTTTTTGGATTTAATGATTTAAAACAAGATGCAATTCCAACATCAAATAGAGTGGTTGCAAACAATGATATTTTAATTTTAAATTATATGTATAACTCATCTTTATTAATCACTCCAACTTTAAATGCTTTCCAAAATGTAAGAGATAACTTCAAATTAAATAATTTTGTTCACTCAGATATTTTTGCTGCTAAATTAAAAGTTGACCATATTCCATATCCTACAAAACAAGATATTCAAAAATTTGCAATTGAGCAAAATCTTGGAACTATTTTTATGGTTATTGAAAATAAAGTTTTTATAATTGATACAAAAACATTTACTATCCTAGCAAGTTATGCGGTTAATTACGAAAGTAATGCAGAGGTTAAAATGCCATTTTATACAAGAGTTGAAGAGATAGAAGATACAATTTTTCATTGGTCATTTTTTGATTTTTTCTCAAGTAAAAAGAACTTAAGTTACAATGATTATTATAAAAGAATTTTAGGAATCAACTAATGATTGATAAAAAACATTTAGATTATATTACTTCAATTGTTGGAGATGAAAATATAAAAAGGGATAAAGCTCATTTAATCGCTTTTTGTTATGATGCAACAAGAACAAGATTTGAACCTGATGCGGTTGTCTTTCCAAGACATGAACAAGATATAAGTGATATTTTAAAATATTGCAATGAACATAGAATCATAATTGTTCCAAGAGGTGCAGGTTCTGGATTTACAGGTGGTGCATTACCAGCAAGTGGTGGAATTATTCTTTCTTTAGAGCGACACATGAATAAACTTCTTGAAATTGATATGGAAAATATGGTTGGAGTTGTACAACCAGGACTTATTAATATGCAATTTCAAAAAGCAGTTGAAGAAGTAGGACTTTTTTATCCGCCGGATCCAGCAAGTGAAGAGTATTCAACGCTAGGTGGAAACGTAAGTGAAAATGCAGGTGGAATGAGAGCTGCAAAATATGGAATTACAAAAGATTATGTTATGGCTTTAAGGGCTGTTTTGCCAAATGGAGATATTATAGTTGCTGGAAAAAGAACTATCAAAGATGTTGCTGGTTATAACACAGCTGGAATTTTAATAGCAAGTGAAGGAACATTAGCAGTAATCACAGAAATCACATTAAAATTGATTCCAAAACCAAAATTTAAACAAACATACATGGGAGTTTTTCCAAGCGTTGATAGTGCAATGACAGCAGTGTTTAAATCACTTGCAGCAGGAGCAAATCCAGTTGCTATGGAATTTTTAGATGCTTTAGTAATCAAAGCATTAAGACAAAAATTTCCTCAAATATCGCTTCCAGATAATGCAGGTGGAATTTTAGTAGGAGATGTAGATGCAAGTTCATTAGATGAAATCGATTCACAACTTCAAACGCTAAAAGAATCATTTGCTGCAAATGGTTCAACTAAATTTATAATTGCTAAAGATGAAGATGAAGGTAAAAAACTTTGGTTTGCAAGAAGAAATGCAAGTCCAGCAACTATGATTTATGGAACTAAAAAATTAAATGAAGATATTTCAGTTCCAAGATCTAAACTTCCTATTGCTCTTGATGGGATTTATAAAATTGGTGAGAAATATGGTTTCCAAGTTCCTTGTTTTGGTCATGCAGGAGATGGAAATATTCATGTTAATGTAATGGTAAAAGATAAAACAAATGAAAAAGAGATGGAAGATGGACACAAAGCCATTGAAGAGATTTTCCAATACGTTGTAGATTTAGGTGGAACTTTGAGTGGTGAACACGGAATTGGAACTTCGAAAGCTCCATTTATGCATATTGCATTTACAGAAGCAGAAATGAATCTATTTAGAAATATCAAAAAAGCATTTGATCCCAATAACATTTTAAATCCATTTAAAATGGGTTTATAAAATCAAATGAATAGTTCAAATGGTGAAGATAACTTTCTAAGAAGAACTATAAGAAGAGTTGATTCATTTTTTAATGATGACACTACTTATTATGCTGCATCTTTAAGTTTCTTTACTATTTTTTCTATTCTTCCTATAATTGCTCTACTAATAGCAATTATCTCTTCTTTTTCAGAATTTGAAAACTATTTAGATATTTTTATAAACTATATTTTTAATTTAATAAATCCAACACATTCATCAGATATAGTTGATGCTTTAAAAAATTATGTATCAAATTCAAATAAATTAGGATTTATTGGTATTATTTACATGTTATTTGTATTTATAATGTTTATTAAAGATTATGAATATATTGTAAATAAAATTCATAAAACAAAAAGAAAATCTATACAATTCTCTTTTATTTTTTATTCAATATTCATGGCCGTACTACCACTTATTTTTGCCTTTTCAAATATTATTATGTCATTTTATGAAAGTAATTTTTTTAAAGAAATACTTTCATATATTTTTTCTTGGATAATATTTTTTGCTTTATTTAAATTAACTGTAAATAAACACATAGATAATAAAGCAGCTTTAATTTCTTCATTTATAACACTTATGATTCTTTCAATAACAAAAAATTTATTTATTTATTATGTAATATATAATAAAACTTATTCAACAATTTATGGCTCTTTATCAACCTTATTATTTACTTTTTTTTGGATTTATATTTCATGGATAATCTATCTATATGGAATAAAGATGTGTCATAAGTTAAATGTATCCGTAGAAAGAAAAATACAATAATTGATTTTCTAAATACTCTTCTCACTTAGGCTATGAAAAACATCAAGAATCAAAAAATTAGAAATATAGAAATTGTCATAATAAGAATTATTAAAATTAAATATGATTACAATACCAAGAGATATAGATGGAACATTTGAACTCTGTGATTGCACTCTCTTTGAGAAAACTTGTTCTAAAAAAAGAGAGATTAATATTATCACTTTATTATAAGCTCTCAGCTTGATAATTTGTATGGTTAAACTTTCAAAACAAACAATTTCAAATATAAATTCTCAACTTTTTTTCTAGCCCAAGGAGTTTTTCTAAGAAAAGTTAAACTTGATTTTATAGATGGATTATTATAAAAACATCGTATTTCGATACGATCGGCTAATTCATCCCATCCA
>JAQVLW010000077.1 GCA_028703945.1 Aliarcobacter sp. | reverse complement strand
TTTTTTGAGTGCTTAGTTGAATCTCCATATGAAAAAGCTTATTTACAAATTAAAGATACTTTTAATAAAACTCGAGATGCAAATATTTATTTATATTTAGAAAAAATGGCTTATAATCTAGGTTTAATGAATGAAGCTTCAGATTTTTCAACAAAAGTTGAAATGGTTGATGACCAAATGGTTTTAGCAAATGAATTTTTATACAGATACCAAATAATAAAGCAAAAATCTGAGCCAATAGCAATGGAAAAATTTTTTACTTATACAAATCAAAATCCTAGCTATATTAAAGCAAATGAAAATAATCCGATAATTATAGATTTTTATTATGATTATTATTTAGATTTGCTAAAAGGAAAGAATAAAGTTTTAGCGAATGAGATATTAAATAGTTTGTATAATAAACAAAAAGCTTTAAAAGCTTTTGTCTATTCACCTTTTGTTGAAACAGAATTAGCAAGAGTTGCAAAAGAATCAAATAATAATCAGAAATCAATAGATTTATTACTTGAATCTTTACAAAATACAAGAAAAATTAAACCAGATGATGAAGTAAAAGTTTATTATGATATTTTAAACTTATATGATAACATGGGAAATAAAGCTAAAAAAGATGAATATATTTTAAAATGTAAAGAAGTAAAAGATAGTGTTGATAATTTATATAAAAAGATGTGTGATGAGATGCGATGAATATTGATGATATATTAAATAAGATTGATCCTACAAATCTTTCTATTCCCTTTGGAAGAATAAAAAATATTTCTTCTACTACACTTACGGCAATTGGCTTAGAAGTTGCAGTTGGTGACATTGTAAAAATAGAATCAGTTTTGCATTTATATACAGTTTTAGGAATGGTTGCTTCAATTGATGATAAATCTTTTACTATAGTTCCTTTTTCATTTATTGATGGTTTTAGAATACAAGATAAGGTTTATATTCAAAAAGATGGACTAACTGTAAAATGTGGATATGGTTTATTAGGAAGAGTTATAAATGCTTTGGGTGAACCAATTGATAATAAGGGGAAAATTACAGATTTAGAAGAGAATGCAGCTATAAATAAACTCTCTATGCCACCATTGGAAAGAGGAATAATTGATCAAAAATTTGCAACAGGTGTAAAAGCAATTGATTCTATGTTAACAAGTGGAAAAGGTCAAAAAGTTGGTATTTTTGCAGGTTCAGGAGTTGGAAAGTCAACACTTATGGGAATGATTGTAAAAGGTTGTGAAGCTCAAATAAAAGTAGTTGCATTAATTGGTGAAAGGGGTCGGGAAATCCCTGAATTCATTCATTATAATTTAGATAATAATCTTGAAAATACAGTAATAGTTGCAGCAACTTCTGATGAGTCTGCATTGATGAGAAAATATGGAGCTTTTACAGCAATGGCAATAGCTGAGTTTTTTAGAGATAAAGGACATGATGTTTTATTAATGATGGATTCAGTAACAAGATTTGCTATGGCTCAAAGAGAAATTGGATTAAGTACAGGTGAACCTCCTGTGAGTCGTGGTTATCCACCTTCAGTGTTTGCACTTCTTCCTCAATTAATGGAGCGAGCTGGAAATAATAAAAAAGGTTCAATTACTGCATTTTTTACAGTTTTAGTTGATGGAGATGATATGAATGATCCAATTGCAGATCAAAGTAGATCTATTCTTGATGGACATATTGTTTTAACACGAGAGTTAACCGAACAAGGATTTTATCCTCCCATAAATTTACTAAAATCAGCTTCAAGAGTTATGGATAAGGTCGTTGATAAAGAACATTATAATGATTTTTTAAAGTTAAAAAGAGTATTATCATTGATAAAAGAGAATGAAGTGTTGGTTAGAGTTGGAGCTTATAAAGCTGGAATGGATCCAGAACTTGACAATGCAATGTCAAAGAAAGAACAAATAAGAGAATTTCTAACTCAAGATACTCAAAAAGTCTTTGGATTTAATGAGATAGTAACAATGTTTAGAAAGGTTTTACAATGATTACTCAGACAGAACAAATGTCTTATAGATTAAGTATTTTAAATACTCAACAACAAAAGCTTACCTACCAAACAAGTACACAAGAAAAGCTTCAAGAAGGAAGTGATGATTCTATGTTGTATTCAAGACTGATTCTTGTGGATGAAAAAGTTAGAACTTATGAAGGCTTAAAAAGCCAAATTCAAAAAACTCAAGTTCAAAATAATATGGCTGATTCAAGTATGTCAGAAGTTAAAAAAATTTTAGAGAATATAAAAGAACAATTAGTAAAAGCAAATACATCAACAACTACTAATGATGGACTTACAGCAATTGCTTCTAGTATTGCAGGACTAAAAGAAAATCTTTTTCAATTAGCAAATACACAAGTTGAAAATGAATATGTATTTGCTGGTTCAAATTCATCAGTAAAACCATTTGAAAAAGATGCTAGTGGTAAAATAACTTATCTTGGTAATAGCCAATTAAGAAAGGTTGCTATAGAAGAGGGCTCTTACAAAGAAAGAGGAATTACGGGATTTGATATGATGACATATGCATCTTCAACTGCATATAAAGGTGAAAATTTTACTTTTAAAGAAACAGATAGAATTATTGATCAGGGTGGTAATGAATGGAAGCTAAATTCTCCAACAAATGATACTTTAACAAAATATGATTTAAATGGAAATGTTACAGCGGATACTATAACACCTGTTACAAATGATGCTTTAACTCCACCTACATTTAGTGCATCTTTACCAAATGTTGATGGTACAAAATTTGAAGCAAAAACAAATATTTTTGATTTAATTGATGCTACTACAAATGCATTAAAAAAAGTTGATAGTTCTGGCAATCCAATTTCTGCTGAAGATTCAAGAACTTTGGTTGCGAAATATCAAGGTGAAGTTGATAAAGCTTATGATTCTGTTAATATTGCGCATGCTAATTTAGGTGGAAAAAATAAAATATTTGAAATTTCTTTAGAGAGAGTTTCTTCTAAATTAACTCAATTTGATATTTTATCTCGTAATTTAGGTAGTGCAGATTTAGCACAAGTTGCAATTGAATCAAAAGCATTGGAGTTAACATATACAGCTCTTTATTCAACAATTAGTAAAACAAATGAATTGTCACTAGTTAATTTCTTAAAATAACTAGCAACAATATAATTAATAAATGAACATAAAAAAGATATTTTCAAAAGATTTAATAGTTGTTGCACTATTTGTTTCAATATTATTAATCATAATAGTACCTTTACCAAAAGAAATCTTAGATTTCTTCTTGGTAATATCTTTATCAATTTCTATACTTATTTTGTTAATATCTTTATATATTCAAAAACCTTCTGATTTAACCACTTTCCCAACGCTTATTTTAATATTTGCACTTTTTAGGCTTGCTTTAAATATTGCTACAACAAGATCAATTTTAAGTGAAGGACATAATGGAACTGAAGCTGTGAGTTCAATTATTTCAGCCTTTGGAGAGTTTGTTGTTGGTGGAAATATGGTTATTGGTATTATTATATTTATTATTTTAGTACTTATTAACTTTATGGTTGTAACAAAAGGTGCAACAAGGGTTGCTGAGGTAACTGCTAGATTTACACTTGATTCTATGCCTGGTAAACAAATGGCAATTGATGCAGATTTAAATGCTGGGTTTATTGATGATAAAGAAGCACAAGAAAGAAGAAAAATTTTAATTTCTGAAGCAAGTTTTTATGGAGCTATGGATGGGTCTTCTAAATTTGTAAAGGGAGATGCAGTTGCTGGTATTATTATTACAATTGTAAACTTAGTTGGTGGAATATTAATAGGTCTTTTCCAACATGATATGGATATTAGTGAAGCCGGAGAAGTTTATACAATCTTAACTATTGGAGATGGTTTAGTAGCTCAAATTCCTGCTCTTATTTTATCAACTGCAACTGCTATTATTATTACACGGTCTAATATGGATGAAGAAACTTTTGCAAAACAATCTATTTCTCAATTGGTAAAAGATAGCAAATCTTTGATTTTACTTGGAATAGGTCTAGTTTTATTTGGATTTATTCCTGGTTTCCCAACTGGTATTTTGATGGTGATGGGTGCTTTAATGATATTTATAGGTTATGTAATAACTATGATAAATGATAAAAAAGACAATGCTCTGACAAGATTCTTTAAAACAGAAACTACTAAACCAAAAGTTGTTGATGATGTTAATACATTAAAAGAAAGAAAGAAAAGTATGTCTGTTGCTGATGAATCTCAGACTATTGAAAATATAATGAAATTAGAAGTTTTAGAATTAAAACTTGGAATTAGATTATTACAATTAGTTCAAGGAAATTCAGAATTACTTGATAAAATTAAAGCAATACGAAAAACAATTGCAAGTGAATTAGGTTTTGTAATACCACAAATTAGAATTTCAGATGATGCAAATTTAAATCCAAATGAGTATCAATTATATTTAAAAAGAATCCCACTTGTAAAAGGAAAAGTTGAAGTAGATAAACTCCTTGCAATGGGTGGATTAGCGAATGAGAAATTAGAAGGATTAAGAGTAAAAGAACCTGTATTTAATCTTGATGCAACTTGGATTGCAACAGATTTAAAAGAAGAAGCTTTAATGAAAGGCTTTACGGTAGTGGATGCTCCAACAATTATTTCTACGCATATTTCTGAAATTATAAAAAAACATGCAGAAGATATTATTACAAGACAAGATATTGTAGATATTATTGAAAGATTAAAAAAAGATTTCCCTATTGTAATTGATGAAGCTATGAAAGTTACTTCTTATGGTTCATTATTAAAAGTTTGTAAAGATTTATTACATGAAAAAATTCCAATAATTGATATGTTAACAATTATTGAAGCTGTTGCTGATATTGCTGAGTTTACTAAAGTTCCTGAAATTTTACTTGAGCATGTAAGAGCTAAACTTTATAGGTTAATTACTCAAAAATATAAAGATACAGATGGAGTTTTACATATTATTACAATAAAACCCGAATTAGAACAGCAGTTTATAGGAAAACTTCAAGAGCATCATGGAGTTTCTCAACTAATGATTTCAATAGCAGAAATTAATAATTTAGTTACTAAAACTAAAAAACTTTTAGATGATATTGAAGCAAAAGGTTTTTCTAAAATTACAATGGTTGTAGATCCTGTTTTAAGAAAAAGAATCTCTGAGATTTATGAAAAATTCGGTTTACAAGTTTCTGTTTTATCACATGCTGAATTAGATTCAAAAGCAAACTTTGCGATTGAGGGAACTTTAGAATTCTAAAGAATATAAAATATTTTAAGGTTATAAAAATTGAGTTTAAATAATAAAGTTGCTTGTCCCATGGATTGTTATGATGCGTGTCAAGCAGAAATAATAGATGAAAACATAAAAGGTTCAAAAGAACATACGACTACAAATGGAAAACTTTGTGTTAATTTTGCAAATTTATTAAAAGAAGAAAATTTAAAAAATGCAATTTTTGAAGGAAAGCAAATTTCATTAAAAGAATCTTTGAGTGTATTAGTTGATAAATTAAAAAATACAAAGCCAGAAAAAACACTTTTTTATAAAGGAAGTGGAAATATTGGAGTTATGCAAAATGCAACAAAAAACTTTTTCACACAATATGGCTCAACTTTAACAAAAGGAAGTTTGTGTGATGGCGGAGGTGGAGCTGGAATTGAAGCAGGGCGAGGGAATGTAATCAATCCACCAATTCAAAAACTTATTAATGCAGATATTATAATAGTTTGGGGAAGAAATTTTTCGGTTACTTCTTCTCATTTATATAATCTTGTAAAAGATAAAACCTTTGTGACAATAGATCCTATTTGTACAGATATTGCAAAAAAATCTAAAATTCATATGCAAATAAATCCAAAAACTGACCATGAATTGGCACTTCTTTTTACAAGATTTGCTTATATGCAAGATTTAGAAGATAGTGAATTTATTGAAGAGTTTGGAAGTGGAGCTGATTGGTTTTTTGATATTGCAAGAAATAGACCTATTGTTTCTTATGAAACAACAACAGGTGTTCCACTTACTTTAGTGAATGAGTTTTTTGATTTAATTGAAGGCAAAAGTGTTGCTATCATGTTGGGACTTGGTGTTCAAAAGTATTTTGAAGCTGCTCAAATAACTAGATGTATTGATTCTTTTGCTGCATATATGGGTTATCATAAAAAAGAAGCAGGAGGAGTTTGGTATTTAAGCGATTCAGCTTTTGGATACAAAAATCAATTTGAAGTTAAAGCAAAAAATAAAAAAGTTTCAATTCCCTCAGTAGATTTTAGTTCATTTGATTTAGTTTTTATTCAAGGCTCAAATCCTATTGTTTCCGCTCCAAATACTCAAAAAATAATAGATGGTTTAAAAAAAACTTTTGTAGTTTATTTTGGTACTACATTAAATGAGACTTGTGAATATGCGGATTTGATTATTCCATCAAGTTCTTTTTTATCAAAAAAAGATGTTAGATTATCTTATGGACATGAATTAAAATCAATTTCTCATGTGGTTAAATTAAAAGATGAAAATACAATAAGTGAATATGAAATGGCGAGTTTTTTAATAGAAGAGTTTAATCTTGAGAAACTAAAAACGCAAGATGAAATTATTTCATATTATGAAAATCATAAACCAA
>JAQVLW010000030.1:13409-26390 GCA_028703945.1 Aliarcobacter sp. | reverse complement strand
ATCTAATATCTAAGCCATTTGCTACAACTGCTATTGTATTATTTGATTTTGCGCCTTGATGAGCTATTGCATCCACACCCATTGCTGCGCCACTTACAATACAAATTCCTAGATCAGAAAATTTTGAAGCTAGTTTATATGTAAACTCTTTGGTATAACTATTTGGGCGTCTAGATCCAATAATTGATATTTTTCTTTTTTTTAGTAAATCAATATTTCCTAGATAAAAAAGTTCTTCTGGATATTTTTTCATTGATGATAATTCATCAATTTTAAACTCTATTTTTGAAATCATAGTACTCTCTAATAATAAATTATATTATTATAACTTATTTATTAAAGATATGGAAGTTGATTTATAAAAATTGGTTCCACTTCTCTAAATAAAGACTTTGAGTCTTTTAATACTTCAAGTGTTACCGTATGAGGATGACCAATAGCAATAGCATAACCTTGTTTTTTTGCTATTTCAATAGCTTTTTTTAGTTGATTCTGAATAGATTTAAAATCTCTATCATTGTCAATAAAAGTATTTCTTACAATATATGGCATGTCATATTTTTTAGCATATTTTTTAGCTACAGATTTTGCACTTGTTCTGCTATCAACAAATATAAAATTATATTTTTTTAAAGCTCTAAATAATTTATCAACAGCTTCCTCATTTTCAGTAAAAACAGAACCTGTATGATTGTTTGTATAAACTGCGTTTGGATACCATTCTCTTAGTTGTTTAACTCTTTTTTCAATTGTCTCATATGAATCATTGATAGTTAAGGTATTGATTTCTTCGCCTTTAAAAGCACCTGATGCTTGCATAGGAAAATGTATCATATGAAAAGATAAACTTTGTGCAATTTTTGCTGAATCGGGATGAGTTTTTGTTGGAGGTAAAAAAGCCATATTTATTTTATAACCCATGCTAAGAATCTTATCTTTTTGAGCTTGAGTTGTTACATCATCAATTACAATAGCAATTTTGGGTTTAATTTTTTTATCATAAGTAAAAGTATCTTTTTTAGTAATTATACTTTTTTCATCTATTTTATTTTTGATAGTTTCATTTATATTTATAGAAGATTTTTCTTTTTGTTTTTCTTTTAATTTATCTTCTTTTATTTCTTCAACTTTTTTTTGAATAATTTTATTTTCTTTATTTATTGATTCTTCTACTTCTGTTTTTTCATCAATTACTTTTTCAAGCTCTTTTGTATATTCTTCAAATTTATGTTCTTCATTTAAATCGAATTTTTCTTCAAATAATTTGTGATTTATCTGCTCTTTTAAATCTTTGATTTCAGCAATTCTTGGAGGAATAGATATTTCATCTTTTATTTCTTGAGTGCTAATTTGAGGTGGAATATCTTTATTTGCTTCTTTATTTTTTATTGTAAAGTAACTAGCAATTGTTACTAAAAATGCAATTAAAAATATTGTTAAAAAAATATTTATTAATTTTCTATTTGGTGTAAGATTAGTTCGTTTTCGTGATTTTTTTTTATTCATATGGAAAGTTTCAACTTAAGGAAGAAAATCTTCCTTAAAATTGATTAATTTTTGTCTTTGTTAACGATTTTGTTAGATGAAATCCAAGGCATCATTTCTCTTAATTTAACACCTGTTTGCTCAATTAATGAAGCTTTTGCGTTTGCTCTTTCAGCATTCATTCTTGGGTATCCAGCTTGGCCTTCTAAGATGAAGTCTTTTGCAAATCTTCCATCTTGAATTTCTTTTAAGATTTCTTTCATTGCTAATTTTGACTCAGCATTGATAACTCTTTTTCCAGAAACATAATCTCCATACTCAGCTGTATTAGAAATTGAATATCTCATATCAGCTATTCCACCTTGGAACATTAAATCAACGATTAATTTTAGTTCGTGTAAACACTCAAAGTATGCAAGTTCAGGAGCATATCCAGCGTCTGTTAATGTTTGAAATCCAGCTTGAACTAAAGATACAGCTCCACCACATAATACAGCTTGTTCTCCGAAAAGGTCAGTTTCTGTTTCATCTTTAAAAGTTGTTTCAATAATTGCAGTTCTACCACCACCAATTGCAGAAGCATAAGCTAATGCGATTTCTTTTGTTTTTCCACAAGGATCTTGGTGAATTGCAATAAGGTCAGGAATTCCAGCACCTTTAACAAATTCACTTCTTACAGTATGACCAGGAGCTTTAGGAGCAACCATCATAACATTGATGTTTTTTGCTGGAGTTATTCTTCCATAATGAATGTTAAATCCATGTCCAAATGCAACAGTTGCACCATCTTTTAAGTTAGGAGCAATTTCGTTTGCATAGATTTCACCTTGATTTTCATCAGGTAATAAAATCATGATAACATCACATTCTTTTGTAGCTTCTGCAACAGTTAAAACTTTGAAACCTTTAGCTTCAGCTTTTGCCCAAGATGAACCATCTTTTCTTAATCCAACAACAACTTCAACACCTGAATCTCTTAAGTTTTCAGCGTGTGCGTGACCTTGTGAACCAAAACCAATCATTGCAACTTTTTTTGATTTAATTAAATCGATATTACAATCTTTATCATAGAATACATTTAAACCCATAAGTAAACCCTCTAAATATTAAATTTTTGAGATTATACAAAAAACTATCTAAATCTTAGATAACTTGACAAATTAAAGGGAAGAATACTTTTAGTTTTGATACTATTAGCTAATATTTAAAAGGACTAAAATTGCTAAAAGAACTATTTATAAAAATTCAAACAAACTGTAAAAACTACTCAAAAGATGAATTAATTGAAATTGAGAAATTTTTAAAAGATGAGATAATAGTAAATGGTGAAGATAATACTTTTGAATTAAACTCTAAATATAAAATAGCTCTTGTAAAAGTTGGGAAAAACTTAGTAATTCTTGAGGATTTAATTACTGAACATAAAAATATAAAAATAGAATTCGATGATTTAAATGGTGCTTACGATGGAGATTTAGTTTTAGCAAAAAGAGTTTTTAATCCAAGAAGTAGAACTAAAGCAAAAATTGAGAGAATTCTTGAGAGTAAAAAAAATGAAGTTTTAGTTTATATAAAAGATAAAGTATTTTATACAGTAAAAGAAAATATAAAATTAGAAAATAAAAAAGCTTTAAAATATAATCAAGGTGATGTTTTATTAGTTGATAATAAGTCTTTGGAATTAATAAAAAACTTAGGAAATATTGAAGATCCCAAAATAGATGAACTTATCTCTTTACATTTGTATAATGAAATTTATAGATTGGAAAAACATCTTGAAGTAAATGCTCTTATGGATGATAAAAAACAAAGGGTTGATTTAAGAGATTTATACTTTTGTACAATTGATCCAAATAGTGCAAAAGATCATGATGATGCAATTTATTTTGATACAAAAGAGAATATTTTATATGTGGCAATTGCTGATGTTTCATATTTTGTAAAAGAGGGTAGTGAGCTTGATTTATTAGCATTTAAAAAATCAACTTCTGTTTATCTTCCAACAAAAGTTTTACCAATGTTACCACCAATTTTAAGTGAAGAAATGTGTTCACTAAAAGAGGGTGTTGATAGATATTCTTTTGTGTTTAAATTACATTTAGATATAGAAAATTTAAATGTAAAAAAAGCAGAACTTTTTGAAGCTATTATAAATTCTCACAAAAATTTTTCTTATGGAAGAATTGATAGGGTAATTGAGGGGCATTTAGACCAATTTTCAAAAACTGAAAAAGAGATATTTGATTATTTAATTCCTTTATATGAGATTTCAAAGAAATTTAGAAAAAGAAGATTATTAAAAGGTTATGATTTTAGAACCACAGAAAATAGATTAAAACTAAAAAATGATAATTTAGAATCTATTGAAGTTGAAACATCAACAGCTTCACATCAGCTTGTAGAAGAGTGTATGCTTTTAGCAAATATAGAAGCAAGTAAAAAAGTAAATATAGTTGGAATTTACAGAATCCATGAAGAACCAGCCTTTAAAGCTATTTCAAAACTTGTGGATGATGTAAATATTTTAGGGGTTAATGTAAAACTTCAAAGTGATGTTCATGATACAATTACACATATTCAAGAAAAAGCAAAAATTTCTATGATGAACGCAGAAATTGATGAGTTAATTATTCAAGCTCAAACACAAGCTAAATATTCTTCAAAAAATTTAGGGCATTTTGGTTTAGGATTTTCTTCTTATTCACATTTTACATCTCCAATTAGAAGATATTCAGATTTAGTTTTACACAGAATTTTAAAAACAAAACAAACACCTAAAAATATTGAAGATATTTGTGAACATATCTCTTTAAATGAAAGAAAAATTGACCAACTTGTTTGGGATTTTGAAGACAGAAAATACGCACGATGGGCAAGTTTGCATTTAGGTGAAGAGATAAAAGTAAAAGTAGTTGATACAGAAAAAGCAAAAGCAGTTTGTTATGAAAAAATATTTGGTATGAAAGTAAATTTAGAAAATTACAAAGGGCAGAAACTATTTTCTAAAATGAGAGTGAAAATAAAATCTGTCGACATTGTAACAAAGGTTATAGTTGCTACTATAATGTAGCGCACTTATCAATAGATGCTAAATATGGATCAACTTTTTCACTAGTAATATATTGACCAATAAGTTTTTCTTTTTCATTTATAAAAATTGGAGAAACAAGATTTATAATTGAATGTTCAACTGGTTCTTGAGAAACTACACAAAAATATGTATCAAAATTTTCTTTTGATTTAATTTTTAGTTTTTCTAAAACATCTTCATCAATTTGAAAATCAAATGATACTTTATTTAAAACATTGATGTTTACAACTGTAATTTTTGTTTTTTCATCAAAAACTAAAAAAGAGAAAAAATCATCAATCTTTTCAACACTTAAACTTTTAAAATCCTCAAACCCTAATATTGGAAGTACAACTTTATACATAGCTAAGTCCTTTGAAATAAATAAATTGTATTAAAAGTAAACTTAGGATATTATTTTATTATGTATAAAAATGAATTTGATAATTATTTAAAACAAAATAAAAAGTTTAAAGCTTATATGTTTTATGGGCAATCTATCTTTTTAGTGGAGCAATATTCTTTGATTATTGCACAATCTTTAGGGAATGATGATGAAATAGAAAAACTATATTTTGAAGAATATGATTTTAAATATGCAAAAGATAAACTTCTACAATCTTCTTTATTCTCAAGCAATAATATAGTTTTAATAAAAATAGATAAAAAACTTCCTAAAAAAGAAGTAGATTCACTAATAGAAGCTTGTAATCTAAACCCTGATAGCACACTTATACTTGCATGTTTAGGTGATAGTGATTTTAAAACAATGGAAACAAGTTTTTCTCTAAAAACAAACTCAGCAGCGGTAAGATTTTTTCTACCAACAGATATAGAAGCTATAAAATTTTTAGAGTATGAAGCAAAAATGTTAAATATGAAAGTTGAAATAAGTGCATTAAATCACCTATATTTTATGCACAAAAATGATTTAGCATTATGTGTAAATGATATGAAAAAATTGGCAATTTTTGATGAGTTAATTACTTCACATTTAATTGATACCCATTGTTTTGGAATAGGAACTGTTAATTTTGAAGACTTTCTACACGATTTATTAAGTGGAAAAGATATAAGCTCAGATTTAAGTTTGCTTTTAGAAGAAGGAATGAATGAGATTTTTTTATTAAATCAAGTTACATCTTTTGTTCAACAACTTTTTATGATTAGCTCATACGCAAGAACCATTGGACAACCAAATCCTAAAGAGATTTTAGGTTTTATTCCACCAAAAAATATTTGGGAAAAAAAATCAAAATTAGCAATAAATAAAAAACCTGAAGTATTCCAAGAGATTTTAGAATACTTATTAAATATGGAATTAGATTTCAAAACTTCAAAAATTGATAATCAAAGTCTATATCTTCAAGCAAGTCTAAGAAAGTTTACAGTTTTATTTAGATAAAATCTCGAACTTTACAAAAAAGAAATCCTTGCTGATATTAGGAAATGTAAAGAATACCGGCACAATCTATAAGGAGAATTAATGTCAAAAATCAAACATTATGAAACAATGTTTATCTTAAAACCTACATTAACTGATGAAGAAACTGTAGCGCAACTTGATACTATTAGAGGTATCATTGAAAAAAATGGTGGAGAAATCATATCTGCTGACAATGTTGGTCAAAGAGAATTAGCTTACGAAATCGAAAAATGTAAAAGAGGTTACTATTATGTAATCTATTTCCAAGGTAACCCAGCAGGAATTGCTGAAATCGAAAGAAATTACAGAATGAACGAAAACTTAATTAGATTTATCTTCATTAAATATGATAGCAAAAAAGAAGTTGCATCATGGACTAAAATGAGTGATGAGGCAGCTAAAAAAGCTAATAAATAATAAAAATTAGGAATCTTACATGTATAATAAAGTAATAATGGTAGGAAATTTAACAAGAGATATTGAATTAAGATATTTACCATCAGGTTCTGCAATTGCAAAGTCTGCTGTTGCAACATCTTATAAATACAAATCTTCAACTGGTGAACAAAAAGATGAAGTTTGTTTTTTAGATTTTAATATTTTTGGAAGATCTGCTGAAGTTGCTAATCAATACTTGAAAAAAGGTTCTAAAGTTTTATTAGAGGGAAGACTTGTATTTGAACAATGGACAGCCCAAGATGGATCTACAAGAAGTAGACACTCTTTAAGAGTAGATACTATGAAAATGTTAGATGCTAAGGGTGAATCTATGAATACTGGGGACAACCAAGGTTATAATCCGCAAGGATCTTATAATCAACCAGCAGCTCAATACGATGAACCATCTTCTCCAGCAAGCTATGGTGGTATGAATCAAGCAAAACCTAGAGTTGAGCAACGAATACCTGAAATTGATATAGACGAAGACGAAATACCGTTTTAGAAAGGACATCAAATGGCAGAAAGAAGAAAGTACGGAAAAAAATATTGTAAATATACTGAGATGAAAGTAGATTTCATTGATTATAAAAATACAGAATTATTAAAATTATCAATGAGTGAAAGAGGTAAAATTATGCCTAGAAGACTTACTGGTAACTCTAAAAATTCACAAGAAATGGTAGAAAAAGCAATTAAAAGAGCAAGACATATGGCATTAGTTCCATATATTGTTGATACAAAGAATATCACTGATACTGCATATTCAAGATCATTTTACTAATATTTATTTCTGGTAAATAAAAAGGGAAGAAGTTTTACTTCTTCCCTTTTTTTATTTTTAAGCTTTTAATACATAGGTAGTATTTAATTTTTTATCTTCTTTACTCTCTTTACTAAACCATAGGTCTTTGTATAAAATTTGAGTAATATTATAAAAATTGTTATTTTCTTCAATATTATAAAATGAATATTTTTTGAAATATTTTTTAAATAATTCAATTTCATTAAGATTCTTTTTTAAATAAACTTTTTCTTTAGTTTTAAATTTTGCTAAAAACCAAGAACTTAAAAAATCAGTATCAAAATTATTTAATATATTTTTTGAAAAAGATTCAAATGTAGGGTATCCACTTTGCTCATATTCATCAATTATTATTTCTAATATTTCTTTTAAACTATAAAGAGGAATTGCGTTAAATATTTTTCTTGCATTTGTTTCTCCAAAAGTATAAAGACCACCTAAATAAATTCTTGCTGTTTTCTCTCTTTTTCCATGCACATCAGATTTTAATCCAACTAATCCAATATCGCTATGTTCATGTTTTGCACAACCTTTCAAGCAACCAGAAAATCCAACTAAGATATTATTTCGCTCAATTTTTTCTAAAGGCAAACTCTGAATCTCTTCTTTTATATTCCAATAAGCATAAGGACAAAAATCACTTCCTGCACATGCAAGCATAGTTCTATTTCCATTATAATGAATGATAGAAGCTTTTGGCTCTAGAAGATTAAAAATATAAATTTGCTGATCAGTTCCTAATCTAACTTCTAAATCATCTTTTATCGCCCAGTTTGCAATTTCTAATAATTCAGAAGCTTCAATTCTAGCAAAAAGTGAATGATAACAAAAAGAGTATTTTGAATTTTTTAGTTTTTCAAACTCATTAAAATTTTTTTTCTCTAAAAGAAGTTCTCCTTTTGTTTCCAACTTTTTATTATAATATTCTTTTAAGTATTCTTTTAATTTTTCAATACCAATTTCTTCAATTAAGTTATATAATCTATTTCTTTGTCTATCTAATCTAAGACCATACTTATTGAACATTTGAACAAATGCTTTAAAAAATTCAAATAATTCTTCTTTATATAAAAATATATTTACATCTTGTGCAATTTGAGTATTTTTACCTCCTAAATAAACATTAAAACCAAATACATTATCTTTTTTTGCTAAAGCAAAATAAATATCACTTGCAAAAAACGAATTAACATTTGCATAAGAACCAGAGATTCCAATAGATAATCTTCTTGGAAGTAAACCTATATAGTCTGGATGATTTAATATGTATGATTGCATTTGTTCAATATATGGGAATACTTCAATTATATTATATACACCAATTCCATCGAAAATATCACTTGTTATATTTCTAATATTATCGCCAAAACTTTGATATGAACTTATATTTTGTGAATTTATTTGATTAAAAACTTCTAATATATTATTTGAATCTAATCCATGAAGTTGTATTCCTGCTCGAGCTGTTAGAATTATTTGTAAATTATATTTTTGAGCTAAATTTGATATTAATATAAGTGAATTATTTGATATTCTACCTGCTGGAAAACGAAGTCTTAACATAAACTCTTCATCATTTAATTCATTATTATAAATACCAAAATCTTGTAAGAATATTCTATCACTTGATGCTAATTGGTCAAAATTTAGATTTTCTATTTCTTTAAAATAGTCATATGGTTTTTGTGCAATTTTGAGTTTTTCTCTGAAGTTGAAGCATTCCATATCTTCTTTATTATTCATTTCAATTACAAGTAAATCTTTTTTAGCCATATAAAACCTTAAATCTTAAAATTTTATAAGATTTTATCATTAATTAAAAAAGTTTTTATAGATTTAAGTCAATAATATGAAATATGGGAAATATTTTAAAGTTTTTCCCATACAACACCATTTGTAGTGTCCATTACAGATATTTCAAGTTTTGTAAGTTTATCTCTAATAGCGTCTGCACTTGTAAAATCTTTAGCTTTTTTTGCTTCGTTTCTTTGATTAATTAAATCTTCTATTTTAGATTTTGTTTTTTCATCAATCCCAAATTGGAAGTATGTAAAAGCATCATTAAATCCAATTCCCAATATATCATTGATAAATAAAATATTTGCAACTAGCTCTTTTTTTAGATTTTTATCTTTTGGATTTGTATCTAATTTATCATTCGCATTTCCAATCATTTCATCAATAATTGAAAAAGCTTTTGATGTATTCATATCATCATTTAAAGAAATAAAAATTTCTTCAGAGAATTTTTTATTTACTTGCGATGGTTCTATATCATAAACTCTTTTTTTAAGTCTATAAAACTTATCAAGTCTTTTTTTAGATGCTATCAAATCTTCTTCATTAAAATTAAAATTTGCTCTATAATGTGCAGACATTAAATAAAATCTAATAACTTCACCTGAATATGATTTTAAAACATCTTTTAAGAAAAATGAGTTTCCTAAAGATTTACTCATTTTTTCTCCATCAATATTTACAAAACCATTATGCATCCAATATTTTGCAAGATTTTGTCCACTTGAACATCTTGTTTGTGCAGCTTCATTTTCATGGTGTGGGAAAAGTAAATCAGCACCACCTCCATGAATATCTATTTGAAATTCTTCATTTTTGTAAGCTAAATGTTTTTCAATCATAGCGCTACACTCAATATGCCATCCAGGACGCCCAAGCCCAAATGGTGCTTCAAAACTTACATCATTTGATTTGGCAAACTTCCAAAGAGCAAAATCTGATGGATTTCTTTTTTCATTATTTGTTTCAACTCTAGCTTGTGAGTTTTCATCACTTATTTTGTGAGATAATGTTCCGTAAGAGTTGTCTTTAGAAGTATCAAAATATACACTATCCCTTGTTTTATAAGCAATATCTTTTTGCATAAGATTTGAAATCATAACTTTCATGCTTTCAAGATTTTCTGTGGCTTTTGGCTCAATTGAATTAGGAAGAATATTCAAAGCATTCATATCAGATTTATAAGTGTTAATGTAAGTAGTTGTTATTTCTTCAAGAGGTTTAGAAGTTTCGTGCATTTTTTTGATGATTTTATCATCAATATCAGTGAAGTTTTTTGTCATGATAACTTCATAATCATTAGCTTTTAAAACCCTATGAAGTAAATCAAATGCGATTGCACTTCTAGCATGTCCTAAGTGAGAATCATCATAAACAGTTGGACCACAAACATAAATTTTTGCTACATTAGGAACAATAGAGTTAAACTCTACTTTTTCCTTTTTTACTGAGTCGTAAATATGTAGTTTCATATTATTTAAATAGTGCTTCTAAAGATGCTGTATCTGCAGATTTATCTTCAGAAATATTTTTCTCATTACTATTTACTGTAGAAGTAGATAAAGAAGCAACTTCAACTAATTCAATATCATATTTTGTAAGCATTGAAGCTAATCTAATATTTAATCCAGCTTTTCCAATAGCTTTTGATTTTTGATCACTAGGAATCGTAACTATTGCTTTTCCTTTTTCCCCATAAGTTGGATGTTTTTCTATTTTTACACTATTTACAAGAGCAGGAGATAGTGCTCTTGCGATAAACATTTCAGGAATTGTAGAAAATTCAACACAATCGATATTTTCTCCATGAAGTTGTTTAGAAACAGAACCAATTCTAACACCTTTTACTCCAACAACAGAACCAATAGGATCAATCTGAGGTTCTGTTGTAGAAAGTGCAATTTTTGATCTAGTTCCAGGAATCCTAGCACTTGCTTCAATAATTACTTTTTTATCTTTTAGTTCGGGAACTTCAAGTGCTAAAAGATTTTCTAAGAATTTTGGAGAAGTTCTTGAAATATCAATTAATAAACCATTTATTTTATCAATATTTACACCTTTTACAACGGCTTTAACAACATCACCAACTTTAAAAACTTCACCTTTTATTCTACTTTTTCTTTGTAAAATTCCTTTTACTTCGCCAATTTCAATAAAAGTATTTTCTTGTTTATCTACTCTTGTAACTGTTCCTGAAACAATTTTTCCTATTTTATCTTTATATTTACTAACGATATTCTCTTCAATAAATCTTTGAAGTCTATATTCAAAATTACTATGTAAAATGGTAGCTGCATTTCTTCCCATATTTTCGAACTCTAAATCATAGTTCATAAAGTCACCAATTTCTAAATCTGGGTCAATCACGTTTGCTTCTTCAAGAGTAATAAAATTTTCATAATTAAGTGCTTCACCGTATTTATTAACTGCGTTTGCATTCAATCTTTCATCATCTTCTGATACAACTTCGATTTTTTGAAATAACTTAAGTTTTTTATTAGTTCTATCAATATTTGCATCAAAAGTTAATGTTTCATCTACCATTTTTTGGGCTGTCTTAATTAACGCCTCTTTAAGTGCATTTTCAACATCATCAATTTTGAGACCTTTTTCATATGCAATTGAATCTAAAATATCTATTATTTTATCCATTAATAACCTTTTATTTGTTGACATTGAAATGATTGTTTTGATTTCCAATGTAGTATAGGTTATTAGTATATCTAAAATACCCTTTTATAGAAATTAAAGTAATTTTGAGATAGAATATATAATTAATTAAAAAAGAAAAAGGTTTAATAAATGGAATTATTATTTGCAAGAAATGAGTTAAATGAAAAACCAAAAAAAGTGCAATTAGATAAAATCAAAGAAGATTTAAAAAAAGATGGTCAAAAGATTTTCTATTTTGATAGAGATAATTCTCATAAAGATATGATGGCGTTAGTTGATGCTTTAGAAAAAGACGGCTGTAATGTTTACTTTAGAGAAGTTAAATATGGTTTAGCTGATGATGAGTATATGTATGAGGTTCATGCACTTTAATATTTAGGTATTTAAGTAAAAAAAATATGAGTTCAAATAAAAAACTATTTATACAAACAATAGGCTGTCAAATGAATGACACAGACAGCCAACATATTCAAGCAGAACTTGAAAAACATAAAGGTTACACAACAACTCAAAATATGGAAGAAGCTGATTTAATTATCATAAATACTTGTTCTGTAAGAGAAAAACCTGTTTCAAAACTTTTTTCTGAAATTGGTCAGTTTAACAAAAAGAAAAAGCAGGGTGCAAAAATTGGTGTTTGTGGATGTACTGCTTCTCACTTAGGTGAAGATATAATCAAAAGAGCGCCTTATGTTGATTTTGTCTTAGGTGCTCGAAATATTTCAAAAATTAAAGATGTAGTTGATGTTAAAGGTTCTGTCGAAATTTCTATTGATAATGATGAATCTATGTATGAATTTTCAACTGCAAAAACAAACCAATACAGAGCAAGTGTAAATATCTCTGTAGGATGTGATAAAAAATGTACATATTGTATAGTTCCTAGCACTCGTGGTGAAGAGATTTCAATTCCACCTGAAATGATAGTAGAACAGGTTCGAAAATCTGTTGTTTTAGGTGCAGTTGAAGTAACATTATTAGGTCAAAATGTTAACTCTTATGGAAGAAATTTTTCAGATGGAAGAGCAAAATACACTTTTACAAATCTTTTACAAGATGTTTCAAAAATAGAAGGTTTAGAAAGAATTAGATTTACATCACCACATCCATTACATATGGATGATGATTTTATTGAAGAATTTGCAAGAAATCCAAAAATCTCAAAATGTATTCATATGCCTTTACAAAGTGGTTCAACTGAAATTTTAAGAGCCATGAAAAGAGGGTACACTAAAGAGTGGTTCTTAAATAGAGCTGCAAAATTAAGAGCACTTGTTCCAAATCTTA
>JAQVLW010000030.1:0-13309 GCA_028703945.1 Aliarcobacter sp. | reverse complement strand
TCAAAATGTATTCATATGCCTTTACAAAGTGGTTCAACTGAAATTTTAAGAGCCATGAAAAGAGGGTACACTAAAGAGTGGTTCTTAAATAGAGCTGCAAAATTAAGAGCACTTGTTCCAAATCTTAGAATTACAACAGATATTATTGTTGCATTTCCAGGTGAAACACGAGAAGATTTTGAACATACTTTAGATGTCGTAAATCAAGTTAGATTTAATCAAATTTTTAACTTCAAATATTCACCAAGACCAGGAACAGAAGCTTTAAATTTTGCTGATATTGAAGTTCCTGATGAAATTGGAAGTGCAAGATTAATTGAATTAATTGAATTACATAAAAAACATTTAGTAGAAATAATGGATACTTATGTTGGTGAAACAATGAATGTATTAATTGAATCTTTAAAACCAAATGGTGAAGTTTGTGGATTTACAGATAATTTTTTACAAGTATTTACAAAAGGAAGTGATGAACTTTTAGGTAAATTTGTAAATATTAAAATTACAGATGCTTCAAGAACATCACTAAAAGGTGAAGTTGTTCTTTAATGAAAAATTATTTTAAATTTAAAATATTGCCTTACGTCATATATTTTTTAATAAGAGTGATATTTTTTACAAATAAAAAAGTTTTTCATCATAAAAAATTAGAAGAGAACGAGTCTTATGTATTTGTAGCTTGGCATGGAGATTTGGCTTCTCAACCAATAAATTATTTTAAACTTAGACCAAAAGGTAGAATAAAAACTATGATTAGCCAAAGTAAAGATGGTGAAATCATAACAAAAGTTTATAGCTTATTTGGAGCTGGTGCAATTAGGGGTTCATCTTCTAAAGGTGCAACTAAAGCATTAATTAGTACAATAAAAGAGATTAAATCAGGTTCGGATATTGCAATATCCCCAGATGGTCCAAGAGGTCCAAGATTTAGTTTTGCAGGTGGTGTTATTACCATCGCTCAAAAAAGTGGCGCTAAAATTGTTGTTTGTAATTCTAAACCTAGTAAATACTGGCAATTTAATTCTTGGGATAAGTTTATTTTACCAAAACTCTTTGGAAGAATTGATTTTTATATGTCAGAACCTTATGATATTAGTAATTTAGAATTTGAAGAGGCACGGAATTTTATTAAAAATAAAATGCTACTAAATAGTGTACTTTAAGAGAAATAGATAGGAAATATATGTTTACGAAAGAGTCTTTATATATTAATGCTGTGAAATATGACACTCAATTAAAACTTGATTATAAAAAATTAAATAATGAAGAAATTATTGATGTTAATAATTCTGTTTTCTTAGTTGATAATGATTTATTACCTTTTGACATAGCTCAAAAATTAAATTCTTCACAGCAAGAAATTGATAGTACATATATTTCTACATTACTACTAAATGATACAACAAAACTTGTTCCTAAGGCAATATCTTCAAAACTAAAAGATTGTGAAATCGCAAAATTTAATAATGAATTCGATATTGCAGTTTTAAAAACAACACTTTTTGAAACAAAAAATTATTTTGTAAAAACAGGAATAGATTATATTTATTCAGCTTTTCATTTAATAAATCTTCACATAGACAAAAATATATCAAGAAGTGAAATTATTGTATTTTTATTTAATAGTAAAGCTTTCATAGTTATTTTAGATGCAGCTGGAATTATTGTTCATAATACGATTTTAGATTTGGCTTGTTTTGATACTATCAAAAAAACACATTTTTATGAAGATGATATTGATGGGCAAAAGCTTTTTGATGAAATTTATTATTTAGAATTAAATGAAATTATTCATAATACACTAAATACCTTTTATGAAAAAAAGAATAATATTTTTGTTGAAAAAGTTACAATACTTTATGTTTTAAAACAGTTATCTCAAGAACAAATTGAACAATTAGGTGAAGATTTATTATTAAAAGTAGAATACCATCCAATAAATATTGATGAGGAACTTTTTGAGTTATCAAGAGATAAACATTTAAAGAAAAGTTTTATAAAACCTAGAAAAAAGAAAAAGAAAAGAAATTATACTAATTTATATATCTTTTTATTTATTTTAGTAGTAGCTATTTTAGCTTATCAAGTATATTTAAGAGTTGATTTTAATAATTTCCTTAAAAGTGAAACAGGTTCTTCAAAAACTATAGATATTCAAAAAATCGAAGAGGTACTTGAATTACCAGATCATTTGACTTTAAATGATCAAATAGAACAAAGAGTTAAATCAATATTTGACACAATTCCAAATGAAGTATTTTTAAATGAATTAAAAATAGAGAAAAATATTTTAGAATTAAAAGCTAATTTCTTAAATGAAGCAGTTTTTGCAACAGCATTAAAACCTAATTTAAGTAAATTGTATAAAGATATTGTTTATTCTACTTCATCAAGTGATAAAAAAGTTAATATTGATGGGGTTGTTCTTGCAAGAAATGAAATTGAATTAAATAAAACTTACAAAACTTATAATAAAGAATATTTAACAGATGAGTTTATGGCTTTAGATAGAGTAACAGAGCAATTAAAAATTTTAATGCCAATTGATTCAATAATAAAGTTTAATACAACAGCTAGCAATAGTACAATAACAAGATTTGTATATTCAGTAAATATTTTAGTAAAAGACCCAAGAGAATTCTTCGATATGATTGGGGTATTAAATAATGAATTATATTCGATTCATATTGCTTATCCAATTAGTATGTTAAAAACAAAAGCTGGGATTGAAATCGAATTTGCTTTAGTATTCAATCAACATAATGACTCAAATGAAGAAGTTAAAGACGAAGGAAAAGAAGAAACAAAATAAAAGCTTGGAAATTACCAAGTTTTTATTTCATTATAAATTGAATCTCTTTCAACTGGTATAAAACCAGAATTTTTAATTAAATCAACAAATTCTAATTGCGCTATACCATTTGCACTTGATGCCCCTGCTGCACTTTGAATAGACTCTTTTTCAATAGTTCCATCAACATCATTTGCACCATATTCTTGAGCAATTAAAGCTAATTTTACTGTTGAAGTTGCCCAATATGCTTTTATATTTGGAATATTATCAAGTAAAATTCTCGCTATCGCATAAGTTTTTAAAATCTCTTGACCAGTTAATGGCTCTTTTACTTTTAAGTAATTATTCTCAGTTTGATAAACCAAAGGAATGAAGGCATTAAAACCACCTGTAATGTCTTGTAACGCTCTTAATCTAAGTATATGGTCAATTCTATGATTTCTATCTTCAACATGTCCAAAAAGCATTGTTGCATTACTTTTTTTGCCTTTTTCATGCCAAAGTTTATGAATTTCAAGCCATTGCTCTGATGTAACTTTTCCACCACAGATTTTTTTTCTAACTTTTTCATCAAAAATTTCAGCACCGCCACCTGGCATTGAATCAATTCCATGAGAAATCATCATGTCAATAATTTCTTCATATGAAAGATTATATTCAGTACTTAAAAAATGAATTTCAGCAGCTGTTAATGCTTTTACATGAATATTTGGGAAATTATCTTTTATTTTCTTAAATACATCCATATACCATTGTAATCCTGTATGTGGATTATGAGCAGAAACAATATGAACTTCTTTAATATCGTTTTTTGAAGAGTTCTTTACAACTTCTAGTATTTCTTCATGACTCATTGTGTATTGGTGTGGGTTTTTTCTACTTGCACTATATGCACAGAATTGACAAACATCTTTACAAATATTTGTGGGGTTTATATGTCTATTTATATTGAAGTAAGTTTTTTTACCGTGTTTTTCTTCTCTGATTTTATTGGCAAATGATGCAAGTGTGAATAAATCTAAATCATATAATTTTATTGCATCTTTATATTCCAATCGTTTATTTTTTTCTAGTTTTTCTATAATATTCATAATTTTCCTATTCGCAATTTAAATCTTGGGTATATTTATTATCTCTTTCTTGATGAATAAATCCAATACAACTTTGTTTTAAATCATCATCGTAAAATATTACCTTAAAAACACTACTTTGATATCTTGTCTCTTTGTCTTCAACATTTAATTTATTTATAACTTTTAGTTGTGAAATATTTGGATGCCCAATTGTAGCTAGTACTTCTTTTAATTTTTCCTCTTTTAAATCTTTTATTATATAAAATATAATAAAACCAAGAGCAATTAATATACTAATAATAATAACAGTTTTTTTTGGTAATCTTCTTACTTGATGTGTATTCATCTTAATTTTCCTTTAGTGGTTTGAACGAACATTCATCTCCATCGTAATACTCAATAGTTCCATCTTCAATTCTATAATACCAACCATGAATTTGTAATTCACCGTTTTTTACTTTTCTTTCAACTTCTGGGAATGTTAATAAATTTTCCATTTGATGAACAATTGAAATTCTTTCAGTTGCTCTATAAAGTTTTTCTTTATCAGATTTATCTTGAATTGCTAAAAGAGTATATTCTTTTGCTCTTTTTCCTAGTTCTAACCATTTTTTTACATGGATTAAATTAGGAGAGTCATTTAAATCTTGATATAAACTCTTACAAGCTCCACAGTGAGAATGTCCACAAACAATGATATGTTTTACCTCTAAAACAGAAACAGCATATTCAATAGCAGCAGAGCTTCCATGATAATCATCATCAGGATTATAAGGAGGAACAAAATTTCCAACATTTCTTAAAATAAACATATCTCCAGGTTTTGTATCAAGCATTAAGTCAGGTGTAACTCTACTATCACTACAGCCAACAAAAAGAATTTCAGGCTTTTGTCCTTTTTCAACTAATTCCTTTATATCACCTTCATATTTAGGAAAACTAGCTTCTCTAAATTTCTTATTTCCTTTTATTAAATCATTTATTAACATTTGAATCCTTTAATAAGTTACATACTTTAGTTAAATCATCTTCATTTATATCAATCTTTGCAATTAATCTAATAATTGCAACTTTTACCGTTGGTTGCCTGATTGCACCAACTAAAAAACCATTTTTTTTTAAATTTTCTTGTATTATTTTTACTTTTTTATTATCCCCTATTAATAAAGGAATAATTAAACTTTGGGAATTTAAACCCAAGATATTTTTAATTATAGTTAAATTTTTTCTGATTTTTTCTTTTAAGATTATTTTATTTTCAATAATAAAATTCAAAGATTCATTTGCAAGTGCTGTGTCAAAAAGTGATGGAGCGGTTGAGTATATTATGGGTTTTGCTCTATTTGTTAGAAAATCTATGATTTGTTTAGAAGCTAAAATATAAGCTCCGTAAGAACCATAAGCTTTTCCTAAAGTTCCCATTTTTACATGATATTTATTTGGCTTAATTTTATAATAATCAAAAATGCCTAAAAGATTGTCTCCAATAACCCCAAAACTATGAGCTTCATCAACTATTAAAATTGCTTTTTTATCATCAGCTATTTTAAATATTTCTAAAGGAGCTAAATCTCCACCCATTGAATAAACACCTTCAATAGCTATAATATTTCTTCCAGTTCTTTGATTAGAAGAAATTTTTTTTTCTAAATCTTTAAAATCATTATGATTAAAAATAATTACTTGTTCAGGTCTTAAAAGTTTTGTAGCCAGAATTCCACTTGCATGATATTCTTCATCTATAAATAAAGTATCATTCTTTCTACAAAGTGCTTCAATCATAGAAATATTTGCCAAAAATCCTGAACCTACAATAACTCCTGCTTCAAAACCATTTACTTCACACAATCTATCTTCAAATTTTTTATGAATTTTACTGTAACCATTTACAAGCATTGAAGCTTTTGGTGAGTGATATTTTTCTTTTAGAATATTTTCATAGGCATTTTGGAAAAGAGTTTTATTTGTAGAAAGACCTAAATAATCATTCGAGGCTAAATCAACTAAATTATCATCAAATAGTTCTCTTGTTCTAAAACGATTTGATTTTTTAATAGATTCTAATTCTTTTGAGTACAAATATTTCTCCGTAAGTATTTTTGTATGATAACTAAAAAGTGCTAATAAAAAATTAAATTTCATAATTTATCTATCTTGCTAGATTATTGCTACTATGAGTTGTTATACTTCTTTCTACTAATTTTATACAAGTCGGTAAAAGAAAGAGGTGTTTTTGCGACCTTCACCTCTTACTTTTTTATAATCAATCTTCTAAAATAATACTATTTCGTTACTAAAAAGCAAAGGAATAAAGAAAAAATAATAAATTATAAGCAGAATTATAATAATTGTTTTACTTTATAATACAATAAAAAAAATTGGGGGAATTTGTATTCTAAATGAAACTTAATAAAGAACTTTTTAAAAAATTAAATATTTTGTATGTTGAAAATGATGGAAAAATAAAAGAGAGTTTTTCAGATACTTTAAATAAATTATTTAATAAAGTTTTTCTTTGTTCTGATGGATTAGATGCATTAGATAAATTTACCCAATTAAATGATACTTCTGAAAAAATAGATGTTATTCTTAGTGAATACTCAATTTCTTCTTTAAATGGTTTAAAACTTTTATTTAAAATAAGAGATATAAACAAAAATGTTCCCTTCATTTTTATTACACAAGAAACAGACGTTGATTTGTTATTAAATTCCTTAAGATATGATGTAACTGATTATTTTTTTAAACCAATTAATGAAAATGAGATATTAAAAAAAATAGAAGAAGCATGTATTGCAAGACAATATGAAGATGAGATTTTAAATTATCAAAATGAAATTGAAGATTATTTTGAATTGATAAATAAAGTTGCTATTCTTTATATTTTTGATACAAATAAAAAGATGATTTACGTAAATGATTTTTTTATAGAACTAAGTAAATATGATAAAGATGATATTTTAGGTCAAGATTATAGAAGTTTTTTTCATTATGAAATGCCAAAACCTATAATTAAAGAACAAAGTTTAATTCTTGAAAATGCTAAAAAATGGCAAGGAAAAATAAAATATTTAACAAGTATTGATTCACTATTTTATACTAATTGCAGAATTATTCCCGTATTTGATGAAAATAAAGAGATAAAAAAATATGTAAGCATAAATTTTCTTACAACAAAAGAAGAGAATGAAAAAAGAGAGTTTAAAAAAAGAGTTCATTTTGATTTACAAGAAACAAAAAGAATTTATACGGTTGCCCAACGAAAAATTGATGAATTAACTAATATTTTATCTTCTTGTACAGATTATGATGAGTTTAAAGAGAGTTTAAAAAAGGAACAAAAAGAAACCCAAGAATATTTTTTTAAATTAGAAGAGTTAGAAAAAAAAGTAAAAAAAGTAAAAGATAAATATGATCTTTTAACAGTTGGAATCAATAAAAAAATAAGTCAAATTTCACTTATGATAAATGAAATGAAAAGTGTTGAAGAAAAAACTAATAAAAAAATTATTACTGTTACTGATGATATTAAAGCAAAAGATTTTTTGATTACAAGAATAGAAAAAGAAATAGGTATTAAAGGTTCAAAGATAAGTGATTTAGAGGATGTTTTAGAATATAGAAAAACTCAAATAAAAAAGAAAAAGGCTTAATTTTAGATGTTTAATAACAGTTTCCTAAAAAAATTAAATATTTTATTTATTGAAAGTAATACTGAAGATAGAGAACACTTTTCAAATATTTTATACAAATTTTTCAATAATGTAGTTGTTTGTTCTAATGGAAAAGAAGGAATTGATAGTTTTTTAGAAAAAAGACAAGAATATTTTGTTGATATTATTATTTGTGACAAAACCCTCGAGGATATAACAGGAATTGAAGTTTTAAAAAAGATAAGAGAGATTGATTCTGAAATTCCATTTATAATTACAAGCCCTAAAATTGAAGTGGATGATTTATTAATTGCCATTAAATATAAAGCTACAGATTATCTATCGAAACCTGTAAATGGGAAAGATATGATATTTTGTATTGAAAGGGTTTGTCATAACAAATACCATGAAAGATTGAAATTATTAATGCAACAAGATTTAGAAGAGCTAAGAGCTGTTATAAATGAAGTTGCATTAGTTTCAAAAACAGATTTAGAGGGAAATATTACTTTTGTAAATAGTTATTTTACTGAAATAACAGGTTACTCACAAGATGAAATAATTGGTCAAAATCGTTTAATATTAAAAGATGAAAATACAAGTATTTCTTTATATAAAGATTTATTGGAAAAAGTAAAAGCAGGAATAGTTTGGGAAGGAAAATTAAAAAATATTTCAAAAACAAAAGAGGAATATTATGTATATTTAACAGTTCTTCCTATTTATGATAAGAAAAACTCTAATATAATAGAATTTATGTGGATTAGTTTTTTAACAACAGAAGCAGAACTTGAAGAAAAAGAGTTTAAAAAAAGAGTTGTGAAAAATATGTACGAAAATAGAAGAATTAATACTGAATCTCGCCAAAAGATTGATGAATTGATGAATCAAATTTCTGGATATAGTAATATTAAAACTTTATTGAATGAAGAAAAAAAGAGAAAGGCGAAATTTACTAATCAAATTAATTTTTATGAAAATGAATTAAAAGTTATGGAAGAAAAAATAAAAGAGATAAGTGAAAAGGCAAGTCAAAAAATAAAGCAAGTGGTATCTGCTGAAAAAGAAGTTAGAGAAAAAAAAGACAAGGCAATTTTTTTATTAAATGACGTAACAATAGAGTTAGAAGATAAAAATAAAAAAGTGAAAAAACTAACTAAAGAACTTTCAACTCAAATGAATTTAATTAAAAAATTAATGATAAGTATTAGTGAAATAGAAGAAAGCATAGAAAAATAGTTAAAGAGTTTTATAAAGTTATATTTTCTAAAAAATTAATCTCTTCATCATTTACAATAATAGCATCAATACAAAAAGCAACATCAAGTTTTTTAGTTTGTAAATAATAATCCACACTTCTTTTTATTTTAGAGAGTTTTGAAGCTGTAAGATTGTTTATGGCAGTTTCATAGTCAGGTGCAGACTTTACTTCACAAAAGTGATAAGTATCATTTTTTTTAGCGATAATGTCTATTTCACCAAGTTTTTTTGCGTAGAAGTTTTGTTCAATTATTTGAAAATTCAAATCTTGCAAAAAAGAGATTGCTCTTTTTTCGGCAAAATTTCCTTTTTCTCTACTCATACTTTTTTACTTTTCTTTCAACCACCACCGACAAATTGAAGAAGTTCTATTTTATCGTCATTTTTTGGAATAAATTTATTCCAATCATCTTTTTTTACAATGTTCATATTAACAGCTGCTGCCATTACTTTATTTTCTATTTGTAAATTTGTAATAATATTTTGAAGTGTTGAATCATCAGAAAACTCTTTTGTTTCACCATTTATTATAAGTGTCATTTTTATACCTTATTGTATTTTTATATAGTTTGATTATACAAAGAGTTAACTTATTTCCTAATATTCAAAGTTTTAAATCTATCACCCATTCCTGTGGGTTCTAATAAAACTTTTACTTTTTGAGTCTCTTTTAAATAGGTTTTTTCGTCCACATTTGCTTTCAAAATCTCAAGTAAATCTAAAATTCCAAACTCTACTAAAGATTTTAGTTGAGTATTAAATTTTATATTTAAAATCCCTAAATCCTTAAAACAATCACCTAAATAATTAAAATGAATATCATAAGTAATATCTGAGTTTTTAAATAGTTTTTCTAAAGGTAAATTTTCTTCAAAAATAGGGTAAACAGAGTGCTTTTCATAAATTCTTGTGGAAAAATCATTTCTTGGAAATCTATCTCCATAATCAAAAGTTAGAAATTCAAAATGAGTTATATTTTTGCAAAGAGTATTTACAAAATCTTTATATGAAAGTGCAACTTCACCTTTTGCAATAGAGTATTTTTTACAATGGTTTATGATATTTTCATCAGTACAATCTATAAATTCTATTTTATGATTTGATACAAAGCCTTGTTGCAAAATCCCATCTTTATTTGTATAAACTAAATCGCAAGAAAAAGCATCAAAGATTTCATTTGCAAGAACATAGGCATTTTCTAGTTTTACTTCATTTATATCATTGTAATGTTTTAACTTTATAATATCTCCAAAAGAGTCATTTAAATATTTTTTTTGTTGTTCTTGTAGATTTGAAAATCTCTCAACTATCGCAAAATTTAGAGTTTGTAGAAGTTTGGGTTTTAATGTATAAATAAATTGAATAATATCAGCTAATAAATAGCCATGGTGGGCACCAATTTCTAAAATAGTTGTATTAGATGGCAAAAAGCCATCTTCAATTGAAGCTATAATTTTTTTAGCAATTGAACCACCAAAAAAAGATGAGCTTGAAACTGAAGTGAAAAAATCTCCATCTTTTCCTATTTGTTTGTAATTTGAATAATAGCCATCTTGACCATAAAGCCAATCGTTAAAATAAGTGCTAAATTTAATCATAAAAAGATTTCTCTTTTTATCTACAAACATCAATTACAGATTGTTGATTTGGATATAAATAAACTTCAACTCTTCTATTAAGCCCCATATTTGCATCACTGTTATTTAAAGCAATTGGTTTATCAAATGAGCAACCTTTTGAAAATATTTGGTTTTGAACACCGGTTGAGTTAATAATATTTCCTACATTTGTAGCTCTTTTTTCAGATAAAGCTAAATTATAAGCATGAGTTCCACGGCTGTCTGTATGACCTACAACTTGAACTAAAGTATTTGGATATTTTTGTAGAACAGTTGTGATTTTTGCTATTTTAGTTCCCGCAACATAAGTTGGGTTTTCTGAATTTGTTTCAAACATCATATCATCTCTAAACATTATTTTTACGTAGTTATCAGTATTTGAAACAATTAAATCTTGGTTTGGGTCAAGTGCTGCTGTTGGGTTATTATTTACATTTGTATTTAAACTTTGCGCAACTTCTTTTGCTTGATTATCCATACTATAACCAACCGCTCCACCAATTGCAGCACCAGCTACTGCTCCAATTACTTTGTTTCTTCCTTTGTTTCCACCACCAATATTATTTCCAAGAACAATACCAGCAATTGCTCCAATTGTTGTTCCAATAATTGCATTTTGATTTTCATCATAAGTTGTATTTCCAGTTTTTTGGGCGCAACCACTAACCATTGTGATAATTGCTAAAGAGGAAATAAGTGTTTTAAAATTTAATAATTTCATATAAAAACCTTTTAATTTGTTTTATTTTTTGTGATTCTATCATCTTATTCGTGAAAGAATTGTTATAGAGAAAAGTTACTTGACTTGTAATAATTGTATGTTATAATCAAATATAATTCAAAAAGGAAAAACTATGGAAAAAAGAACAAAAATATTAGCAACTTTAGGCCCAGCAAGCCATAGCGTAGAGATGATTGAAGGACTTATAAAAGCCGGTGCAAATATGTTTAGATTGAACTTTTCACACGGAAGTCATGAATATCATTTAGAGACATTAAATAATATTAGAACAGCTATGAAAAACTTAAATAAAACGGTTGGAATTTTACAAGATATTTCTGGACCAAAAGTAAGAATTGGGGATTTAAAAGAACCTTTTGAACTTTATAGAGATGATGTAATAACGTTTTTAAAAGATGAAATGGTTGGATATAAAAGAGCAGATAAAGATTATGTAGTATCAATTAATTATCCAGATATTTTAGACAAAGTAAAAATTGATGAGTATATTTATTTATATGATGGAACTATTAGAGCAAAAGTTATTGAAATTGGAAAAGAAGTAAAAGCAAGAATAGAAAATCATGGAATTTTATCTTCAAAAAAAGGTGTGAATTTCCCAAATACTGTAATTGATATTGATGTAATTACAAAAAAAGATGAAATTGATATAGCTTGGGGAGTTGAAAACGAAGTTGATTATTTTGCTATTTCATTTGTACAAAATGCAAAAGATATGAATAATGCTAGAAAACTTCTTGATGGATATAAAGGTAAATTAATAGCAAAAATTGAGAAATTTGATGCTGTTGCAAATATTGATGAAATTATAGAAGCTAGTGATGGAATTATGGTTGCAAGGGGAGATTTAGGAATTGAAGTTCCTTATTATGATGTTCCTACAATTCAAAAAATGCTAATTAAAAAAGCAAATTTAAAAGGAATCCCAGTAATCACAGCAACACAAATGCTTTTATCAATGACTCAAAACGAAAGAGCTACAAGAGCTGAAATCTCAGATGTTGCAAATGCAGTTTTAGATGGAACTGATGTTGTAATGCTTTCAGAAGAGAGTGCAGTGGGAGAAGACCCAATAAATGTAGTTGATACAATGCACAATATTATTGCAAAAACTGAAGGTATTTATAACTATGATAAACAATATGAAATGCCATATTTAGATGAGTTTGATGTTATTCAAGCAACTGTAACAAAACTTGCAGATGATTTAAAAGCAAATGGAATCTTAGCAATTACAAGTTCAGGAAAATCAGCTCTTAAAATGTCAAGATATAGACCAAGAACTCCAATTTTCACATTTACGCATAAGAAAAAAGTATTAAATTCCCTAACAGCTATTTGGGGAGTTGAACCAATAGGAATTATCAAAGAAGCACAAGCATCTAAAATGTTTCAAAAAATGCTTAAATCTTTAGATGAAATTGGAAAATTAAAAAAAGATGGACTTTATGTAGCAACGGTTGGTTATCCAGTTGGAATGCCAGGAAGTACAAATACTATTAAGATTTTAACACCTTCTGAAATAGAGTATTATTTGAATTTTAAAGAGAAAAAAAATAAATAACTTTTTTAGATAGATAATGAAAATTATCTATCTATTGTTTTTGATTTACTCTAAAATAACACTAATATTATTTAAGCTTTTATTTTTGCTAAATTTATTCAAAAAAGAGGCAAGTTCTACAACTTCTTTATTTTTCATTCTGATACAACCAGCTGACTCATTTGTACCAATAGTATTTTCACTTAAAGTACCGTGAATTCGATAAACTTCTTGTCCATCAACCCTATGGCTTAGGTTGATTTTAGCAGCACCCATATAATTTAGTTTATCTCCATAAGGTACAACAGATGGTAAATTAATCCCTCTATCTTTAAAAACTTTAATAGTTTTAGATGTTGGATTCCAGTCAGGATTTAAAGATATAGAAGTGATTGTTCCTGTACCTTGAGGTTTTTTTATACTAGTTTTTGCTGTAGAAACTACATAAGATTTTATATCAATAATTTTTCCATCTTTATATTTACCTTTTAACAACATAATATTTTTTAAAGAATCAATTTTTATGACTAAATTTTCAAAATTATCTGTATTATCTAAATTAATCTTATTATAAACTAATTAAAATATCAAGCTTTAAAGGTTTTTGATAAACCTTTAAAGCTTT
>JAQVLW010000076.1 GCA_028703945.1 Aliarcobacter sp. | reverse complement strand
TTTCAGTAATCAAAACCGAAGAAAAAGATGCACCAAAAGGTATGTTTCCTTTTTATATTAAAGGTCATAATAGCTTTTTAGGAACTTATCCAATTTGTGATGAAATAATTTTAACACATGGAAGAGATAATGATAAAATTCAAGTTGAAGCTGAAGTTGCTTTAATTTGTGATTTTGTATATGAGAATAACAAAGTAATTGATATAATACCAAGATATTTTAGCGCTTTTAATGACTGTTCACTTAGATTTCAAGATGGTAATAAATTAAGCACAAAGAAAAATTGGGGAACAAATACAAAAGGTATTTCTCAAGATATTATAGAAATTGATAACTTTACAGAAAAAGGTATTTTGAGTAAATATCATATCTCTTCATTTATCAAAAGAGATGGAATTGTATATGATTATGGAACAACAAGTGCTGTAAAATCATATAGTTATTTCTTTCATCAATTAAAAGATTGGATGATAAATAAATTAAATACTCAAGAAGATTGTGGACCTTTAGAAGAGTTAACTCAGTTTATGTTTGATGCAAAAAATGCAAAAGGTATTTTAATAGCAGCTGGGGCAACTGCATATACAGAGTTTGGAAAACATAACTTTCTAAAAAAAGGTGATGAGATTTTTGTTTATGTTTATAATGCTCACTCTCATAGTTTCAATGACATCATGAATGATATGTGTGGAATGGATACTTATTTAGGACAATGTTCAAAACTTCATCAAGTTGTTCAATAAAACAAGGCTTTTAGTCTTGTTTCTTTGAATCAATATATAAAACATCATTTAAACTATCAAAAACATTTATTGTTGAGTCTTCAATTTGTGCAGATATTTCTCTTAAGATTTTATTTTCAGCTTTTTTAGCACTATTATCCATATAAACTTGTACTTTTTGGTGAACATCTTCATGGTTTTGTTTTAATGTTTTCCACTCATTTGTTTTTGTAAAACCTCTATTTTCATTTTCACAAAGAACAATCCATTTTCCCATATTACAAGATTTACAATCCACAACTGTACAATTTTCAAAATTATCTAAAGTTGAGAAATATTTTTTCTTAAGATTTATATGGTCATTTTTATATTTTGAAACTTCTTTCATTAAATCAATATTTTCAACCATTTCATAATACTTTTTATCAATTTTTGCTTGAGCTGTAATTTGTAATAATCTACTTGATAGTTTAGAAACTTCCTTAGATAAAATATCAATATTTGAAGAAGTAAATGCATTTTTTTGAGTAGCAACATCTAATCTTGAAATTGTCTCATTTATTTGAATGATACCTACTTCTTGTTCTTTACTAAACTGCGTAACACTATGAATAATATCTTTTGTTTGAGTAATTTTTGAAGTTAAACTTTCATATCCTTGTATCATATCTTGAGCAATTTGTTTACCCTCATTTGACTTATCACTTGCACTTTGTACTAAATTTTTTATCTCTTTGGCAGCTTCCGCACTTCTGTTTGCAAGATTTCGCACTTCAGCTGCAACTACTGCAAATCCTTTTCCAGCTTCTCCTGCAGTTGCTGCTTCAACGGCTGCATTTAGACTTAGAATATTTGTTTGAAATGCAATTTGGTCAATTATAGAAATTGCTTCATTTATTGCTTTTACTTTTTCATTTATTTCATCCATTGAACTTGAAGTTTGAAAAGCAAATTTACTTCCAACATTTGCTGCTTCATTTACATCATTTGCAATATTCATCATTTGATTCATATTTTCATTATTGTTTCTTATGTTTGAAGTTATTTGTTCAAGTGCAGCTGAACTTTGCTCCAATGAACTTGCTTGTTGAGTTGAAGAAAGAGCCAATTCATTTGATGAAGTTGCTAAAATTTTAGTGTTATTTTCAAGCTCCATTCCAGCATTTGTAATCATTGCAATTAATTCTGAAGAAGATTGTCCTAAAAGTAAAGTTGATGTACATAAAGTTCCAAAATCTCCATACATTCCTCTTTTTTGGACTTCATCTAATTTAAACACATAATTTGATTGGCTATAACTATTTAATAAAAGATTAATATTATCAATTTTTAGCTTTGTTCTATTTAGCATTTTATTTATAATAAATCTCAAATCTTCTATATCTTTTGTAACTGCTTCTTGTTTTATTGTATATTCAAAAAAACCATTATTAACTTTTTCCATTACATCTGAGATTTCTAAAACTACTTTTTTATCTTGTTCTTGTATTTGCTCAATTTTTATAATTTGTTTATTCATTTCTCGTGTCATTATCGCAAATTCATCATTTCCTTGAATTTCATGCAAAGTTACATCATCTTTTTCTTTCATTGAATATGCTAAAAATTCATTTAAATTACCTTGAAATTTATTCATTGATAAAACTATTTTTTTCGTCATCGAAAGAATACTAAAAATTATCGATAAAATTAAAATAGTTATAAAAAGTAATTCATACATTATTTGATTTCTAAAGTTTGATATTTCATCATTTACATATGAAATTAGATTATCAAATAGATTTTTTTCTTGATTTATCAACATCATTAATTTATTATTTGAATTCTGAGCCCAATTTAAATCTACTTCATAAATATTATTTGATAATTTATCTATAGCATTTATTGCTTTTTTATTATCAATTTTTTCTTGCTTTAACAAAGCTTTATTTTCAGATGATGAAATTTCACTTGTATTTAAAAGAATTAAATCAAAAACATCTCTTATTTGTTTTAATAACTCTTTTTCTTCATTACTTGTTCCTTCAAATTTGTCATAATATTTGATTACTTTTAAGAGTGCTGAATGTTTCGCTTGTATTTTATTTACTAAACTTTCATCTTTTGTTTCTAAATAATCTTTATAAAAATGAATCAAACCACCATAACCACTAAGTTCTTTTATTTTAAGCATAAAATCATTTTTTTGCGTTTTTAAAAATATCACTTTTCTTATATTATCCATCTGTTCAAAATCTTTCGATGAATATATTTTCTTTAAATCTTCTAGATTTTCTTCAAAAATATTCTCTTTTATAACTTCTAAATACAAATTTTGTTTTGAAACAGAACTTACAAAACTATTAAAATCATCTCCTGTAATATTTCCAACAGTTAAAATATTTCTAATATATTCTTGTTCGTTAAATGATTTTTCAATTAATTTATTAAATGCAATATATGATTGTGAGTATTTTGATAAATTTCCAATATTTGAGTAACTAAGTAATTCATCTATAAAATACGCTAAATTATTTATTTCAAGAGTATAGATTTTTTCTAAATCTTGTTTACTAATTTGTAAATCTATACTTTTTTGTCTTATTTCAATTATATTTTTTACGCTCTTGTCAAAATTAAAAATTCTTTTACTTAATTCTTCATTTTTTAAAAAAGAGTAGCTTTTTAAAAATTCATTTAATCTATTTATTGATTCATCACTTTTAACAATTTGATTTTTATATTCTACATCAAAAGATTTTGCATAACTTTCCAAAAAAAGAATTGAAACACTTCTCTCTTTCTGTAAATCATGTATTAAAGATGAAACATTTTTTAAAAAATAAAGATATTGTAAACTCTTATTCATTTCTAAGTTTTTTTGATATTTGTCAAAAATTGAATTGAAAGATAAAATTAATATTACAGCAAGGGGAAGTAACAATATTAAAAATATCTTATTTTGTAGTTTTAAATTACTCATTTTCTACCTTTTAAATTTTCTGAAATATATCCTTCTTTTCTTACAATTTGGTTACCAATCCATTATTTTATTATCAATGAAGATATTTCCATTATAATTTAAAAAAATATTAGGAGTAATATATGTTAAAAGAATTTAGGGACTTTCTTATAAAAGGAAATGTTGTTGATATGGCAGTTGGATTTATTTTTGGGGCTGCATTTGCAACATTAATTAAATCGCTTGTTACAAATATAATAATGCCTCCAATTGGATTATTACTTGGAAGAGTTGATTTCTCACAATTATTTATATCTTTAGATGGAAATTCTTATGCAACTTTAGCTGATTTAGAAAAAGCTGGAGCACCTGCTATTAAATTAGGTTTATTTGTAAATGATACAATTTCATTTGTAATTTTAGGTTTTGTAATGTTTATGTTTATAAAATCATATAATAAATTAAAAAAAGATGAAGTAGTAGTTGCTAAAACAAAAGTTTGTAGTGAATGCGCCATGGAAATTCCAGTAGCTGCTAAAAAATGTGGACATTGCGGAAATACAGCAGTATAAAATATAAAACTAAATAATTAAAAGGCTTTTGCCTTTTAATTATAAATCTACTAAAGCCTTAAAAGTAACTCCAGCTCTTCCAATATTTTCAACACTTACATGATTTCTTTCATTAATTCTATCATCTTCAATAAATTGATATTTTAACTCTAAAACAACAGGTGTAGTATCTCCTGGAATTTTATAAGTATCATAATATTCACAAAACATTGCACTTTGAGAAGAGGCAATCATAGGAGGAAATCCATCCATAATTTCTTTTACTTCAATTTCAAATTTCTCAATTTCACTTTCGTCTTTTCCAAGTTGCATTGCACATTTTTGGACTTGTTCAACATTGTCTTTATTTACAAAACAAATAGTTGCTTTTTTTGTTTTTAAAATATTTGCCAAAGAATCTTTTGGACTTCCATCATCTTTTTGTCCAATAGCCACAATTAAAAGTGCTGGATTTGAAGAAATAGGAATAAAATAAGAAAATGGTGCAGCATTTAAAACACCGTTATCCTGTGTAACAATCCAAGCAATTGGTCGTGGAATTACAGTTCCTGACATAATTTTATATCTATTTAAATCATTTATATCTTTATAATCTAAAATCATCTATTTCCCTTTTATATTTTAAATTCTTGCTCAACATTTTTTGCTATTGCATCGCCTTTTAAAGTTAAAAAAGAATCGCTAATAAATTGCTCACTTTTGAGCTTTTTCAATAATTTTTTTCCCTCTTTTAAACTGAATAATCCTGCATTTTCTAGTTTTAAAACAACATCACTTAAAGACTCATTTTCCTCTTTTTTTAATATTGCAAGTAACAAAACTTTTTCATTTATATCCATTTTAAAATCCTTGTGTAATAAAAAGCAAAAGCAAAAAAACATACTCCCAAAAGAATAGTAATTATATCAACAGAAGTTAAACTTGCCATTAATCCAATAAATAAAGTTGTAAGCACACATGAAAGCATAAAGAACATATCATTGTATGAAATAACTCTTCCTATATATTTCTCATCACAATTATTTTGTAATAAAGCATAAGTAAATGACCATAAAGTCGTAGTACTTAAGCCCACAATAAATAAAGCTATTAAAGAAATATAAAAATCATTTTGAACAAATCCCCATAAGATTATTGAAAATCCTTGAAAAATCATTAAATAGTGTAAGTTCTCTTTTGTAACATATTTTGAAATAAATACAGGTCCAAACATTAAAGCAACAGCTCTAGATGCATTTGATAAACCAATTGCTAAAGGAACTGAAATAATATATTTATACTCATTTTTTGCCAAAATTGTTATTAGTGCATCAAAAGAAGTAATTCCAACACAAGAGTGCAAAAATATTAAATGTAAAATAATTTTATTGCTCTTAATATAAATAAATCCATCTTTTATAAGTTGAAGAATTTTATCACTTGTAATACTTGCCTTTACCACGAAATCTATTTTTATGAAAATTACCAAAGCTATAAAAAATATAAAAGCATCTATTACAAAAGCTGCTTTAATTCCATAAGAATTTACTATAAAACCACTAATCGCCATACCAAAAGCATAAGTGAATGACCAAATAATTGAGTGAATTTCGTTTGCCATTTGAAGAGGTTTTCCCCTTAAAAGCTTTGCTAAAAGTGACATTTCAGTTGAAAAAAACATAGAAGCAGCACTCATTCTTATAAAAATGAAAATCATCAAAAGCCAAAGTTCACTTTTATCATCTATTGTCAGAAATAAAATTGTCATTAGCAATTCAGTAGCTAAAAGAGTAATCATCAAAGGTTTTATTTTTACTCTATCAATTATTGCCCCTGAAAATGGTGCAATTAAAATCGCTGGCAAAAAGTGCATTGCAGTTACTACTGAAATTGCCATTTCACTTGAGCCAAAATTCACAAGCATAGTATAAATTGCAACATTTGAAAACCATGCACCAAAATATGCAATAAATTGTACAAGAGATAAATCTCTTATTATTTTGTGTTCTAAAAAGAGTTTACGATAATTCAATTTGAACCAATACTTCTTGATACATTGCAGAATTAGAAATTTCATCTTCCAAAGCAGGAGTTAGGTAATTTGCATATTTATTTCCTGTAAAGAAAAATGCACAATTTGATTTTATATTATCATCTATTTTTACTATAAAATTTGCATTCCCATATTTTGAAGATATTTTAACAACATCATCATTTTTAAAATTAGTAGAAGAATGTAAATAAACAAAATCATCTTTTGCAAATTGTGAATTTAATGAATTTTTATTTTTTCCTGTAATATAATAAAAATTATCAGCCTTTTTTTCTTTATATAAAGGTTCAATCTCCATATCTTCAATAAATTCAAAAGTATCAAAATCTTTTAAAATTGGTTTATGATTTTCATAATATGAAATAATTTCATCTTGCGTTTTTAGTTTCTCAAGATTAAACTCTTCTATTAAAAAACTCGCCATTTCATATTCACTTATTGTATTTTCATCTTTTAATTTAAC
>JAQVLW010000075.1 GCA_028703945.1 Aliarcobacter sp. | reverse complement strand
AAAAAAACATCAGCTCAAATAGAAACTTCAAAATTTGAAAAAGATGGTACAGAAGCTTCTATTATGCCAAATCTTAATTTGAGAGTTGAGCGTAGAGAAGGGGATTTATATTCTGATAATTATGATAAATCTAATGACCAAAGTATTGTATATCTAGCATTTACAGCCACAACAAGAGCTGGTTTATCTTCTATTTCAGATATAGCAGCAGCAAAAATAAAAATAAATGAAATTGAATATAGAAAAAAAACTATTGAAAAAGAACTAATAGATAGTTTATTAAGTGATTATAACAACTATGAAATAGCAAAAAATAGAATAAATATTTTAAAGCGTTCTGTTGATTCTGCTCAAAATGTTTTGGATTCTTATACAAGACTTTTTTTAGCAGGTAAAAGACAATGGTTGGATTTGGTAAATGCATCAAGAGAAGTTATGCAGTATAAAATAGAATTATCAAACCTATATGTAACGAAAAGTATTTTATCATATAAATTAGCATTAAAAAATGGTCAAATAGATTTATTAACTGGAGAAATTAAATGATTTATAGTGATTTAAATTTAGCAAAAGATGATTTAAATTGGTTGTTAAGTTCTAATACTATTTTAAGTGATAGTACAACTACTTTGAATTCAAAAAAAATACAAATGATTGTAGAGAACTTAACTTCTTATGAAAATAAGTATTTAGAGATGTTTTATTCTGAGTTATTGAATAATTTGGATTTTGAAAATCTAAATTTCTCAAAAAAAATATCAAAACAGTTTTTACCAACTCTTGCATTTGTTCCTGAAATTGGTATGGTTTTAGTATATGAATATTCAAAAGATGGAAGTTTTAAGGCTCAATACAAAGACGGAATAAAAGTTTTTGATTCTTTCCCTAAAAATACAAAATTTGCAAACTTGAGAAAAAAGAAAAAAGAAGAAAAAAAATCATCTGCAATTAAGATGTTTAAAAAAGTTGCTTATGAACAAAAAAGATTATTAGTATATGCAGCAGCTGCTACTTTTAGTGTAAATACTTTGGCTCTTGGAACTTCTCTTTATACAATGCAAGTTTACGACAGAGTTGTTCCTACGGGAGCTATTTCTACTTTGGTTGTTTTAACTATTGGAGTTTTTATTGCTATTTTTTTAGAAATGATAATCAAATTTTCAAGGTCAGTTTTACTGGATTATGCAACTAAAAAAATGGATATAGAATATTCAAATGATATTTTTGAAAGATTCTTACAAATAAGATGTGATGCACTTCCAAAAAGTATAGGAACTCTAACAGGACAACTTCAAAGTTATAGTTCTGTTAGGGCATTTATAACATCTGCTGCTATGTTTGTTTTTATAGATATACCTTTTTCTATTATTTTTATGATTGCTATTTTCTTTATTGGTGGTTTTGCTATGGGACTTGTGCCTATTGGCTTTTTGATTATATCTTTGATTGTTGGATTTATTTTTAGAGATAAAATCGAATTAGCTTCAAAAAACTCATCAATGGCTTCATATAAAAAAATGGGTTTAATGGTAGAAACTGTTGAAAATAGTGAAAATATAAAAGCAACTGGAGCTGGATTTAATATTTTAAATAACTGGAATAAATTAACTCAAGAAGCTGTTGATGATGATATTGAAATAAGACATTATACTGATATGTCATCTTATATAACAGCTTTTCTTCAACAACTAAGTTATATTATGATTGTATCTTTAGGAGCTTATTTAGTAGCAGAAAATGGAACAATCACAATGGGAGCTTTGATTGCTATGACTATTCTTTCAGGAAGAATCCTTCAACCAATAGCTCAACTTCCAAATCAGTTTGTTCAATGGGGTAAAGCAAAACTATCTATAAAAGATTTAAATAGTATTTACAAACTAGCATCTGATAATGAAGGAGTAAGCAGACCACTTAGCCCTTATTTAGATTCAACAGATATAAAATGTAAAGATATATCTTTTGGGTATAGCGAAAATTCAAATATACTTACTTTGTCTGAATTAAATATAAAACAAGGTGAAAAAGTAGCTATTTTAGGAGCTATTGGAAGTGGAAAATCAACTCTTCTTAAAATAATTGCTGGATTATATAAACCTACAAAAGGATTTGTATATTTAGATGGAATTGATATGCAGTTGATAAAAAGAGATTTTTTAACTGAAAATATGAGTTATTTGCCTCAAAGTACAAAACTATTTGCAGGAACACTAAGAGATAATCTAATATTTGGAATGATAGGCATTGGTGATGAACAAATTATTGAAGCTGCTAAATTATCAGGTTTAATAGGTTTGATAAATGCCTTACCAAATGGTTTGGATACAGTTGTTCCTGAGGGTGGAGAAAGTGTTTCTGGCGGACAAAAACAACTTATTGCACTTACAAGAATGATTGTTGCAAATAAAAAAATAATACTTCTTGATGAACCAACAGCTAGTATGGATGAGGGAACTGAAAAACAAATAATTACAATGCTAAAAAATAGAATGGACTCAAATCAAACAATGATAGTAGTAACACATAAACCAATTGTTTTAAATATGGTTGATAGAATTATTGTTTTAACACCTAATGGTATTGCAATTGATGATACTAAAGAAGAAGTTCTAAATAAATTATCAGCACCAAAAAATATAGTAGCAAAGGTATAAAATGAAAGTAGATTTACCATACATTATAAAAATTAATCCTTTAATAGTAATACTTGGATCGTTGTTTGTAATATTAATTCCTTTTTTAACTTGGGCATCAATCGCAAAATTGGAGCAAATATCAAGAGCAAAGGGAATTGTAATAGCAACTGCTAAAAAACAAGAAATACAATCAGCAAATGATGGAGTTATAGAAGAAATATTTGTAGTAGAAGGACAAAGTGTAAAAAAAGATGAAGTAATAGCAAAGCTTGACCAATCACAATTTCAAGCAAGTTATGAATCAATAAAATCAAAAGTAGCAGCTTTAGAATCTACTATATCAAGATTAAAAGCAGAAGTTTTCAAAAAAGAAATGAGATTTACTCCTTTATCAATAGAATATCCTGATTTTATGTCTTCTCAACAAGAGTTATTTAAAAGAAGACAAGAAGCACTAAATGATGAAATTGGAGTTTTACAAAACTCTTTGGACTTAGCAAGAGATGAATTAAATTTGAATATTCCTTTAGTTAAAACAGGAGATATTGGAACTATTGAATTAATAAGATTAAAACGACAAGTTGCTGATCTTGAAGGTCAAATTGTAAATAGAAAAAATAAATATTTTCAAGAATCACAAGCTGAACTTACAAAATATGAAGAAGAATTATCTAGTCAAAAACAAGAATTAGCAGATAAAACTGTAACTTTAGGAAGAGCTGAAATAGTATCTCCTATGGATGCGATTGTAAATAATATTTTAATTACAACAAAAGGTGCAAAAGTAAGAGCAGGTGATGTAATAATGCAATTAGTTCCTGTTGATGAACTTGTAATTGAAGCAAAATTAAGCCCTTCTGAAATTTCATTTGTAAAAGTGGGACAAAAAGCTTCTGTAAAACTAGATGCTTATGATTTTTCTATTTTTGGTGGTTTTGAAGGTAAAGTAAAACATATTAGTTCTGATACTTTGGTGGAAAAAACAAACAAAGGTGATGAGTTCTTTTTTAGAGTTCTTATTTCAATTGATGGAAGAGAAATGATTTCAAAAGTTGGAAAAAAAGTTATTGTAACACCTGGTATGACAGGGCAAATTGATATTATTACAGGAGAGCGAACAGTTTTAACATATCTTGCAAAACCTGTTATTAAAACTCTTAACGAAGCATTTACTGAAAGATAAAAAATTGATACTCTTTTAGATAATCCTCGATTTTAGGAATATTATCTTTTCTACAAACCAAACAAGTTGGCATATTTGCCAACTCTTTTGGTAAAGCTGTAATTTTTAAATCATTCTCATATTTATGCTTTTTAACTATACTCATAGGCAATAAACTTTTTCCCATTCCAGCTTTCACGCAACCTAAAATTATTTCATAATTTCCAAACTCTAAAGTTTTGAAATCTTCGTTTGAGCTATTTTTTAGATAATTTTGCCCAAATTCATTATAAGCACAACCATTTTTAAAAGATAAAAAAACATTTGGAGCATCTCCTATTTTGGGCTCAACAACAACAATATCTTCTTCTACTTTATTTAAAACTATTAAATCACTATGTTTTGGAATTCCACTAATAAATGCAATATCAACTTTATAATCAAGCAGTTCTTTTGTGATTTCTCTTGTTGTATTTGTGATTAATTCCAAACTCATATTTGGAAAATCACTGTGAAGTTGAACTAAAAATGGCACAATTCTTGTACTTGCATTTGATTCGGTTGAACCAATTATTAGATGTTCTTGGTTGTTTATATTTTTCATACTAAAAGTAGCAAGTTCAACTTTTTTTACAATTTCAACTGCATAAGGATAGAGTTTTTCTCCTTCTTTACTTAATATTACACCTTTTGGAACTCTATGAAATAGTGCAAAGCCTAAAGATTTTTCTAGCTGTTTTATTCTTGAAGTTACATTTGATTGGGCAAAATTTAATTTATTTGCTGCCTTTGTAATACTATTTTCTCGTGCAACTTCAACAAAAACTTTTAATAAACTTGAATCCATATCTCTTTTCCTTATATCATAAATCATGATTAGATATTTGACTTAATATCATTTTTAGTGATATTATACAGAAATACTAAGGAGAGAGAGTATGAAAAGTATAAATTTATTAGATAAAAATTCAAATGTTGCTATTTTACTTGCTGGAATTATTGCACTTATTATTGGTGTAGGCGTTGCAAGATTTGTTTTTACATCATTGTTACCCCCAATGCTAGAAGATTATTTAACTATTAGTTTTGCAGGGGTTTTAGCGTCTATTAATTATGTTGGATATTTAAGTGGTTCTATATTTTCAGTTTTTATAAAAGATATAAATACAAAAGTAAAATTTTTTAGATTAGGTATGTTTTTAGCTGTAATTACAACGCTAATGCTTGGAGTTACAACTTCTGAAACTATTTGGATAATATCAAGAGTACTTGCAGGATTTGGGGCTGCTATGGCTTTGGTTGTTGGTTCTGCTATTGTTATGAATAAATTAAATATTCAAAATAAAACAAAAGCTATGGGAATACATTTTTCTGGAATTGGATTTTCTATTTTGATTAGTGATTTGATAGTTAGAATAGTATTTTATTTTAATGGAACATGGCAATTTGCTTGGGTTGTTTTGGCTATTTTTGCTTTTGTAATGTCATTTTATTCTATGTATATTTTATCTTATGATAAAGAAGTAAAACAAAATAGCGTAAAACATCATATTGATAAATCTTTGTTTTCACCTTTTGTGATAATTTTAATTATGGCATATTTTTGCGAGGGTGTTGGAATGGTTGTTCAAGGAACTTTTTTACCTGATATTATAAATTCTTTAAAAGGACTTGAGGGATTTGGGAGTTTTACTTGGACTTTAGTTGGACTTGCTGGAATTCCATCTTGTATTATTTGGATGATGTTAGCTCACAAATATGGAAGTGTAAATATCATAATACTTGCAATGTTTTTACAAGTAATTGGTATTTTGATTTCAGCTTTAACAAATAATATCTATTTAAATCTATTTTCAGGAATTTTATATGGTGGAACTTTTATAGGATTAGTTGCATTATTTATGAATCTTGGAGGAAAAATAGCTGGAAATAATCCTGTAATGTTAATGGGTGCATTAACAACAGCTTATGGAATAGGGCAAGTTGTAGCACCACTTTATAGTGTTGCATTAATTGAACATTTTAAAACTTATGATTATACTTTGTATGTTACAGCTTTTATTGTTTCAGGTGGAATTGCTTTGTTGATTTTGACTAAAATACTTAAATTAAAAGGAGAATAAAATGCCAGTTATAAATGTAAAAATGACCCACGAAGATGGTGGAGCAACAAAAGAACAAAAAGAAGAATTATCAAAAGGAATTACTGAACTTTTTGCAAAAGTTTTTAATGGTCGAGGTGCTTCCAGTGCTGTTGTGATTATCGAAGAAGTTAGTACAGATAATTATTCAATAGGTGGGAAAACTATAACTCAAATAAGAAGTATTTAAAGGCTAGAAATCAATCTAGTCTTTAAATAAAGTAGAACCAACTCTAATCATATTAGATCCACAGGCAATTGCAAGTTCAAAATCGCTACTCATTCCCATAGAACAATATTTTGCTCCAAATGGAACTAATTCATCATAGATTTTTTTAGTTGTTTTAAAAGATTCTTTGATGATTTTTTCATCTTCTACATGAGCACCAATACTCATAATACCTTTCAAAATAATATTTGGACAAAGTTCTAGTATTTGTTTATAAACTTCAAGAGCATTTTCAGGAAGAACTCCTGATTTTGTATCTTCATAAGCCGAATTTATTTGAAGTAGGGCAGATAGTTTTTTGTTTTTAGCTTCAAGTTTTTTATTAAGTTCAATTGCTAAATCTAAAGAATCTAAAGATTGAATCAAAGTGGGATTTAAATCTATTAGATTATTGATTTTATTTTTTTGCAAAGTTCCAATAAAATGCCATTCAATTGGTAACTCTTCTAGTTTTTCCATCTTTTGTTTTAAATCTTGAACTTTGTTTTCACCAAAAGCTCTTTGACCTGCTTCGTATAAAATTTTTACATCTGCATCTGTTGAATATTTTGAAACACCTATAATTTTTACAATATGATGTTCAGATATTTTTAATCTTGCACCTTCAACTTTAGTGATAAGC
>JAQVLW010000029.1 GCA_028703945.1 Aliarcobacter sp. | reverse complement strand
AAAGTTCTTCCAAAATGGACACCTTTAGAAAAACTTGAAGATGGAACAGCATTAATTGCATTTTCAAGAAGAGATGTTTTACAGTTAAAACAAAAGCTTCAAAAAAAATATACAGTTTCAGTTATTTATGGAAATTTATCACCTGAAGTTAGACGAGATGAAGCCCAAAGATTTAGAGAGAAAAAAAGTCAGATTTTAATTGCAACTGATGCCATTGCAATGGGATTAAATCTTCCTATTAAAACCATTTTATTTACAACTGATACAAAATTTGATGGTGTTAGCAAAAGAAAAATAACTGTTAATGAAATAGTTCAAATAGCTGGTCGAGCAGGGCGTTATGGACATTTTGAAGCTGGATATTTGGGTGCAACTAGAAGAGATGTTTTAGACCATGTAAGACTTGAATTTGAAAGTCCTATAAAAACAATTAAACCACCGTTTAAAGTAAAAATAAATAATAATCAACTTGAAGCATTAGCAGCTCACATAAAAACGAACTCTTTAACAAAAGTATTAAAGTTTTTTGCTGATAATATGTATTTTTCAGGACCGTTTATAGCTGCAAATATTTCATCAATGCTTGAAGCTGCAAAAATAGTTGATACAAGATTTAATTTAAAACTTGAAGATAAATATCTTTTAGCACAAGCTCCAATAACAACTAAATCAACTATTATTTTACAAGCCTATGAAGCTTATATTGCAAGTGTTATTAAGAAAAAAGTTTGCCATTATAAACCATCTATTACTTTGCCTAAAAAAGCAATAACTCAAAGGGATTTACTTTTAGTGGAAGATGAAGTTAAAAAAATATCTTTATATTTATGGCTTTCATATAAAATTCCAGAGCTTTTCCCTGACCATGATAAAGCTTATATTTTAAGAAACTCTTTTAATTCGTTTATTGAAAAATCTTTAAAAGGAAATTTAATTGAAGAAGATAGCTCAAAAAAGCCATTTACAAAACCATTTCCAAGACGTGAAAATGAGACTAAAGAATCAACAAATCACAAAAAAGATTATAGACCAAGAAGACGAAAAACAATTTAATATAAAATTAGCTAAAATTATATACTTAACAAGCTCTAAAATGTAGAAGGATTTAATATCGTGTTTGGATTTTTTAAAGTCAATGAAGATTTATTTTTTGAAGAATTATTAAAAGATGACATGGATATAGATAAAATCGAAAAATATATAAATAAGGGTGTAAATATAAATAAAAAAGATGAAAAAGGTCAAACGATTCTTTTTTCTCTTGTTGCAAAAAGAAAACTAGAAGCTTTAAAAATCTTAATAAAAAATGGCGCAAACTTAACTCTTGAAGACCTCCATAGAAAAACTGTTTTAGATGAAGCTGTCGATAGAAATGACGGAATGATGATTCGTTTTTTACTTGATAATGGATTTAATATAAATCATAAAAATAATTCAGGAAGAACAATTTTTCAAAATGTTGCTCATATGGGGAATAATAAAATTTTCCAGATTTTTATGAAATATAATGCAGATTTTAATATAAAAGATGGTCATGGGAAAACAGTTTTATTTGATGCTGTTGAAGGTGGAAATCTTGATATTTTAAAAGATGTAATAAATAATACAAATAATTTAAATATTTTAGATGAAAATCATCAAAATGCACTTTTTAGTGCTGTTATAAAAGATGATATATCTTTGGCCACTGAATTAATTTTAAATGGAATAAATGTAAATTTTTTAGATAAAGATGGACAAAATGTACTTTTTAATGCAATTTTACAAGGAGCGAAGAATCTTCCTTTGATTGAACTTCTAATCAAAAAAGGTATAAATTTAAATATAGTTGATAATTATCATAAAAATTTAATTGATGAAATTTTATATGTTTTTGATTTGCAAAAAAATCCACCAAAAGAACTTGATGGAAAATACAAAATAGTAACTGAAGAAAAAGAGTATTTACCTTTAGGTTTTTTATTTTTAGAACATGGACTTGAAATTGATAAAATAGATGAGAGTGGAAAAACAATTTTACAAAAAGCAGTTGAAAATAAAAATTTTGCAAATGCGGAATTTTTATTAAATTGTGGGGCAGATGTAAATATTTGTGATGAATTTGAGAAAAATATAGTTCATAAAGAAATATTAAAAGGTTATTCAAATTATAAAATGATAGATTTTTTAGTATCTCATGGAGCAAATATTGATGCAAGAGATTTAGATGAAAAAGGTATTGTTGATGATATTATTGAGATAATAGCAATTATAAAAGGATTTAAAAAACCAAATACTTTTTTCTCAAATGAAATAAAATATGATGAGAAGTATGATATTTTGTTAAAAAAAGTTCTTACATATAGACCAAATATTGAACGACAAAGATTAGATGGAACAAATATTTTATTTGATATGGTTATGTATAATGATTTTGAAACTCTAAAAACTATTATAAATTATGGAATAAATTTAAATATTAAAGATAAAAGAGGTTATACGCCACTTATTTATATGGTTGAAGAGGGCTTGAAAATAAGTGACAAAAAGGAAAAAGATAGTTTTATTGAGAGATTAATTTATTTTTTAAAATATAGAGTAAATATAGATGCCCAAGATAATGATGGTAGAACAGTAATTCATAAAGCTGTAATTGCAAATGATTTAGTGGTTTTAGAAAAACTTTTAACAAAAAAAGCAGATTTAAGTATAAGAGATATTCATGGAAGAACCGCACTTCATCACACTCAATGGCATGGAAATTATAAAATTGCAAGATGGTTGATTGCAGCTGGTGCTGATATGAATTTACCTGATAATTCAGGTTTTACATTATTGAATTATGCTGCTATTTTTGGACATACTAGACTTATTGTTGCACTTATTGCCTCAGGAGTTTTAATGTATAATCGAAATCCAAAAAATAAAAAAGTTGCCCAATTTTTTAAGAATAGAGAGAAAAAAATAGAAAGATTACTTTTAAGTAATATTACAGATGATAAAATGCAACTAGCATTTAAAGAAGTTGTTCAAAATCTTAAAAAAGAGATAGATGACGCTTTAGTTTAATAAGGAAAAAGATGTTTAATAAATCAATTATAGTTTTAGCAGCAGGTGCAGGTACACGAATGAAATCAGATACTCCAAAGGTGTTACATAAGATTTCTGGAAAACCGATGTTATATTATTCAATAAAAGAAGCTTTAAAATTAACTGATGATATTACGGTAGTTTTATTTCATCAAGCACAAAGAGTTCAATCTGAAATGGAAAAATATTTTTCTAATATAAATTTTGTAATTCAAGACCATTTAAACTATCCAGGAACGGGTGGTGCGGTTATGAATATTACTCCAAAATATTCAAAAGTATTAGTTTTAAATGGAGATATGCCTTTAATTCAATCAAGAGAATTAGAGAAGTTTGATATTGATGCAACTATTGTTATGTCTGTTTTAGAACTTGATAGTGCGGATGGTTACGGAAGAGTAATTATTGAAAGTGGTAATGTTAAAAAAATAGTTGAACAAAAAGATGCAAATGAAGATGAATTAAAAGTTACAACTGCAAATGCTGGAATTTATCAATTTGAAACAAATTTTTTACTTGAAAATTTACCAAAATTAAATAACAACAATGCTCAAAAAGAGTATTACATCACAGATTTAGTAGAAATGGCAATAGAGCAAGGAAAAGTTTTAAAACCACTTGCCGTAAATGTTGAGAATTTCAAAGGCGTAAATTCAAAAGTTGAACTAGCCGATGCTGAGGTAATTCATCAAAATAGAATCAAAAAAGATTTTATGAAAGAAGGCGTTATTATGAGACTGCCTGATACTATTTATATAGAAGAGGGTGTACAAATTGAAGGTGAAAGTATCATTGAAAATGGTGTTAGTTTACTTGGGAATTCAAAAATTATAAACTCTCATATTAAGACAAATTCTGTTGTTGAAGACTCAATCGTAAAAGATAGTGATGTTGGACCAATGGCACGAATACGACCTTTGAGTGAATTAAATAAAACACATATTGGAAACTTTGTTGAGACAAAAAAAGCTATTTTAAATGGCGTAAAAGCTGGGCATTTATCATATCTTGGTGATTGTTCAATTGATGAGGGAACAAATATTGGTTGTGGAACAATTACTTGTAATTATGATGGGGTGAATAAACACCAAACAATTATTGGGAAAAATGTTTTTGTAGGAAGTGATACTCAGTTTGTAGCACCTGTAAATATCGCAGATGATGTATTAATTGGGGCAGGTTCTTGTGTAACAGGGGATGTAAAAAAAGGTGAACTTTATCTAACACGAGCAAAAGCAAAAACTATTGATGGTTATTTTTATAAACATTTTTCAAGTAAAAAGAAGTAGAAAATAAATGCTATTAAAAAATAAAAAAATATTAGTTGGGGTTACGGGTTCAATTGCTATTTATAAAACTTTAGATTTAATCAGACTTTATATAAAAGCAGGTGCAATTGTACGAGTTATAATGACAGATTCTGCAAAAAAATTTATAAATCCAATTACTTTTGAAGCAATTTCTCAAAATAAAGTATTAAGTGAAGATACTGAAAATTGGGATAAAGCTCAAGATTATAATCATATAGATATTGGAAAATGGTCTGATATTTTTGTAATTGCACCTGCTAGTGCAAATACTATAAATGCAATAGCCAATGGTTTAGCCAATAATTTGCTTTTACAAACAGCTTTAGCATATCCAAGAATGAAATTAATTGCACCAGCTGCAAATACAAATATGTTGAAAAATCCAATTACACAAGCAAGTCTAAAAATGTTGAAACTTTGTAATTATGAAATTATTTCTTCACAAACAAAAGAGTTAGTTTGCAAAGATGTTGGTGATGGAGCGATGGCGGATGTACAGGATATATTTGATGTAACATGTAAAGAGTTGCTAAAAAGTGAATATTGGATAAATAGAAAAGTTGTTTTAAGTGGTGGAGGAACAATCGAAAGAATAGATGATGTAAGATATATTTCAAATTTTTCATCTGGAAAAATGGCTTCAAGTTTAGCAAAAGCTTTATATTACAAAGGTGCTGATGTTTGTTTGGTTAGTTCAAGAGGTTATGAAAATTTACCAAAAGATATTCATATTATAAAAGTAGAAAGCTCAAATGAAATGTATGAATATTTAGTTGATTCTCTAAGAGTTGCTAAAAAAGGAGTTCTAACAAAACCTACTTTAATGGATAGTTCAACTCCAACATTGATATTAAAACAACCATTTTTATTTATGGTAGCAGCTGTTAGTGACTATGTTCCAGCCTTTCCTCAAGATGGAAAATTAAAAAAAGAGTTAATTGGAACACTATGGAATTTGGAGTTAAAACAAAATATGGATATTTTAAAATCTCTTGATAAAGAGGGAATAGTAACTATAGGTTTTAAAGCTGAAATGGATGAAACTACAGCATTAAATAGTGCAACAAGAATGTTAGAAAACAAAAATCTTGATGGAGTTTGTTTAAATATTTTAAATGAAGAAAATAGTTTTGGAAGTGTTAATAATAATATAGAGTTGATTTTAAAAAATAACTCGTATGAATTTAAAGGTGCAAAACTAGATATATCTTTAGAAATTTTAGAAAAATTACAAAAAGAGTTTAGTTTATATGAATGAAATTAAAATACCTTCTCATATCGCAATTATTATGGATGGAAATGGAAGATGGGCAAAAGAGAGAGGTCTAAATCGAACAGCAGGACATGAAGAAGGTGCAAAAGTTGTTCGAGAAATTACAACATACTGTTCTGATTTAGGAATTAAATATTTGACTTTATATGCTTTTTCCACTGAAAATTGGGAAAGACCAAAATTGGAAGTTGAGTTTTTAATGAAACTTCTTGAGAGATATTTGAAAAAAGAGTTAGAAATATATTTAAAACATAATGTTAAATTTAAAGCAATTGGAGATTTAACAAGATTTTCAAAATCTTTACAAAAAACAATAACAAACACAGAAGAAAAGACTTCACATTGTAAAGGTTTGACTCAAGTTTTAGCATTAAATTATGGTTCAAAAAATGAAATTATAAGAGCTATTAAAAAGCTAAATAATTTGAATCTTGAAGTAACAGAAGAAAATTTAGAATCATGTCTTGATACAGCTGGCATGGGGGATGTAGATATTTTAATTCGAACAAGTGGAGAAGTAAGACTTTCAAATTATTTATTATGGCAAAATGCCTATGCTGAGATGTTCTTTACTCAAACTTATTGGCCAGATTTTTCAAAAGCTGAACTAGATGATATTTTAAGTGATTTCTCAAAAAGAGAGAGACGCTTTGGAGCTATTTAGTTTTATTTTTGGGGCTTGTATAGGTTCTTTTTTAAATGTACTAATTTTAAGACTACCATTAAATGAATCTTTAATAACAGCTCGAAGCCACTGCTCAAAATGTAATCATCTAATTTATTGGTATCATAATATTCCTCTTTTTTCATATCTATTTCTTAGGGCAAAATGCTCTTATTGTAAAGAAAAAATATCCTTTGTATATTTTCTTGTTGAATTTCTAAGTGGAATCATAACTTTAGCTTTATTTTTAAAATTAGGCATAAGTCAAGAATTTATTTTTATGTCTTTGTTATCTTATGTTTTAATAACTCTTTCATTTATAGATTTAAAATATAAAGCAGTGCCTGATTATTTACTTTTAATAGTTTTAATAATCTCATTAATTGCCACAAATCTTTCTCTAATTGAAGCTTTAAAAAATGCATTTTTATTTGCGGGAGCTTTTGTTTTATTAAATTTTATAATCACTTTTTATATACAAAATATAAAATCAAGAATTCTAAAAAATGAGAGTTTAAAAACTCAAGAAGCCTTAGGCGCGGGAGATATTCCAATAATTGCCATGTTTGGAATTATACTTGGAATAAATGGTGGATTAATTGCTATATTTTTAGCTGCAATTTTTGCTATAATTCCAGCAATCTATTTAAATTTTGTAAAAAAAGACTTTCAAACTCCATTTATTCCCTATTTAGTTTTAGGATTTCTTACAGAATATTTTTTTGATTTAGAAACAATTATAAAGGTCTTTTATTGAAATTAAAACAATATTTACATTCTCAATTAGCTATTACATTTTTCCCAATATTTTTAGCATTATTTTTTATAACTTCAGTTGTATTTTTGGTAAAAATTGCAGCTTTAACTTCTATTATTACTCTTAATTTTTTTGAATTATTTAAGTTATTTACCTATGTTCTACCTCAAATTATATTTTATACTATGCCAATTACATTTTTTTTATCATTGGTTATTACACTAGCAAAATTAGCAAGTGAATATGAATTAACAGTAATTACATCTTTTGGGCTAAATCCCATAAAGATTTTAAAAATCTTTATGCCTGTTACCTTGCTTTTATCAGTGATGTTGTTGGTTATTTCAGTTGGATTAATTCCAAAAACAAAATTTTTAACAAAACAGTTTTTAGATAAAAAGAAAGTAGAAGCAAATTTTAATATAAAGCCTAGTGAATTTGGACAAAAATTCGGCGATTGGTTAATTTATATAAATGCAAAAGATGATAAAGTTTATGATGAAATAAAACTTTTTAAAACAGAAGATAAAAAAGATCAATTTATTGTTAGTCAAACAGCAGTTTTAAATAATGATAAAGGTTCTTTAAGTTTTAAACTAAGTGATGGTAAAGCTTTTATTATTGATGATAAAGAATTTAATCAAATTGATTTTAAATCTATGTATATAAATGATTCTATTTCTGATACTAAAATGGATATTTTTACTAATTCTTATGAATATTGGAAAAATAATATTCAGAAAAATATTGATATTGATGATTTGACATTTTTTATTTTAACTCCATTGTTTCCTATTTTATCACTTTTCCTAGTGATTACTTTTGGATATTTTAATCCAAGATATGAAAAAAATAGAGCAATATTCTATTCTTTGATTTCAATTGTTTTATATTATGTTGTAATAAAATTAATTGGTAATAAAATTTTATTACATGCTTTATATATAATTCCTATTTTTTGGCTTATTGGAACATATATTTTGTACTACAAAACAGTAAAAAAAGAGTATTAATATAATTTATGAATTTAAAGTTTACCCTTGCATATGATGGAAGTTTATTCCAAGGAAGTCAAAAACAACCAAATGGAATGACTGTTGAAGATAAACTTTTAAAAGCATTTAAAAAAATAAATATTGAAACAAATATTGTTTTAAGTGGGCGAACAGATAAAGAAGTTCATGCAACAGGACAAGTTTTTAATTGTGTTGTTCCAGATTTTTGGCAAGATTTTTATAAACTAAAAGATATTTTAAACAAAAATCTTCCTTCATCTATAAAAATTCTAAGAATTCAAAAAGTTAAAGATGATTTTCATTCAAGATTCCATGCAAAAAAGAGAGTGTATAGATATTTAATTACTACAAAACCAACAACACCTTTTAATAATAAATTTATTACACATATTAAAAATGTTGATGAAGAGCTTTTACAAAAAGCAATAAAAGAGTTTATTGGTGTTTATGATTTTAAATATTTTCATAAAACGGGAAGTGATAAAGAGCTAACAAAAAGAGAAATTTTTGATGCAAAATTTTATAAACATAAAGATATTTATGTTTTTAAATTTGAAGCAAATTCATATTTGAGATCTCAAATTAGATTGATGGTTGGATTTTTACTTGCAATTAATGATAATAAGCAAACTATTGAAAATCTAAAAGAACAGCTAAATCTAAAAAAACACATCTTTAAAAAACCTGCAATTGCAAATGGACTTTATTTAGCAAAAATAAAATATTAACTATTTTATTAACCCAACTTCCATAAAATATTTTTTTGCTCCATCATGTAAGGGTGCAGATAAACCATTTAACAATGATTCTTTTGTTAGATTTTCATAAGCTGGATGTAATTTCTTAAATTCATCAAAATTTTCTAAAATAGCTTTAACTAAAAGGTAAACTACATTTTCATTAACATTTTCATTTGTTACAAGTACGGCTTTAACACCAAAAGTTGCTATATCATTTGATTGGTCTTTATACGTTCCTGCTTGGATAAAACCTTTTGTAAAATACGGATATTTTTCAACCAAAGAATCTAAAATATCATTGTCAAAAGGAATAATTTTTACGTCAGTAGAATTTGCTGCATCTTTTATATTTGCAGTTGGATGTCCAACCATATAAAAATATCCATCAATTTGATTATTTTTTAAAGCATCAGGCATTTCAGAAGAACCAAATGTTGTAGCTTGTTTTAAATCGCTTTTATTAATCCCACTTGCGCTAAATAAAGTTAAAGTTGTAGTTTCATTTCCACTTCCGCTGTTCCCTAAATTAATTTTTTTGCCTTTAATATCTAAAAGTTTATTTATGTTTGCATCTTTATTTGTAACTAAAGTTAATAATTCAGGATATATAGCCATAACTGATCTTAATTTAGGATACTTTGCATTTTTAAATGCACCTTCTCCTTTTGAAGCTTGATAAACAATATCAGATTGAACAATCCCAAAATCAAGTTCACCATTTTTTAAAGTATTTAAATTATATAAAGAGCCATCCGTTGATTCAACTGAACATCTTATTTTTGATTCTTTTTTATATTGATTTACAAATCTGCAAATTGCACCACCAGTAGGATAATACGTTCCTGTTACTCCACCTGTTCCAATAGTTATAAATTGAGATGGAAAAACGGGAGTGCTTAATATGCTAATTAGTGCTAGTTTATAAATATTTTTCATTCATTTCCCATAAAATAATTATTTAGTAATAATTTAACATATAATTATTTGAGACTGACTTAAATTTTAAAAAAATAGAAATAAAATACTTGACAAATAAAGACTCAATAGGTTATAATTCTTTAGCAGTTTAAGTTACTGAGTGCTAAATTATAAAAATGGTCGTAATTAGTGATAGATAAAAAAGAGTTTTTATTACAATATATTATTAAAGCTTATATTGAGCATTTAGAACCAATTGGTTCAACTCAATTAAAATCTATGTACGATATTACTTATTCACCAGCAACTATTAGAGGTTACTTTAAAAAGTTGGGTGAAGAAGGTTATCTTGCACAAGAACATATAAGTAGTGGAAGAACTCCAACTATTGAAGCTTTAAAACAATATTGGGAATCGAAACTTAATTTCAAGCTAAAAGGCTTGAATTTACGAGCATTGGAGTATTTTGCTTCTGAAATAGGGCTGTCTGTTTTTATAAAAAAAGAAAAATCTGATGTACTGAAAAATATTTTAAATGTTGAAAATAAATATATGATATTAGAATTTTCTTCATTTGCAATAAGTGTTAAATATTCAGATGCACTTTATAGATTTTTAAATGATATGATAGGTTTAGATTTAAAAGATATTACGAAAGTTTCAAAAGATGTTGGAGCTTATGAGGTTTATGAATCTATAAATCAAACATTACAAAATTCAGATTTTCAGATTTTCAATTATAAAGAATTTCTAAATTTAGCTTTAAATTATGATTTTGATGAATATACAATAAATAGTTTTTTAAAAGGTCAAATTTTAGATGAGTTAACGGAAGGTTTATATTTTGATAAGCTTTTGCCAGCAAATTATATTGGAATCTGTAATTATTGTAAAATCAATAATGAAGATGTGAAAATGCTAGTGATTGGTGAATTACCAAAAGATTATGAATATTTTTATGAAAAAATTACAACTTTTTAGGAGATAAATATGAATGAAAAAAAAGAAGAATTAATACAAGAGACAACGGAACAAGAAGTTCAATCAGAAGTAGTAGTTGAAGAAGCTATTAAAGAAGAGAGTTTAGAAGATAAAATTGCTTCTTTAGAGCAACAATTAAAAGATAGTGAAGATAAATATTTAAGAGTTCATGCTGATTTTGAAAACATCAAAAAAAGACTTGAAAGAGAAAAATATCAAGCTATTGATTATGCAAGTGAGAAGTTTGCAAAAGATTTATTAGCTCCAATTGATACTTTAGAGTTAGCCTTAGCATCTTCAAATACACAAGTAGATGCTCAAGAATTACTCGAAAAGGTAAAAGAGGGAATTGCTTTGACTATTAAAAGTTTTAATACAACTTTTGAAAAACACAATATTTCAAAAATTGAAACAGATGGTGAGTTTGATCCAAATGTACATAATGCTGTAATGCAAGTTGATAGTGAAAATCATAAAACTGGACAAATTGTAAGTGAATTACAAAAAGGTTATATGTTAAAAGATAGGTTATTAAGACCTTCTATGGTTAGTATCGCTAACTAATATTTTGACCGTAATGTCATTAAACTAGATAGATTAGAAAAAATATAAATTAAAATAAAAAACAAAACTTAATAAGGATAAAAAAATGAGTAAAGTAATTGGAATAGATTTAGGAACAACAAACTCTTGTGTTGCAGTTTATGAAAATGGTGAAGCGAAAATCATCCCAAATAAAGAGGGAAAAAATACAACTCCTTCAATTGTAGCATTTACAGATAAAGGTGAAGTTTTAGTAGGAGATCCTGCAAAAAGACAAGCGATTACAAATCCAGAAAAGACTATTTATTCAATTAAAAGAATTATGGGTCTAATGATGGATGAGCCAAATGCAAAAGCAGCTCAATCAAAAGTTGGATATAAAATTGTTGATAGAAGTGGAGCAGCAGCTGTAGAAATCGGTGGAAAAGTTTATACTCCTCAAGAAATTTCTGCAAAAATTTTATCAAAATTAAAAGCTGACGCAGAAGAATATTTAGGTCAAACTGTAAATGATGCAGTTATTACAGTTCCTGCATACTTTAATGATGCACAAAGAAAAGCAACTCAAGAAGCTGGAACAATCGCTGGATTAAATGTACTAAGAATTATCAATGAGCCAACAGCTGCTTCATTAGCTTATGGTTTAGATAAAAAAGGTGAAGAAAAAGTTCTAGTTTACGATTTAGGTGGAGGAACTTTTGACGTTACTGTATTAGAAATTGGTGATGGAACTTTCGAAGTACTTTCAACTGATGGAAATGCTTTCTTAGGTGGAGATGACTTTGATAATGCAATTATTGATTGGTTAGCAAAAGAGTTCAAAGATGAAAATGGTTTTGATGTTAAAAACGACAAAATGGCATTACAAAGATTAAAAGATGCTGCTGAAAATGCTAAAAAAGAGTTATCATCAGCTGAATCAACAGAAATCAACTTACCATTTATTTCAATGGGAAGTGCAGGTCCTGTTCACTTAGTTAAATCATTAACAAGAGCAAAATTTGAATCTATGACCGAACATTTAATTGATGAAACATTAGAACACATCAAAATTGCACTTAAAGATGCTGGATTAGATAAAAGCGAAATCCAAGAAATTATCATGGTTGGTGGAAGTACAAGACTTCCAAAAGCAAATAAAGTTGTAAGAGATTTCTTTGGAAAAGATTTAAATAAAGGTGTAAATCCTGATGAAGTTGTAGCTGCTGGTGCTGCTGTTCAAGCTGGAGTTTTAAAAGGTGATGTTAAAGATGTATTATTACTTGATGTTACTCCTCTATCACTTGGAATTGAAACTTTAGGTGGGGTTATGACTAAATTAATTGAAAAAGGAACTACAATTCCTGTTAAAAAATCTCAAGTATTTAGTACAGCTGAAGATAATCAACCAGCTGTTTCTATTCATGTTTCACAAGGTGAAAGAGAATTTGCAAAAGATAATAAATCTTTAGGTATGTTTGAACTTTCAGATATTCCAGCAGCAAGAAGAGGTGTTCCTCAAATTGAAGTAACATTTGATATTGATGCAAATGGTGTTTTAAATGTATCGGCAAAAGACAAAGGAACAGGAAAAGAAAATAAAATTACTATTTCTGGAAGTTCAGGATTAAGTGATGCTGAAATTGAAAAAATGGTTCAAGAAGCAGAAGCGAATAAAGATGTTGATGCTAAGAAAAAAGCATTAATTGAAGTAAGAAACCAAGCAGATGGACTATTACATAGTACAAGAAAAACTTTAGAAGAAAACGAAAGTGCAGTTAGTGAAGAAGAGAAAAAAGCAATTATTGATGCAGCAGCTGATTTAGAAGAGACTTTAAAAAATGACAATGCAACAAAAGAGCAAATTGAAGAAAAATTAAAAACTTTAACTGAAAAATCTCACAAATTAGCAGAAGCTATGTACAAAAAAGAGGGTGGAGACGCTAATGCTCAACCAAACCAAAAAGCAAAAAAAGATGACGATGATGTTATCGATGCTGAAGTAGAGTAAATCTCTGCTTCATGCAAAATTTGTTTTTTTTACTAATATTATTTTTAATAACTATTTTTTCTGTCCTTTTATACTTAAAAAGTAAAACTTCGAGGGTAGAAAAATTACTTAGTGGTGAGTGTCCATCTTGTGGGCAAAAAGCAAAAGTTTTTTTTGATGAAAAAACAAAAACAACATTTAAATCTGAAATTATAAAATCAAGAGTGCTTCAAAGTCATGGATGTTCAGGTGTAAAAGATGTTGAGTTTTCTTGCGAATCATGTGGATTAAAAGAAGTCCATTCTACAAATTTATTGCCATCAAGTTGTGATTTATGAAATCTTTAATATTTATTATATCCCTAACAACAATCTTTCTTTTTTCAGGATGTGCAACGAAGGAAAAAGTAGTCCCACAAGAACAAAAAATACAAGAGCCATTTAAAGATATTCCAAAAGAGAATTTAAAAAATATGCAAGCGGTTGGTTTTAATGAAATTGAAGGTTTCTATAACGATGATTTAGCACATGCACTTGATGTTTTTAGAAAAGATTGTAAAAAATCTAAAAGAAACGAGTTATTTAAAGAAGTTTGCCAAAAAGCTGAAAATGAAACAGATGGAAGAAGATTTTTTACAATAAATTTTCAACCATATAAACTTTTGGATAATAATTCTTTGGATGAAGGAACAATTACCGGTTATTATGAACCTCTTCTTTATGGAAGTTTACAAAAAAATAAAAGATATAAATATCCAGTTTATAAAACTCCAAAAGATATGATGATTGTTGATTTTGTATCGGCTTATCCTGAACTTAAAACATATAAATTAAGAGGAAAATTAGTTGGAAACAAAGTCATTCCTTATGATTCAAGGGCTCAAATAGAGAGTAATCCAAGTAAAAATCTTGAAGTTATAGCTTATGTTGATAATAAAGTAGATTTATTTTTACTTCATGTTCAAGGTTCAGGGAAAATCTTATTAGATAATGGCGAATTAATTAATGTTGGTTATGCTGAACAAAATGGAAGAAAATTCAAAGGAATAGGAACTTATATGCTTAATAAGGGTTATATAAGTAAGGATGAATTATCAGCTCAGGGTATGAAAAAATATTTAGATAAAAACCCTTCAAAAGCAGATGAAGTATTAAATCAAAATGAAAGTTATGTATTTTTTCATAAATCAGAGCAAGGAGCAACAGGAAGTTTAGGAACACAACTTACTGCAAAAAGAAATTTAGCAGTTGATAGAAGTGTTATTCCTCTTGGAATGCCAGTTTTTCTTAGTACCAAAAATCCCATTGATAAAAAACCTATAAATCAATTAATGGTTGCTGCTGATGTTGGTGGAGCTATAAAAGGTGATATTCGAGCTGATTTCTTTTGGGGATATGGAGAAGATGCTTTTGCTTATGCTGGAAAAATGAAAGAAAAAGGGAAAATGTATATTTTAATGCCTAAAAAATAGTTGCGGCTTACATGCAACAACCATTTCCACAACAATCAGGTCTAACATCTTCTTTATAAAATGAAATTACTAAATTATTGAACATTTCTTGAAGTTCAAACTTATGTGTTTTACAAAATTCATTATTCATAATATTTTTCATTTCTATTGCTTTACTTAAAGCAATGTCTTTTGATTCAAAAGTTAAATTATTTTTTAAATTGCTTTTTTTAAAACATGCGCATTGATTTGCCACTACTATTTTGTACATATAAATCCTTAAAAATTCGATAAATTAATCTTGCAAGAGTATCTAAATATTTATTAAAGCAATTTAAGAAGAAAAAATAGATAAAATATAGCACTAATTGATTTTAATAAAGGAAAATAATGCATATTACAAATCTTATCTCTTTATATTTTGGAAAGTTTGCTAAAAAAGAGTTTCTTTCTCCTGTTCAAAAACTAATTAATTCTAGTTATGTGAGATTAATGGGTTTAAATATGAGCGAATTTAAACATCCAAGATATTATAAATCTTTAAATGATTTATTCACTAGAGAATTAATTATAAAAAGGGTTATAGATGAAAATAAAAATACAATTATTTCTCCTACTGATAGTTTAATTACACAATGTGGACAAATTCAAAATGATATTGCTTTACAAATAAAAGGAATGCAGTATAGTGTTGAAGAGCTATTAACTTATTATTGTTCTTCAAACTTTGAAAAAGTAAAAGATGGTTCTTTTATGAATTTTTATTTATCGCCAAAAGATTACCATAGATACCATGCACCTTGTGATTTCAAATTATTAAAATTAATTCATGTTCCTGGAAAACTTTATCCTGTAAATCTAAAATACCTAAATAAAGAGTTTGAACTTTTTATTCAAAATGAAAGGGTGATTTTAGAGTGTGAAACAAATGGAAAAATCTTTTATATGGTTTTTGTAGGAGCTTTAAATGTTGGACAAATGGTATTTGAATTTGAAGATAGAGTTGAAACAAATACAAATGCAAAAGAGATGAAAGTATATACTTATGAAAATATTGAAATAAGTAAAGGTGAATGTTTAGGATATTTCAAAATGGGTTCAACCGTTGTTATGCTTTGGGAAAAAGAAATGGTAGAACTTGAAGATTTACTTGACAAAAATGTAAGATTTGGACAAAAGATAGCAAGTTTTTTATAAAATAAAATAAAAGTGAGATGGGTTGAATAATAAAATATCTTTAAAAATAGCTTGGTTATTTATTATAATTTTTTTGCTATATGTATCTTTTGTAATATTTTTAGTATCTCCCAAAATAAATAGTTATTTAACACAAATCCAGATACAAAACTCAAAAATTCAGTTTAATAAAGTAATTTCAATTATAAATAATAAACTAAAAAATAGTACAAATAGTGAACTTGAGCTATTACTTTCAAGTTTTACTTTGGGTAAAACTGGTTATATTTATGTTGTTGATGGCTTAGGAAAAGTTGTTTTTGATCCAAGTGGTGAATTTAAAAACCAAGAAGAATTAAAAGTCGTTTTACCACAAAATGGTGTAAAATTATTTGATGAATTAAAAAATAGCTATGCAAAAGAAGAGACTTTAGAGTATAACTGGAACAGAATTTATGATCCAAATAATTATGAATATAAAAAAATATCTTGGATTGAATATAATAAAAACTTAGATTGGTACATAATTTCTTCTGTTTATGAAGAAGATTTTTCTTCATTTGTTGAAGAAATAAACTATTTAATATTAAATATTTTAATTTTTGCATTTTTTATATTTTTAGTAATTACGGCATTTGTTATTATAAAAATTATTGCTCCTATTAATAAAATTATTACTGAAATTCAAAAGGCAAATATTAATATAGATAATTCTCAGAATGAAATTAAATCAAAAAATAAAATAGGCTTTTTAACAAATCAATTTAATACATTACTTAATCAAGTCGAAATAAATCGAAAAACTTTTGAAGAACAGGTTTGTGTAAAAACAAAAGAGATTGAGAATAAATTATATTATGATGAATTGACTAATCTAAAAAATAGATATGCTTTAGAAGAAGAAATAAAAGAAAATGATTTTGTATCAATAACTTTAATTGATATAGATTCTTTTGACGATATAAATGAACTTTATGGATTTTCAACTGGAAATTTAGTTTTAATTGAAGTTGGAAAAATACTAAATGAATTTTCATTAAAATATGATGTTTCAGTTTATAGAATATATGGGAATGTATATTGTTTAGCTGATAAAAAAATGATGGGATTTTTTAAATTTAATGAATTAATAGAAGAATTAGCAGTACTTTTCAAAAATAAACCTCTTTATATTGAACAACTAGATATTGATATTTTTGTAAATATAACGCTAGGGATTTCAATTGCGCAAGAAGAATCTATAAAAACAGCTGGAATTGCACTAAAAAAAGCCAAAAAGAATAATCTCCCCTATTTTGTTTATAATAATGATATAGATACTAAAGAGATGATTGAAAAATCTATGTATTGGCGAGAAAAAATAAAAAAAGCACTTAAAAATGATAAAGTAATACCATTCTATCAAGCTATTTTTGATGTAGATAAAAATATAGTTAAATATGAAACATTGATGAGAATAGAAGATATTAATGAAAAAGGTGAGGTTGTTTATTTAAGTCCTTATTTTTTCCTTGATATTTCTGTTAAAACAAAACAATATCTCCAATTATCAAATCAAATAATATCAAAAGCTTTAAAAGATTTAAAAAAAACTGATAAACAAATATCTATAAATTTAAGCTTTAAAGATATTTTAGATAGTGAATTTATAGTTTTTTTAGATGAAAGTCTTAAAAAAATTACTAATGAAGATAAATCAAGAGTAGTTTTTGAAATCTTAGAGAGTGATTATATATCTGATTATACTTTACTTGAAGAATTTATTAGTAAATATAGAAAACAAGGTATTAAAATTGCAATTGATGATTTTGGAACGGGATATTCAAATTTTGCACATATTCTAAAAATTAGACCAAATTATATAAAAATAGACGGGTCATTAATTAAAAATATTTATTCAGATAAAAACTCATATGAAATGGTTAAATCAATTATTGATTTTAGTAAAGCTTTAAATATAAGAGTAATTGCTGAGTTTGTTCACTCGCAAGAAGTGTTTGATTCATTGGTTGAATTAGGAGTTGATGAATTGCAAGGTTTTTATTTAGCTGAACCAAAACCTGATTTTCTATAGTTTTAATTAAAAACAAGTTTATTGTTGTAGAATTAAACTAAAATAAAAAGGATTAAAATGTCAACTATTACAGAATTAGGAACATTAGATTTATCTGGTACTAAAAAAGGAAAAATTTCTATTTCAAATGTAACTGAACCTTATGGAAAAGATACAGAAGATATAGTTAGTATTGGTATTTCTTTAAATGGACAAGATATTCAATGGAAATCACACCTTCCTTATGAAAATTTAGAAGATGTGATTGCAATACTTCAAAAAGCATTAGATACTAAAAAACAAAATTCATAATTTTATGAAATAATTTTGTGATATAATATTCTTTCAAAGAGGTATATTATGTCACAAAAAAGAATTATTGGAAGAAGAGAAATAGTATCTATTTTAGATTTAGAACTGTTTGATTTAGATGTAAAAATTGACACAGGAGCTGATTCTAATTCCCTGCATTGCGATGACATTTTTATTGACGATGAAAAATTTGTAAATTTTACATTATTAGACGAAATTCATCCAGCTTATCATGGTAAAAAAATGAAAATGCCACTTTATAAATATAAAAGAGTTAAAAGTTCAAATGGAACGGTACAATTAAGAGCATCTATAAAAGTTGATATATTGTTTTTTGGTAAAAAATATAAAACAGTAATTTCTTTGACTGATCGTTCTGACATGAAATATCCTATGTTAATAGGAAGAAAGTTTTTAACTGAGCGTTTTTTAGTTGATGTTTCAAAAGAATATCTTACAAAAGTAAATTAAAAGAGATTAATATGAGAATTTATATATTATCAAGAAATAAAGATCTATATTCAACAAGAAGATTAGTTGAAGAAGCAACTGCAAAAGGTTGGGAAGTAAGAGTAATAGATTATTTAAAATGTACTATTGAAATTATGAAAAACGAGTTAGTTGTAAATTACGAAGGAAAAGTATTACCTACACCTGATGCGATAATTCCTCGAATTGGAGCTAGTAGAACATTCTATGGTGCAGCAATGGTAAGACACTTTGAAATGATAGATGTATTTAGTACAACAGGAAATTTAGCACTTACAAGAAGTAGAGATAAATTAAGAAGTTTACAAGTTTTATCAAAAAATGGTGTTGATATGCCAAGAACAGTTTTTGCTTCAAATAAATCAAATGCTAAGGATGTAATTGCGTTAAGTGGTGGAGCACCTTTGGTTTTAAAGATTTTAGAAGGAACGCAAGGTGTTGGAGTAGTTTTGGTTGATAGTGAAAAAGCTGCTAAATCTGTACTTGATGCCTTTTATGGAATGGATGTAAATTTACTTGTTCAAGAGTATATCGAAGAAGCAGGTGGTGCTGATATTAGAGCATTTGTTGTAAATAATGAAGTTGTTGGTGCTATGAAAAGACAAGGTGCAGAAGGTGATTTTAGATCAAACTTACATCAAGGTGGAAGTGCCGTTGCATATAAACTTAACAGAAAAGAAAAAGCAACAGCAATTGCAGCAGCAAAGGCAATGGGACTTGGAGTTTGTGGAGTTGATATGATTCCATCAAAAAGAGGACCTCTTGTAATGGAAGTGAATTCAAGTCCAGGTTTAGAAGGAATTGAAAAATCTACAAATATAAATATTGCAGAAAGAATTATGGAATTTATAGAAAAAAGTGTAAAACTTAGTTGTCCTAGTAATCCTCAAAAAAGAAGAATCAAAAAAGATAATATAGGAGCATAATTTTGCTCCTAGAAAATAGTTTAATTATAAGTCAAAGTTTCTCTTAATTCTTGTGTCCATAAAGCCATTCCACCGAATAAATGAGCTGTATTTTTATATCCTTGTTCAATTAAAAAGTTTCCAATTACTCTTGTTCTATTTGCATGGGCACAAATTAAAATAAAAGCTTGCTCTTTTGAAATGACAATTTTTTCAAACTCTTTCATCCAACTTTCCATATCATAATTACCAAATTCATCAAAAAAAGTTAATAAATGAGCGTTTCTTATAACTCCAGTTCTTTTGTATTCCTCTTTTCTTCTAACATCAATCATTACAATATTATCATCAATCATTTTTTCTACTATTTTGGGTTGCAGTTCAGCTAATATATTCATTATTATCCTTTTAATAAGTTTGATATTAACATAAAATATATAATAAAATCTTATAATATTAAATATATAAACAAACTCTTTACAAAGATTAAATATAATGAAAAAAATAAAAAGGTAGTAAAAAATGAAAAAAATATTCTTAATATTTTTAATTAGCGTAATGGGTGTTTATGCTTATGAAGAGTTAAATATAGATAATTTTGAAGAAAAAATAAAAGATAAAAATGTAATTGTGGATTTTTATGCTCCATGGTGTCCTCCTTGTAAAATTGTGGCAAATAATTTAGAAAATTTTAATATTTCAAAACCTAAAAACGTTCATATCTATAAAGTAAATGTTGATGATGAACTAAATCTAGCTAAAAAATACGGAGTTTCTGCACTTCCAACTTTGATTTATTTTAAAAATGGTAAAGTTGTAAAAGATTATGTAGGTGTTCTAAACTCTGATGAGTTACTTCAAGCATCTAAAGAAAATTTTAAATAAAGATAAATTAAATGAAAAAACTTTTATTATTAATATGTACTTTTATATACTCATTTTCAGCTGGATTAAACCAAGAATTTTTAGAACCTAATGAGGCTTTTAAACCAACTTTCACAAAAAATGAAACTAGCATAAATCTTAAATTAGATTTAGGTCGAGATATTTATTTGTATGATGATAAATTAAAAGTTTTTATTGTTAAACCTGAAAAAATCGAGATTACAAAAGAGATAAATATTCCAAAAGCAGTAGCCTATGAAGAGTTTATAGTTCAATTCAATAATTTAGATTTAACTATTCCTTTTAGTTTATTAAAATCGAAAGTTGATTTAAATGAGTATGAAATAGAAGTTAAATTTCAAGGTTGTTCAAAGCTTGGACTTTGTTATGCTCCTATGAGTGAAAAATATTTGCTTACATTTGATAATAATATTTCAAAAATACAGACTAAAGAAGAAGAACAAAAAGTTGAAACAACAACTTTAAATGAAACAGATTCAATTGCAAATAGTTTAAAAAATGGAAATTTACTTCTAGTTTTAGCAACATTTTTTGGTTTTGGATTATTACTTTCTTTAACTCCTTGTGTTTTTCCGATGATTCCAATTTTGTCATCTATTATTGTTGGTGCTTCAAAAAGTGAAGTTATGAGCGCAAAAAAAGGTTTCTTTTTATCTTTTATTTATGTACTTTCAATGAGTGTTGCTTATACAATTGCAGGAATTGTTGCAGGAATTTTTGGAGCAAACTTACAAGTTGCCCTTCAAAATCCTTATGTTTTAGTTGTTTTTGCTCTAATTTTTGTGGCATTAGCTTTTTCTATGTTTGGATATTTTGAGATAAAACTTCCTCAATCAATTCAAACAAAACTTAATAAAACAACAGATGGGAAAGAAAAACAAGGAATAATTGGAGTTGCAATAATGGGATTTTTATCAGCTTTAATAGTTGGTCCTTGTGTTGCTCCGCCACTTGCAGGTGCTTTGGTTTATATAGGTCAAACGGGTGATGCCGTTCTTGGTGGAATGGCTTTATTTGTTATGAGTTTAGGAATGGGCGTTCCACTTTTACTTATTGGTTTAGGTGCTGGAAGATTTATGCCAAAACCTGGTGGTTGGATGGAAAACATTACTAAAATTTTTGGAATTATAATGTTGGGAGTTGCTATTTGGCTACTTGACAGAGTTTTGAGTCCTTCAATTATTATGTCTTTATGGGCATTATTATTCCTAGCAACGGCAATATATTTAAAAACTCAATCAAATATGTTTGCTGAATTAGCTAGTTCTATTTTATTTATTTTAGGAGTAGTTTTGTTGGTTGGACTTATAAGTGGTTCTACAAATCCATTAAAACCACTTGAAAAGTTGACAGGTTCTGCAAATATAATAAAAGAAGATAAATTAGTTTTTCATAAAATTAAAAATATAAGTGAACTAGAATTTGCAATTAAAAATTCAAATAAACCTGTAATGTTAGATTTTTGGGCTTCATGGTGCGTGTCTTGTAAGGAGTTGGAAGAGATAACTTTTAAGGATAAAGAGGTTATGAAAAAACTTCAAAACTTTACACTTTTAACGGCTGATATTACAAAAAATAATGATGAAGATAAGGCTTTACAAAAAATGTTTGGAGTTGTAGGTCCTCCTGCACTTATTTTTTGGGATAAAGATAAAAAGGAAGTAAATTCTTCTAAAATAGTTGGATATAAAAATCCAAAAGAATTTTTAGAAATATTAAATAAAAACTTTTAATAGTGGAACTTTCAATTGAATTCTTGATTGTTTTTTCAATAATAATATTTTTTTCTTCTTTAGTTCATGGGAGTATTGGATTTGGTTTTCCAATGATTGCTACGCCACTTTTGGCTATGGTTACAGATATGAAAACTGCTATTTTATATATTGCAATTCCTACTCTTTTGATTAATCTTATTAGTATATATAGTGAAGGAAATTTTTTACAAGCCGTAAAAAAGTTTTATCCTTTGGCTCTTATTGGTATGATTGGAAGTGCAATTGGTACACAAATATTAATATATAGTAGTTCTGAACTTTTTAAATTGTTATTGGCTTTTTCAATATTTTTATATTTATTTATTCAAAAATTTAAAATTCAAATGCATTGGATTAGAGAAAAAAAAATAATATCAATGGTTGTATTTGGTTTGTTTGCAGGAATAATTGGTGGTTTAACCAATGTAATGGCTTCAATTCTGATAATTTATTCACTTGAATCAAAACATACAAAAAAAGAGGTAATTCAATCAACAAACCTATGTTTTTTATTTGGAAAAGTAATTCAGATAGTTTTATTCACACTTCATGGTTCATTTAATCAAGAGTTATTAACTATTTCATTTAGTAGCTTAGTTGTTGTTGCAGTAGCAATGTTTATAGGACTTAAAGTAAAAGATAAAATACCCCAAGAGAGTTATAAAAAAGTTGTAAAAATAGTATTATTTTTAATAGCTTGTGTTTTGGTTTTTCAAACAATTATTTAAAAGAGAGATTTCTCTCTTTTAAATTTTTAGATAAATATAAATGCACCTAAAATCATAACACCTAGATATAAAGCTCCGAATATTGCTCCTAAAGCCCACCATCTTGCTTGAGAAATATATCCTGCTCCATACCAAATAGGAGATGGTCCAGTCCCATAAGGAGTTATAATCCCCATAACACCAAGGCTTCCCGCTAAAATAATAGTAAAAGGAACAACTTGTTCAGGTGTTAAAAGACTAACTGCGATAGCCATAAAGATTGGAATAAGTGCAGTAACATGAGCTGTAACACTTGCAAAAAAGTAGTGTAATAAGAAAAATAAAACAAGCAATGAAATAATAAGAGTTGTTGGACTCATTCCTGATAACATTGCTTGTGTATTTGTTCCAATCCAAGCCAAAACACCAACTTTTTGAAGTCCTGATGCCATTGCAACTAAAGATGAAAACCAAATTAAAACGTCAAATGCAGCTTTATTAGAAATCAAATCATCCCAAGTGATAACATTTGTTAAAACCATAACGGCAACAATTGCAATAGCAACAGTTGTTGAATCTACACCTAACTCTGTTCCAAATATCCAAAGAACAAGTGCAACAGTTGCAAGTCCTGCCATTAAATATTCTTTAAAAGTAATTGCACCCAATGTTTTAAGTTCTTCTGCTGCCCAAGCAGGTGCCTCTGGAGATTTCTTTTGAGTTGGTGGATAAACAACATAAGTAAGCCAAGGAGTAAGTAAAAAAAGTGGAATCATAAGTGGTAACATAACGGATGACCATTCAACCCAACTAATTGCGTGTCCTGTACTTTTAGTAATTAAATCAACTGCAAGTAAGTTTGGAGCAAGAGCTGTTAAAAACATAGAACTTGTAACACAAGTAGTTGCAATTGCAACCCATGAAATATAAGCACCTAATTTTCTTGGATCCTTATCTGGATATGAATCAAAAATATGTGGAATATTAATAGCCACAGGATAAACCGATCCACCACTTCTTGCGGTGTTTGATGGCATAAATGGAGCTAGAACTAAATCTGAAAATGCAACAGCATATCCAAGACCTAATGAGCTTTTACCCATATATTTAATCATAATTAATGATACTCTTCGTCCAAGACCTGTTTTTTTATAACCAAGTGCAAACATGAATGCTGCAAAAATTAACCAAATAACACTATTTGAAAATCCAGATAGCGCCCAAGTAATACCATCTTTTGGACTTCCCATTAATCCTAAAAGTGCGATAACTGAAATACCTGTAAATCCTACAAGTGCTGCTGGAACTGGCTCAAGAATAAGACCCACTACAACTGCAAAAAAGATTGCTAAGAAATGCCAACCATTTTGTGTTAATCCAGTCGGTGCTGGGATAAACCAAAGAATGATTATTAACGCGATTGGAATAATCATTTTTATTGTTTTACTAGACATAAAATCCTCCTAATGAATTTTTCATATTATATTGTTATTTGAATACAAATAAGGTTATAAATTTCTTTAAAACAACTGAAATATAAGTAAATTGAATAATTATTCATTAATTATTTATTTAATTCTTTAATATAAAATTGGCATTTATCTAAGATTTGATATACTTTCTAAAATTTATAAATAAAGGGTACAGATGAACTTTGAAACGATTTTAGGAAGTGTTGATTTTTTAGAATTTTTAAGAGGTAAAAAAGCTACATTTTTATTAAGTGCAAGTGTTACAAAAACTTGTGAAATCCCACAAATCTCTCAGGCTGGAATTCCTGGAAAACTATATTTAACTCCAACTTTGGATGCAGAATTTTTGTGTACTAAACAAGTAAGGTCAATGCCAAATATTGCCCAAACTCCAAAAGGTGTACCAACACCTGCACTAATTACAAGAGCAATACATGAATTAAAAGCTTTTTCAAATATTGAAATATTAGATTTAGGTTTAGATGTAGTTCCTCAAATTGGTTATTTTAAAATCCACAATTTTAATATTAAAGCAAGTGCTAGAATTGATGATGGAGCAAAAATACCTGCATTGGAAGTCTTCCAAAAAGGAATAGAATTTGGTCAGAATTTTCAAACTTCTGACGATTATATCATTCTTGCAGAGTCAATTCCAGCAGGAACTACAACAGCAAATGCAACAGGTTTAGCTTTAGCTTATGAATGTGAGGGATATTTTTCAAGTTCATATAAAGATAATCCAAGTGATATAAAAAATCAAACAATTGAAAAAGCTTTAAAAAGAGTTGATTTAAATGGTGATTTATTTGAGATTCTTTCAAGTGTAAGTGATAATATGATTATTTTTAATGCTGGATTTATTCTTGGAAGTAGGGCAAATAATCTTAAAATTGTTCTTGCTGGAGGAACTCAAATGGCTGCTGTTTTACTTGTAGTGAATTCTATTTTAAGAAGTATGGAGGGAAGCATTGATTCTTCAAATCTTGCACTTTGTACAACAAAATGGATAAATAAAGATGAAAACTCAAATATTAAAGCACTTTTAGAACAACTTGATTTTCCAATAAATGCTTATGCAAGTGATTTTGATTTTAGTGAATCTTCTCATCCTGCTCTTAAACTTTATGACCAAGGTGAAGCAAAAGAAGGTGTTGGTTGTGGTGGTGCTTTATGTTATGCAGCAATTAATGGTTTAACAAAAATTGATATTACAAAAAAAATAGAGAGTTTTTTAGGATAATTTGTAGGAGAAAACTTTGAAAAATATAATTATTAGTTTATCTTTGTTGGCAAGTTTTGCTTTTGCAACTGCCAATTTAGATCCATATTATTTACATAAAAAGAGTCAATTTGAAATGTTAGAACAAAATGATAAATATAAAATAGTAATGATTGGAGATTCCATAACTGATGGTGGTTTATGGAATGAGTTATTAAATAATGATTTAATACAAAACCGAGGAATTGCTGGAGATACAACTGATGGGGTATTAGATAGACTAAATAGTACCAACAAAAACATAAACCAAGCTTTTATCATGATAGGAATAAATGATTTTTTTCAAGAAAAATCTGTGGATTATGTTTTTTCAAATTATCTAAAAATTATTGAAAACTTACAACAAAAAGGTATAAAAGTTTATATTCAATCAACTCTTTTTGTGGGAGATGAAAAACCATCAAAATATAATGAAAAAGTTGAAGTATTAAACGAGAAATTAAAAAGCTATGCAAAAGAAAATAATTTAACATTTATTGATTTAAACAAAATTTTAGCGCCAAATAAAACCCTAAAAAATGAATACTCTAATGATGACCTTCATTTAAATGGAAAAGCTTATAAACTTTGGACGCAAGAGATTAAAAAATATTTTTAGTATAGGATAATTTATGGAAATTTTTATTTCAACATTTTTAAAAATATTTTTTTTAATGACACCTTTTTTTGTCTTAACAATGTTTTTAACAATTACACAAGATGCAACGATAAGACAAAGAAAAGCCTTAGCTATAAAAGTTACAATTTCAGTAACTATTATAAGTTTAATTTTACTTTTTTTTGGGAAACATATTTTCTCAATTTTTGGAATAACTTTAGATGCATTTAGAATAGGTGCAGGTGCTTTACTATTTTTAAC
>JAQVLW010000003.1:87151-89642 GCA_028703945.1 Aliarcobacter sp. | reverse complement strand
AAAAAAATTGTTGATAAAAGATAAAGATAATGAAATTTTAAAAACATTAAAAGAAGAAAATGACTTTTTAAAATCAATTTTAGGTAATTATGAGAAATTAAATCCTCATGTTTTATCAGAGGGAATTCAGAAAATTTATGATTTGGAAGCTTTGAAAAAATATCAAATTGAATTAATAAAGCTTCAAAATTATTTAGAAAAAGAAAATAAAAGAATGATTATTATTTTTGAAGGAAGAGATGCTTCTGGAAAAGGTGGTGCTATTAGAAGAATTACTAGATATATGAATAATAAACATTATAGAGTAGTAGCTTTAGGAAAACCGACAGAAACTCAAAAAAATCAATGGTTTTTACAAAGATATATCACTCATTTCCCAACAGGTGGAGAGGTGGTTTTATTTGATAGATCTTGGTATAACAGAGCTATGGTTGAGCCAATTTTTGGATTTTGTACACCTGAAGAACATGAAATTTTCATGGAAGATGTCGTTAATTTTGAGCAAGATTTAGTAAGACAAGGAATGGTTTTAATTAAACTTTATTTTTCAGTTTCTAAAGAAGAACAAAAAAGAAGATTTGAAAGAAGAATTGAAGATCCATTAAGACAATGGAAATTCTCAGAAGTTGATATGCAAGCTCAAGATTTATGGGATGAGTTTTCAGAGAAAAAATATGAGATGTTGAGAAGAACAACTTCAAGAAGCGCACCTTGGCATATTGTAAGAAGTGATGATAAACATAAAGCAAGACTTGAAGCTATGAAAATTATTTTAAATTCTGTTGATTATGATGGAAGAAATTATTCATTAGATTTTGATGCAAATGAAGATATTAATATCTCTGTTCAAAAAGAACTTCTACAAATGAGAAAATCAAAAGATTATTAAATCTTTTGATTTTTCATATAAAAAAACTAATTTAAACATACAAATTTCCCCACAACTTTTTTTCAAATCAGCGTTTTATAAAAACCTTAGTAATTTTTAGATAAAATCAGCGTTAAAATTATAACAATCGGAGTGAATTTAATGGAATTTAGCGCAAATAGACTTGATGGTGCAAATGCTGTAATAACTGCAACTATCGCAAAAGAAGTAGTAGAATCAAATTTAGATAAAGTGGCTAAACAAGCTGCTAAAACTATGAATGTTCAAGGTTTTAGAAAAGGAAAAGTTCCTGTAGCTGTAATAAAACAAAGATTTGCTGATAAATTAAGAGAAGATGCGGAATCAGAAGCTTTAAGAAAAATTTTAGGTGAAGCTTTAAAAGAATTAAATATTTTAAATGTAGATTTAATTGGTGAACCAATTATTTCAAAATTTGATAAAAAAGAAGATGGTTCTATTGATTTAGAAATTTCTGTTGCTTGTAAACCAACTATTGATTTAGGTGATTATAAATCTTTACTTCCATCTGTTGTTGAAAAAGAAGTAGATGCAAAAGAAATTGATGCAAGATTAGAAGAAATTGCTAACTCTTCTGCTCCTTTAGAAAAACTTGCTAAAAAAAGAGCTGTAAAAGATGGAGATCATGCTGTTATTGATTTTGAAGGTTTTGTTGCTGGTATTGCATTTGAAGGTGGAAAAGCTGAGAAATATCCATTACATGTAGGTTCAGGTTCATTTATTCCAGGATTCGAAGAACAAGTAATTGGTATGAAATATGAAGAGCAAAAAGATATTGTTGTATCTTTCCCTGAATCTTACCAAGCTAAAAACTTAGCTGGAAAAGAAGCTACATTTAAAGTAACATTACATGAAATTCAAGAAAAAGTTGCAGCTGAGTTAAATGATGAATTTGCAAAAAGAATGTTACCAGGTGAAGAAAATGTAACAATTGATACTTTAAGAGAAAAAATTAAAGAGCAATTTAAAGCTGAAGCTATGAATAAATACTACAGAGAAGAATTAAAACCTGCATATTTAGAGACTTTAGTTGAAAAATTACAATTTGCTTTACCAAATTCTGTAGTTGATCAAGAAATTAACTATGCTTTAAATAATAAAGTAAGAACAATGACTGAAGAAGAAATTTCTGTATTAAAAGAAAATGAATCTAAAGTTGAAGAAATTAGAAATGAATTAAAAGAAGATGCAGTAAATTCTGTAAAAGCTACGTTTATTATTGATGCATTAGCAAAAGCTGAAAATGTTCAAGTATCTGATCAAGAAGTAATGCAAGTTCTTTATTATGAGGCAATGCAAATGGGACAAAATCCACAAGACCTTGTAAAACAATATCAAGAAGCTGGATACCTACCTGCAATTAAAATGTCTATGATTGAAGAGAAAGTTATCTCTAAATTATTAGATGAGAAATTAGGAAAATAATAAGATAGGATTGATTATGAGTTATATACCATATGTAGTTGAAAAAAGTGGAAGAGGGGAGAGAAGTTACGATATTTATTCAAGACTTCTTAAAGATAGAATTATTATGTTAAGTGGAGAGGTAAATGATGCTGTAGCTTCAACTATTGTTGCTCAGTT
>JAQVLW010000003.1:55780-87051 GCA_028703945.1 Aliarcobacter sp. | reverse complement strand
ATGTAGTTGAAAAAAGTGGAAGAGGGGAGAGAAGTTACGATATTTATTCAAGACTTCTTAAAGATAGAATTATTATGTTAAGTGGAGAGGTAAATGATGCTGTAGCTTCAACTATTGTTGCTCAGTTACTTTTTCTTGAAGCTGAAGATCCAGATAAAGATATCTATTTATATATCAACTCTCCAGGTGGAGTAATTACTAGTGGTATGTCAATTTATGATACTATGAATTATATTAAGCCAGATGTTTGTACTATTTGTATAGGTCAAGCTGCATCTATGGGAGCATTTTTATTATCAGCTGGAACAAAAGGAAAGAGATATTCTTTACCAAATTCTAGAATAATGATTCACCAACCATCAGGTGGAGCGCAGGGGCAATCAACTGATATTCAAATTCAGGCTAAAGAAATTCAAAGAATGAAAGATAGTTTAAATGCAATTATTGCAGAACAAACAGGTCAAGATATTTCTAAAATTGAAAAAGATACTGATAGAGATAATTTCATGAGTGCTGAGGAAGCTTGTACTTATGGATTAATTGATGAAGTTATAGCAAAGCATAAATAAGAATCTTTTTATGATTAAAGAAGTTATAACTTATCCGAATAAACTACTTCGAGTAAAATCAAAGAATGTGGAGCAATTTGATAATGAATTGCACACACTTTTAGAAGATATGTATGATACGATGATGGCTGAAGGTGGCGTTGGATTAGCTGCAATTCAAATAGCAATACCTTTAAATATTTTGATTATCAATATTCCAAATGAAGAAGATATTCAAGATAAAGATGAACTGATTGAAGCAATAAATCCTATAGTTACACACAAAGATGGAACTCAAATATTTACTGAAGGTTGTTTAAGTGTTCCTGGTTTTAATGAAGACATAACAAGAGCACAACATATTATCGTTGAATATTTTGATAGACATGGAAATAAACAAATCATGGAATGTGAGGATTTTCTAGCGGTTGCATGGCAACATGAAATGGAACATCTTGCAGGCCATTTGTTTATTGAAAATTTATCAATAATAAAAAGAAAAAAATTCGAAAAAGAGTGGAAAAAAAAGATAAAAGATAAAAATTAATTTTTATCTTTTTTTATTTTATGCTTCAACAAAACCTCTTCTTAAAACACTAATAATCATTGAAAACAATAAACTGTTTGATAAAATCCAAATAAACCAAAAGAATATTTTCTCAAATTTACTAAAAAGAATATTTTTAAATAATAATGGGCAAGATTTGATTGCTAAATAGAAAAATATAGCGATTCCTATATACATTGTATATTTGTTTTGAGAAGCAAATAGTATTGTAATAAAAGAGATAAATGGAGCAAAAACTATTAAAGCAAAAAATTTACCATAAGTTTTTCTTTTTTTATCTCCATCAAAATATCCAACGGTATGACCACATTGTGGGCAAACAGTTCCTATTCTTGATAATATTTCATGGTTACATTCGGGGCAGGTTATAAGTGGTGACATTGTTAAAATTCCTAGATTTTTTGCTAATTATAGCAAGAGAAGTTAAAAGATGAGTCTATTTTCTCTTCTTTATTCCATTGTTTGTAAAGTTTAATAGCTACATCAATTTTCAAAACCTTTTAAATTTTGTTTTTAATACAAATAAAGATAATATATTAATTTATTACATTATTAATGGTGAATTTATGAAAATTATTAAATCAGCTTGTCTTGATACCTTAGATGCAATTAGCATAGATGTTGAATCAACTTTTACACGAGGCTTGCCAACATTTACAATTGTTGGAATGATAAGTACGAGTATTAGTGAGTCAAAAGATAGAGTAAAATCAGCCCTTCTTACAAATGGCTTTAAATTTCCTCCTTTAAAAATTACAGTGAATCTTTCACCTTCTGAAATAAACAAAAAAGGAACACATTTTGATTTAGCAATTGCTTTGCAAATTGCACTTTTTGAAGAAAAAAATATTGATTTTGAAGATACTTATTTTTTTGGTGAATTAGCTCTTGATGGAAATATAAAAGATACAAGTTCAATTTTTCCAATTGTTTTATCTTTAGTAAAACAAGGATTACTTAAAAAAGTTTTGGTTTGCATTGAAAGTGCAGAAAAACTATCAAATATTCATAATTTAGAAATTTATAGAGTAAAAAATTTAGAGGAGGCGATATTATTTGCTAAATCAAAAAATAAAGAGAATTTTTTATATGAAAAAAAGATTTTTGAGTATAAATCTTTAGTTATAAATAATGAAACTTTTTATTTTGAAATAAAGTACAAAAATGATTTTAGTGATGTTATTGGACAAGATATGGCTAAATATGCTGCAATGATTAGTGCTGCTGGAAACCACAATGTAATTTTTGAGGGAAGTCCTGGTTGTGGTAAATCTATGATTTCAAAAAGATTGCAATATATAATGCCTCCTATGGATTTGGAAGAGATTTTAGAAAAAGCAAAACTTCAAGCTTTGGATTATAAAGAGATAGATTTTTCCCCAATTAGAGCCTTTAGGTCACCGCATCATTCAAGTACAAAATCTTCAATATTTGGGGGAGGAAGTTCAAATGCAAAGATGGGTGAAATTGCTTTAAGTAACAACGGAATTTTATTTTTTGATGAATTGCCTCACTTTTCAAAATCAATTTTAGAAGCCTTAAGAGAGCCACTTGAAGATAATAAAATACTTATTTCAAGGGTAAATAGTAAAATTATGTATGAAACAAAATTTATATTTATAGCTGCAATGAATCCTTGTCCTTGTGGAAATTTATTATCAAGCCTAAAAGAGTGTAGATGCAATGAACTGGAAATTCAAAGATATAAAAACCGTTTATCAGAGCCATTTCTAGATAGAATTGATTTATATGTGGTTATGAATGATAGTTTTAGTGATAATAAAAATATTGTAAGTTCCAAAGAATTACATGAAAATGTGATAAAAGCTTTTAGTAAACAAAAGAATAGAGGACAAAAAGAGTTAAATGGAAAATTATCTGAAGAAGATATAAAAAGGTATTGTATTTTAGATGATGAAGCGAAAGAAATATTAGAGAAAGCTAGATTAAATTATCAGTTAACATTTAGAAGTATAAATAAAGTTTTAAAAGTAGCCCGAACAATTGCTGATTTAAATGATAATGAGATTATTAGTAAAAATGATTTACTCAAAAGCTTAAATTTTAGAAGAAGATAAATCAAACTTAGTCATAGTTTTTAAAAAGTCTATTTTTATTGTATAATGTAAAAAATTAGATTTTACGAAGGAAAATTTCGTATTGATTACAAAGGGATGAAAATGACAAAATGCGGATATGTATCAGTAGTAGGAAGACCAAATGCAGGTAAAAGTTCACTTTTAAATTGGCTTGTTGGTGAAAAAATTGCGATGGTTTCACATAAAGCTAATGCTACAAGAAAAAGATCAAACATAATTGTAATGCATAATGATGATCAAATTGTATTTATAGATACTCCAGGTATCCATGAAACAGAAAAACTATTAAATCAATTTATGCTTGATGAAGCTTTAAAAGCTATGGGTGATTGTGATTTAATTCTATTTTTAGCTCCAATTACTGATAAAGTTTCACACTATGAAGACTTTTTAGTAAAAAATAAAAAAGGTGTTAAACACATTTTATTACTTACAAAAATAGATTTTGTATCAAATGCTGAAGTATTAGAAAAAATCAAAGAGTATGAAAAATATAATGATAAATATGAAGCGATTATTCCAATTTCTATTAAAAAACAGACTACACAAGCTGATATTTTAAATGACGTTGTAAAACATCTTCCTGTTCATCCATATTTATTTGATCCAGAAATTATGACAACAGAGCATTTAAGAGATCTTTTTAAAGAGTTTATTAGAGAGTCGATTTTTGAAAATATTAGTGATGAAATACCTTATGAAACTGATGTTATGATAAATAAAGTTGATGAAAAACCAGGTGTTGATGTTATAAAAGCTACAATAATTGTGCAAAAAGGTACTCAAAAAGGTATGATTATTGGAAAAGATGCAACTGCAATTAAAAGAATTGGGAAAGATGCAAGACTTAAAATAGAAAAACTAACTGGCAAAAAATGTTATCTTGAACTTTTTGTTTCAATCAAAAAAGGTTGGACAAAAAACAGACAAGGTCTAAAAGAACTAGGTTATGATGTAACTTTTTAAAAGAGAAGATTTTCTCTTTTAAAATTCTTATTAAAAATACACATAAAATAAATAATCATAAATTTTATTTATAGTTTAAGCTTAATTAAGTATACTTATTGAAATAATATAATAAATTATAATATGGACTATATTTATGTCAAATTTTGCATTGAATAATGAAATAAAATCGCTATTAATTGATGTTTCTGAAGAAATTGAAAATAAAAATCTTAAGAAATTTATTTTTACTTCTTTAAAACTAAATAATTTTGAAATTAGCAAAAATGATTTTATGTATATAAATTTTATTTCTGAATTAAAACAATACCAAGTTTTAACTTTTCCAAATTATTATAAAAACAGTATTTTTCAGATATTTGAACTATATTATTTAAATAAAAAAGATTTGAATAAATTTGATTTATATTTTTGTGATGATTTTTTTTGTTTATATAAAAATGGAAAATTTTATTATTTCCAAAACCTTCAAACTGAAATTGATATTGATGATTTAATCGAATATATAAATAAAAAGTTTTCCATAATACTTGATAGTTTTAATGTTATTCAAAAAGAATCCTATGAAGATTTAAAAAAAGAATATTTAGAAAAATCTTTTAAAAACAAACTTGAAAACTTCAATATAAAGGATGATTATAGTTTCAAAATTTATTTATTTTATATATTAATTATTATTTCTTGTTTTACTTTTTATTTATACGATAATCAAATAAAAAATGAAGAAAATGAAACTAGAATAACAGAAGAAAATCAAGTTGACAAACTAAAAAGAGAGCATTTTTTTACTTCTATTTTTTTTGACTTTAATAATATAATAGAATTATTAGAAAAATATAACTTAGATTTAAAATCGTTTGAATACAAAGATAATAAACAAAAAATTATATTTTCATCTTATATAAAAGCTGATATTTACTCTTTTTTTAATGAATGTAAAGATAACTTAATTACTCAAGAAGTTAATTATTTTGAGAATGAAAAAAAATATGAAGCAGTGATTTATGTTAAATTATCTAAATAAAAAATTTATAGATAGCTCGTTAAAAACTAAAATAGAATTATATTTACTTCCTTTATTGCTTTTGTATCTTTGTTATTTTTTTTTAGGCTTTAATTTAAATAAAAATTCAGAAAATGAAGAAATAAAAGCTAAAGTTGATTTAAACTATTCAAACAAAGAATTCAAAAACTCATTTTTAGATTTATCTTCAAATCTTGAAGAATATGCTTCAAAAAATCAAATAATAATTTTTACTCTGACAAATAATAAGAAAGTTTTTAATATAAAAGCAAAAGCAAATTTAATTAGAATAGAAAATTTTATTAAAAAAATTGAAAATTTAAATAATTTTTCAAAAATAAAAACTTTGACTCTACATAAGGTTGATTTGGACAATTATCTATTTGAAATAGAAGTTGATTTTAATAAATTTTATATCAAAAAAATACAAAAAGATGGAGATACTCAAGAAATAAAACAAAAGATAGTACTTACAAATGATAATAAAACAAAAGAGTATAAAATAAATGGAATTATCTCAGAATATGCTTTTATAAATGAAATTTGGCTTAAAAAGGATGAAAAAATTGATGATTTAATACTTACAAAAATTGAAAAAGATTTTGTAGTATTAGAAAATGAAAATAAAAAAATAATATTAGAGTTAAACAATGAAAAATATATTAAAAACCTTAATTGATTATTCTTTATTTAAGAAATATGATAAAGATTATTTTATAAATAATAAGATTTTGCCACTTTTTGAAAATGACATAAGCATAAAAATGGCTGTTTGCAAAAGCTCAAAATTAGAAACTATAAAAAATGATTTTAATAAAATGATTAGTTTTCTTGAGATTGAAGAGTTAGAACTTCTTTTTATGATAAGTCATATTGATCAAAAAACTTTATTATATGCTATGGCATTAAAAGCAATTTCACAAAACAGTTTTGAAAAATATGTAGATAAGTTTTTACAAGAATTATTATCTTTTTCTATAAACTTAAGAGCAAGTGATATTCATATAGAACAATATAAAGATGTGATTTTATTTAAATTTAGAATTGATGGAAGATTAAAAACCTTTTTTGCTTTTTATAGTGAGTTTTTTAAACTAATTTCATCTTATATTAAACTAATTTCTACTTTAGATATGACGCAGATTCGTTTACCACAAGATGGAAGATTTGCATTAAATATAGAAGATAAAAAGTATGATTTTAGAGTTTCAACGATGCCAACCCTTGAAGCTGAATCTATAGTTTTAAGAATTTTAGATAATAAAAATATAAATAAAAACCTTCAAACTTTAGGAATATCTTCAAATCTATTTGAAATATTAACCCAAGCATTAAAATTAACTCAAGGTTTGATTTTGATTTCAGGACCTACTGGAAGTGGCAAAACTACAACTTTATATTCAATTTTACAAGAGCTAAATTGTGAAGAAAAAAAGATAATTACAGTTGAAGACCCAATAGAATATAAAATTGATTCAATTTGTCAGATCCCAATAAATAATAAAATAGGGCTAAGTTTTGAATTAGTTTTAAGAAATATCTTAAGACAAGATCCTGACATCATTTTTATTGGAGAAATTAGAGATAAATTTTCCTTGGATATTGCATTACAAGCTTCATTAACAGGACATTTAGTAATTGCAAGTATTCATGCTAATAATGCAGTAGAAACGATTTTAAGACTTATTGATTTGCAAGCTGACCCGTTTTTAATTTCAAGTACATTAAAACTTGTAATGGCTCAACGATTAGTATTAAATTATTGTACTTTTTGCGATTCACAAGGATGTCAAAAATGTAATTATTCAAAATATTATGATAGAACTATAATAGCTGAAATTCTAAAAATAGATGAAATGATATCTTCAATGATATTTAAAAAATCTGATATAAATGAACTAAAAGATTATCTTGAAAAAATAAATTTTAAGACAATAATAGATGATGGAAAACAAAAAGTTGAGCAAAAGCAAACTTCACTTGAAGAAGTTTATAAAGTAGCTAGTTTTTGATGAAAAAATTTAAAATAAAATATCAAGACAAAAGTGAGATTAAAGAGTTTATTTTTGAAACAAAAGATTTATCAAATGAAAAATTGCCTTCTAATATTGTTGAAATAAAAGAGTATAAAAACTATTTTAATTTTGTATTATTTAGAAAAAAAAGAGTAAATGATAAGAAGTTAAATCTACTTTTCTATGAATTAAATTTAATGTTACAAGCAAATATAAATCTTAGTGATGCCCTTGATATTTTGATTAAAAATAAAAAAGATAAAAATATTATTGCTTTCTTAGAAATCCTAAAATATAGCTTTTCAAATGCAAAACCAATAGAAAAAAATTTGGATGAATTTAAGATAAATAATTTGGTTGTTTCATTTTTAAAAATATCACAAGATAATGGTAATATTGCTTTAAATATAAAAGCTTTAAGTAATTTATTACTTGAAAATTATGAGATAAAAAAAGCATTTGTAAAAGCAATTTCTTATCCAATCCTTTTAATTATAAGTTTTATTTTATCTTTAGTATCAATATTTCTTTTTGTTATTCCAAAGTTTAAAATGATTTTTAGTCAAACTTCTTCTGAATTACCACTTGCAACAAAAATTTTATTAAAAACTCAGTATATTTTAGAAAATTATTTTGCAGTAATAGTTTTAGTTTTTTGTTTGTTAATTATCCTTTTTTTGTATTTATATAAATATCATAAAAAGTTTAGTTATTTTATAGACAAGTTTTTAATAGAAAATATGTTTCTTATCAAAGATATTTATTTAAATATGCAATTGTATAAACTCTTTTTAGTTATAGATATTATGTTGAAATCAAATTATGAATTTCACAAAGCTTTTATTTCTTCAAAACTTTTATTAAAAAACAAATATTTATTAGATAAAATGCATCTAATTGATAATTTATTGCAAAACGGAAAAAGTATCAATGACTCTTTTTTAAAAACACAAATATTTGATGATATTGTTTTGAATTTAATAAATACAGGAGAAGTTTCAAACTCTTTGTGTATTACAATAGAGGAAATAAAAAAGATTTATAAAAATAGATTTAATGATAAAATGAATTTACTAACATCATTGATACAACCCATATTTTTGATTGTAATAATGGGTTTAATACTTTGGATTGTATTAGCGATTTTTATGCCCATATGGGATATGGGAAATATGATAAAATTTTGAAAAGGAGTTACTTTGATTAACTGTTACGTTAAAATAGGAAATAGACTTAATGTTCTTGAGGGTATTGAAGCCCTTGAAAGTAACGAAGATAGAAATAGTGTAATTTGGATAGATATGCTTCTTCCAACGCTTCAAGAAATAAGAGCTGTTGAAAAGATGTTTGATATGCAATTTCCCACAAAACAAGAAACAGAAGAAATTGAGCTAAGTTCTAGATACTGGGAAGAGAATAATAGAATTGAAATAAACAGTTATTTCTTGATAAATGATAATAACTCGGCATTTAATGAAACGGTATCGTTCATACTTCAAGGTAATCTTTTAATATCAGTTAGATATAAAAAATTACAAAGTTTCGATACCTTTACCAAAAAACTTTTGATTTCACCAAGAGAGTTTAAAACAGGTTATTCTATTTTTTGTCAAATTATTGATATTAGAATTGATGCTGATGCTGATACAATTGAGAATTTATCAAAAGAGATTACAAAAATTAGAAAACACGTATTTACAGATTATTCAAATGATGATGAAGAAATTCTTGAAAAAATCTCTACATTTGAAGATTTGAATATGAAAATTAGAGAGAATTTAACGGATAAACAAAGAATATTAAGTTCCCTTTTAAAATCACAAAAATTTGTAGATGATAAACAAGAATTACCTATTATGCTTAAGGATATTAAGTCATTAATAGAGCATACTAATTTTAATTTTGAAAGGTTAGATTATTTACAAAATATCTTTATTGGTATATTAAATATTGAACAAAATAAGGTTATAAAAATATTTACAATTGTAAATGTTATATTCTTACCACCAACACTAATAGCTAGTATATACGGTATGAATTTTGAAATTTTACCTGAATTACACTGGGAATATGGATATTTATTTTCAATAGCATTTATGATTGCGTCTTCAATTACGCCAATCTTAATTTTTAAGAAAAAAGGTTGGATTTAATATTAAAAGTTATATAAAAATTTTTTAAAGGAAAAATATTTTATGAGTAATGAAATAGAATTTGAAAATGCCATAAAAACAATGTTAGAACATATTGGAGAAGATGTAAATCGAGAGGGTTTAGTTGATACTCCAAAAAGAGTAAGAAAAGCTTATGAATTCATGTGTAGTGGATATAACCAAGATCCAAAAGAGATTATTCAAAAAGCTTTGTTTACTTCAACAAATGATGAAATGGTTGTGGTAAAAGATATAGAGTTTTACTCTTTTTGTGAACATCACATGTTACCTATTATTGGAAAAGCTCATGTGGCATATATTCCAAATGGGAAAGTTATTGGACTTTCAAAAATTCCGAGAGTTGTAGATGTATTTGCAAGAAGATTACAAATTCAAGAGCAATTAACTGAGCAAATTTGTGATGCTTTAAACGAGCATTTAAAACCGAAAGGTGTTGCAGTTATGATTGATGCAAGACACATGTGTATGGAAATGAGAGGAGTTGAAAAGATTTGTTCAACTACTGTAACTTCAGCTTTAAGAGGATTATTTAAATCAAATAAGGGAACTAAAGATGAGTTTTTATCTATAGTTGCCCAATCACTTCATAAATAAATCAATAGAATTTTCTATTGATTTATTATTTAAAAAATATTAATTTCACTTTTATCTGTAGTTCTTTCTAACCTTGTAGGAACCCTTCTCTTTTCTTTTTTTAGTTCATTATTAATTTTTTGTTGATAATTTTTACTAACTGCTAAAAAGGCAACCTTTTCTTTATTATCTAATCCATCACTAGTTGGTTTATTAATAACCGTAAGAGGATCAATTGCCGTTCCGTTTTTATATAAACCTAAGTGTAAATGTGGACCTGAACTTAATCCTGTATTTCCAACATAGCCTATTAATTCACCCTTTTTAATATTAATACCTTGTTTAACACTTTTTGCAAAATCACTTTGATGTGCATATAGTGTTTTATATCCATTATTATGATTTATAATGGTAGTTTTTCCATAACCACCTTTTATTCCAAGAAATTCTATTTTTCCATCTGCTGCTGCATATATGGTTCTTCCAACGGGTGCAGAAAAGTCTGTTCCTAAATGTGCCCTATATCTTTGTAAAATTGGGTGCCATCGTTTATTTGTAAATTCACTTGATATTTTATTAAAAGTTATAGGAACTTGAAAAAAATAAGATTTTGTAAATCCTGTACCTTTTTCATCATAATATTTGTCATCTTTTGGATTTTTAAATCTAAAATAAGAAGTTCCGTCTATTTGAACCATTGCGGCTTTTAAATCGGGCATTCCAAGTGGCCGTCCAAGATAAGCTTTTTGAGAATACTCTAGGGCAATTAAATCACCTTTTTGCATTTTCCTAAAATTCACACCTTCTGTAAAAATAGATTTTAAAAGGGCCGCTAATGTTACATCACCTGTTGCTTTTGAAATATCAAAAGACACAGATTCTGTAATCTCAATAGCTACAGTTTCTGTATATTCTGTGTAGTTTATAGGAAGAGTTTGAAATTTATATTTATTATTACTATCTTTAAAAATATGAAGTTGTATATCATCTGAAACAGGTATTAAAACTTGATTTAATTTGCCATCATCATCTGTGTATAAATAGAATCTTCTATCGGCAGTTATTTCAGAACACAGCTCTTGGTCTTCTTTCTCTAAATCAAAATATAATTTTTGAGGAATAGAATATTTTTCTAAAAAAGTTAAAAAAGTCTCACCTCTTGACCAATTTAGCTCTTCTACTTGTGCTGAATATAAGAAATTAAAAAAAATAATAATTGATAAAAAAATTCTTCTCATAGTTTATCCACTTTTTTATTTAATAATTAGGGCAAACATTATACAATGCAACAACTTAAAGAATAACATGGAGGAATATTTGTTTAGATTTATAATTTTTTTATTACTTGCCCTTAATATGTATGCTGCTGACCTAGTAACATTATACAGATATGAAGGAATTAATTCTGTCGAAAAAGAGATAGAAAATAAGTTAAAAGATGCTACCTATTGGCAGGAATACTTAAAAGACAAAAATGTAGATTTTGGTTATTATGAATTTAAAAAATATGTACTTGTTACACAAAAGAATCAATCAGAGATCGCTGTTTATCAAAAAGTTGATAATGATTATAAATTAGTGTCAAAGAGTAGTGTAATAGTAGGTGAGAACAAAGGTGATAAATATACAGAAGGTGATAAAAAAACACCAGAAGGTGCTTATGAATTAGTTCAAAAAAGAGTTGGACTTGACAGTTTTTATGGACCTTTCGCCCTTGTAACTTCATATCCAAATATTTTTGATCAAAGTTTAGATAAAAAAGGTTCTGGAATTTGGATTCACGGGATGCCTCTTTATTCAGATAGAGAAAATTTCACAAAAGGTTGTATTGCTCTTAATAATAGTGAACTTGAAACTTTAGAGAAAAGTATAGATTTGAATAAATCAGTTTTATTAACTTATGGAAATGATTTTAAAAAAGTAACAAAAGATGAAATAGCATTGGTTTTAAGTAGTATTTATAAATGGAAAGATGCTTGGAAGACATCTGATATTGATGGATATTTATCTTTTTATTCTAATAATTTTAAAAGATCAAATAAAACAGATTTTATTCTTTTTAAAGAACAAAAGAAATCGGTATTTGCTAAAAAAGAACAAAAAAGTATTAAATTTATAAATATAGATCTTTCTCCTTATCCAAATTCACTAGGAAAAAATATGTTTAAAGTTTTAATGGATGAAGAATATACAAGTCCAAGTGTAAAATTTAATGGAAAAAAAGAGTTATTTTTAGAAATAGCAAATAATCAAGTAAAAATTCTATCTGAGGATTAAAATAAAATTTAACTCTTTTTAGATATAATCGCCTTAATTTAACAACCATATTTTAAGGCGAAAGATGCAAAAAAAAGAGATGAACCTTCAAGAGATAGCACTTGCTCACTCTTTAACACTTGAAGAATTTGAAAATATTAAAGAAATTTTAGGAAGAGAACCAAACTATGTAGAAATTGGTATCTTCTCTGCTATGTGGTCTGAGCACTGCTCATATAAATCAAGTAAAAAATATTTAAGTGGTTTTCCTACAAAAGCTCCATGGGTTATTCAAGGTCCTGGTGAAAATGCTGGTGTTATTGACATTGGTGATGGATATGCTGCTGTATTTAAAATGGAATCACACAATCATCCATCGTTTATTGAGCCTTATCAAGGTGCTGCAACTGGTGTTGGTGGAATTTTAAGAGATGTATTTACAATGGGAGCACGTCCTATTGCAAATATGAATTCTATTAGATTTGCTTCAATTGAAGGAAATAGCGAAACAGCTCAAAAACATAGATTTCTTTTAAGAGGTGTAGTTGCTGGTATTGGTGGGTATGGTAACTGTATGGGAGTTCCAACAATTGGTGGAGAAACTACTTTTGAAGAGTGTTATGCAGGAAATAATCTTGTAAATGCATTTACAATAGGACTTGCAAAAGCTGATGAAATTTTCTTAGGAAAAGCTGAAGGTTTAGGAAATCCTGTAATGTATGTTGGAAGTAAAACTGGACGAGATGGACTTGGTGGGGCTGTTATGTCAAGTGCAGCATTTACAGAAGATTCAGAATCAAAAAGACCAACAGTTCAAGTTGGAGATCCATTTACTGAGAAATTACTTTTAGAAGCTTGTTTAGAATTATTTAAAGCAGATTTAATTATTGGTATCCAAGATATGGGTGCTGCTGGACTTACTTCTTCTTCATTTGAAATGGCAGGACGTTCTGGTTCTGGGATGATTATGCATTTAGATAAAGTTCCAGCAAGGGAAGAGGGAATGACTCCTTATGACTTTATGCTTTCTGAATCTCAAGAAAGAATGCTTATTTGTGCTAAAAAAGGTTGTGAACAAGGTGTTATTGACATCTTTGAAAAATGGGAACTAGATGTTGCTGTTATTGGTGAAGTTACAAATACAGGAAATATGGAGTTATTCTGGCATGGTGAAAAATGTGCTGAAGTTCCAGTTCAACCAGTATCTGAACAAGCTCCAGTTTTAGATAGACCAACAAAAAAACCAGCTTATTTAGATGGAATTGAAAATATCACTTTAGATAAAGAAATTTCAAATCAAGCTGCTTTTGATGATTTATTCTCTGACATGGAAGTAGTTGATAAATCTTGGGTTTATTCTCAATATGATTCAATGGTTCAAACAAATACAATCAAAGGTCCAGGAAAACTTGATGGTTCAACAATTAGAATCAAAGAGACTGGAAAAGCATTATCAATGAGTGCTGATTGTAACACTAGACTTTGTTATATTAACCCTGAACTAGGAGCTGCTGCTGCTGTTATGGAATCTGGAAGAAATGTTGCAATGACTGGAGCGGTTCCAAAAGCAATTACAGATTGTTTAAATTTTGGAAATCCTACGAATCCTGAAGTTATGTGGCAATTTGCTGCATCTTGTGAAGGAATTAAAACAGCTTGTAGAGAGTTAAATACTCCAGTTATTGGTGGAAATGTATCTTTATACAATGAAACAAATGGAGTGGGAGTTTTCCCAACACCTTCAATTGCAATGGTTGGAGTAAATGAAGATGCTAATAAAGTATTACCTTCTTGTGTTCAAGAAAATGGAAATATTTTATATATTTTAGGTGAAACAAAATCAGAATTTGGGGCATCTTTATATATGAAAAAAATGTATGGAAAAGTTGCAGGAATTCACCCTGAAGTAAACTTTGAAAAAGAGTTAGCTTTATGGAATACAGTAATTGAAGCAAATAAATTAGGTTTATTAAAATCTGCAAAAGATGTAAATATTGGCGGAATTGCAATAAGTGCATCAAAAATGGCAGTTGTAGGAAATAAAGGAATTGAAATTTCTATTTCATTAAATGATTCAAAAGATATTTTTTCTGAGTCTTTAAGCAGAGCAATTGTTGAATTAAAACCTGAAAATTGTCAAGCATTTGAAGAAGTTGCAAAATCATTTAATATTGAATATACAAGAATAGGTCAAGTTGGTGGGGATAAAATTTCTATAAATGATATTTATAAAGATTTAGATAAAGCTAGCTTTGTTTATTTTAATAGATTCAAACAAGTAATTGAACAAGACTTATAATAAAAAGGATTTTTTCCTTTTTATTATTTTTTAGTTTCCAAAATTCTTTTTTTCATCTCTTCATAATTAATAATCTCTAATCCAGCTTGGATATCTTCTTTTTGCTCGTGTGCCCCAAAACCGTAAGCCATTGGTGTAACATTCATTGAATCGTAAAATGCTGTTTTTGCATTTATCCATTTTGCAGTTTTTATATCATTTATCCATATTATTGCTTTATCTTGCCAGTTTATATTTTGATCTTTAAACCATAAAATTGCACAACCAATATCATCAAAAACATGAGTTTTACCATCACTAGGATTTGTTACTTGTACGGTTTGATTTCTATCACTAACGACCATAACGCATCTAGTACACATGTCTCTATCCCAATGAATCTCTTTGACTTGCGTTGAAATCTTTTTTTCACAAGAACTTAGACTCATTATAATAAAAATGAAGCTTAATAATTTTATAATATTTGAATACATTTTAAGCCTTTTTAACAATTTCATCACTTATAATTTTTCCTAAATCCATATAAACTTGACGATTAACAATATCTTTTATTTCATCCAGTCTATGAGTAACAAATAATAAAACCTTATCATCTTCATTTTGCTCTAAAAGTCTATAAAAATCATCCCTAGCTTTTGGATCTAAATTAGCAGTTGGTTCATCATAAATTATTATATTGCTCTTTTTAGCTAATGAAATAGCAATTAGCATTTTTTGTTTCATTCCACCGCTTAGTTTAAAAAATGATTTATTTAAATTTGCTGCAATATCTAATTTCATTTCATTTGCATAATGCATAATAAGTTCTTTATTTACATTTGAACTTGCTTGTATATATTGCATTAGCTCATTAAGGCTTAATTTTATTGGAGGTGGAAGTTGTGGAACAAAAGATATATGTTCTAATACTTTAATTCGGTCTTTTATAGGATTTAATCCATTTATTAAAACTTCACCACTATTTGGATGATAATATCCTAGAATCGAGCGAATAAGTGTAGTTTTTCCAGCACCATTTGGTCCCATAAGTGCAATATATTCATTTTTTTTAAACTCTATATTCACATTATCAAGTGAAATATGTGAAGAGAATTTTTTTGTTAAATTTTTAACTTCAATCATTATACTAAGCCTTTTATTCTAAAGTCATATTTTAGTGCATCTGAATGACAAACATCTATGCATCTTCCACAAAGTGTACAATCAGCACCAGTTACATATTGAGTTTTTATACCTTTTTCTTTTCTTTCTTCATCATATTTTGCTTTTGTTAAATCTAATACTTGATTTTCAAAACATACATCATGACAAACCATACAATGATCACAATTATCATTCCATTGAATTCTTAAAGCACTAACTTTCCCAATATATCCATAAGTTGTACCAATTGGACAAAGATATGTACACCAAGCACGTCGTGAGAAAAATACTTCTATTAAAAATACTGCAAGAACCCAAACAAGTGCTATGCTCCAACCATAAGTAATAAATCTACTCATTATTCCAACAATATTAAATGTTTCAAAAACTAAATAACCACTACTAAATGCAAGTATCATAAAAATAAACCAAAATATATGTCTGACTCTATGGTCAAATTTTCTCTCTTTTATGATTTTTTTAGTTACTAAGCTATTATGTAATTTTTCTCCAATTTCACTTAATAATCCATAGGGACAAACCCAAGAACAATAAGTTCTTCCCCCAATAAAAAGATAAAATAATATAATAGTTACTGTTCCTATGATTATATTTATAGGCAAATGATAAGTTGCTAAAAACATTTGAATAGTTGTAAATGGGTCGATTAAGTGAAAACCTAAAAATCTTGAACCATTAAGTGTTCCTTCAAGTGTTTGAATATCTATATGAAATGATAGAAAAAATAATAAATGAATTGAAATTATTATTATCCATCTTTTCATTCTATAGGAAAACTTGTTTTTACCATCTTTTGTTTTATCAAAAAAAGTTGATATAAAACTTGTATTTTTTATAGTTGCTCTACTATTCCATTTATCCATCTTATTTTCCTTTTTTGACTACTTATTTAAAGCTTCTTTTTTGTCTTTAAATCCAGCTATTTCTTTGGCAAAATTTTTCAAATCTTCATCTTCAAGATGAATTAGTAAACCTTTCATAATAAGGTTTTCTTTTCTTCCTGCTTTAAAATCAACTAAATTTTTATATAAAATAGCTTCTTCTTGACCAAATAATTGAGGACCCATTAGTTTTTTACCATTTTGCATTCCAGAGCCATCAGCTCCATGGCAAGAAGCGCATTTACCTTTGTATTCATTTGAAACTTCAAAGGTTGAAGCGTTACCTGCTTTATCTTTTAGAGTATTTAATTTTTCTTCATCTTCATTTTTTTCTTTTGGTTTCTCATTTGCAATTATTTGAGTAGAAGTATCTTTTATATACTTCATATCTTCAATAATATTTGCAGCTTCTCCACCTTGAAATGCTCTACCATTTAATAATGTATATGCCATAAGACCCACAATAATTATTGTAAAAATAATAGCTAATATGTTTTTCATCTCATTTCCTTAATCTGTCTATTAAATTCAGAAATTTCATCTGCTAATTTTTTTATATTTTCATCTGACATTTGTGCCACTAAATCAGACATTAATACATTTGCCTTTTTATCATTTTTGAATTTCATGATTTTATTAAATATAAAATCAGAATCTTTATTTAATAAAGATGGTCCAATAATTCCATTTGCATAGTCATTATGACAAGCAGAACATTTTACAATAAACTCTTTACTTAAACTTTTTACTAATAATGAAATTTGAACTTTTTCATAAGGACTTCTTACATTTAAATTTGCATCAATAACAGTTCTTGATTTTTCCCTTATACTTGCATCTTCATTTGTAGGTTTTACATTATAATTATAATAATAAGATTCTGATTTAGTATCTGTTTTTTCTTTTTCTGCAACTTTTATCTCTTTTGAATTTACATTTTCTTCTGTCTCAATTTTTAAAGGAGTTTGTGTATTTTCAATTTTTGCTGAATTAGTTTTTTCTTCTTGTTTTTTATTGTCACAGCCATTTATTAGCATAATTAATGCTGTACTTAATATAATTTTTTTTATCATGATTTTATTCCTTTAATATAATAATCTTCGTAACTTAATCTAGGTTTTACAACAATTGCAGCTTCAAAGGCTGGACATAATTCTTCACAAGCTCCACATCCAATGCATTTATCATAAATTTCAGGTTTCATTCCATTTCCAGATGGAACCATTAAAATAGCGTTACTTGCATTTGGAATAGGACACATATCTGCGCAAATTGTACAAGGCTTACCTTCAAATTTATCCAATTTATCCAAAATATCCTGTTCTAATTGTCTACTATTTGGATGAGAATGAATTCTTGCTATTTGCTGTTTAGTTACTAATTCATTTGTTAAAGCGATACATTTATTTGGAAATTCTAATACAGCAATTCCCATTTTAATATCTCCTGGTTTTTCACAAGAGTGATTAAGTGCGCCACTTGGACACGCAAGCACACATGGAACCGCACTACAAGCATAACAGCCTCTTTCTCGTGCATCAATATAAGGGGTTCCTATTCCATGTCCTTTTGCCATATCTGCTAATTTGATAGAGTGATATGGACAAACCTGCAAACATTGACCACACTTAATACATAAGGCTAAAAATTCTTTTTCACTAACAGCTCCTGGAGGTCTTAACTTCATTTGAGCTTGTAAAGCATGTGGTGAAATTATAATTCCTGTTCCAAGTGTTAAGCCTAAAATTCCTAATGTTGAGAATTTTATAAAATCTCTTCTATCTTTTTGTAATTCTTTCATTTTAAATCCTTAGATTTTTAACTTAGGTTCTTTATCACTCATTAGAAAAACAGGCTCTGAAAAAGGTGCTAGTTTTGCTAAAAAATTTAAAAGAGAAATCACAGGCGAACCATAAAAAAACTTTACATTTGAATTATATGCCCACATTTGATCTGCATATTGATAGACTTTATGTGGAGTATCTCCTATATTATCTTTGTTAATATCAAAACCATTATAATTATCCCAATAATTGCCAACAATTTCATTTTGTTCTGTTTTTGAGCCTCTACTATCATTTATAATATCTTCTATATTCCCTTGAATGATATTATTTTTAACGATATTGTTTTCACTTATCGAGTGGAAGTGTAAAGCTTCTGAATTGTATAAAATCTTGTTACTATCAATCCAATTATTTGTATCAGGTTCATAAGGAGATCTATCTAAATATATTCCTTGTGCGCAATAAATAATTGTATTGTCTTTTAGTGTCATATTTGATACATCTTTTAAACCAATACCCATTCCTGTTGCACCAAGTGAACTTTGAATTACATTTCCAATTGCCGTTGTATCTTTACTGTACATAAAAAATATTCCTACTGAATTTAATTTATAAGTATTGTTTTTTACAAGATTTTTGCCAGCATGCATAAGATGTAAGGAGTATCTATTTTGTTCACCATAATTTTCCTCAATAGTATTTCCATGAGAATACCAAACAACCATATCTCTTGATTTAATTAAGGTATTTTTCCTGATTATATTATCATTTGAATACCAAAGTCTAAGACCATCACCTCTTACGCCTAATTCTAAATTTTTTGAAGTTATATAATTATTCGAGAAAATAGAATTATTTGTCATTATAATATCTAATCCAAATAATGAATCTGTTATTGTACAATCTGATACTTCAGATTGTTTAGAGTTATTAATCTTTATAGCCGCATCTAATTGGTCATGTCTATCGCCACTTCCTGTTATTGTTAAATTTTTTAATGTAACATAAGGGCTAGTTATTAAAATCACGGTACCTTTTTGCTCCCCATCAATAATTACACCATCTTCTTTTCCAATAATAGAAATTGGTTTATTAATTATTATTGAGCCTTTATAAACTCCTTTAGGAAGTCTTAAAATTGAACCTTCTTTTGCATTATCAATCGCATCTTGTAAAATATTTGCATTTAATAAATTAAAAAAAATAAAGAAGAAAAGAATAATAACTTTTGACATTTCGTAACCTTATTTACTTGATTCTTTCATCGCTTTATTTCTTGCTAATATTGCAAGAAGACTAAAAATTCCTATTAATAAAAGCATATAAAATCCAATTGTAGGATATGAATGGGTTGTAAACTGTGCAATTTTTCCATCACCAAAAACTGTTGGCATAAATGGTTTTATTTTAAAAGCTCCCCAATCATGGAGATTATGTCCAAACCAATATAACCAATATGAATAATCAGCAATAAATAACAATGGCAACGATGCTGGAATAATCATTATATAAGTTAATATTTTTTTATTAAATAAAATAAAATAAATCATAAATAATGATAATCCTAATAAGGCATAAATACCAATTTCTCTTTCGATTTGTCCACCTCTCCACATAGGATCCATTCCAACATAGTGGTTTATTGTGTTCATTTCATGTACTTCACCTGAAAATCCATCGAAATGGAAAAATACAGGAATTCCTTCAGGAAAAGCTAATTTTGGATAATTTGGGGCTTCTAGTGAACAAGACCAAATAGGAAGAGAAGCTACACCAATTTCTGATGATGTCTTAATCATCTCTTTTAGATTATTTTCAGCTTCAGGAGGAGTAGTAGTACTTTTATACCTTCCTTGATTATAAAGATTCCAAACTTTTATAGCTAAAGTAGAAACTTCTTCTTTTTTATCATCATGAATTTTATTTAATGTTCCATGAAAAGCTATCATTGGAAAAGTAAAAGATAAAGTCATAATTAATAGTGCAAGGGAAGCAAATATTTTTGATTTTAAAAAACTAGGATGCATTAGAGATTCCTTTTTTGAAGTTTTAAAGTATAATTTAAACTTATAATTTATACTTTAAAACTTATTATAATAGTAGAGTAACATAATTAATTTTTTTTTATATTGATAAGTATCAATATAAAAAAGGAAGAATCATATTCTTCCTTTTTATTATCAAACTAAATAAATCTTAGAAAAGATTTGCATTTTCTTCAACCCATTTAAGGTATTCAATTATATCTTTAGTTTCTTTTTCACTCATATGTTGGTTAGGCATTTTTAGATTAAAGAAATCAATCATACCTTTTACATAAGGATCTGTATACATTTTTTCAGGGTCTAAAATAAAGTTAGTAACCCATTTCTCACCATTTTCATGTCTTTGTAGAACTCCAGTTAAATCAGGTCCTGAAGAAACTTTTCCAATAACATGACAACCATTACATCCACCTTCTGCAAAAGTTTTTTCACCTTTTGCTGCTGAATCTGATTGAGTAGTCGCAATAAGTTTTACAAGAGTATCTTTCGCTCTAATACCAACATCTGCTGTTTTAACCATAAGTTGCCAAATCATATTTTCATATAATATTGCTTTTTCCATATCTCCAGCTTTTACGGCTTCATCAGACAATTTTTTCTGTGCAGGAATTTTTCCATATTGATCAAGAGCATCTGTAACTAAATCAGCAACAGTTTTATGGTCACCAAATTTATTGTCTTTTAAGAACTTAACAACACTTTGAATAACTGCATCAGTTGCTGTATTAACTGCAACAGTTTTGTCATATTCAGCTTTTAGTTGCTCAGGACTCATTGTTTGCATTTTTAATTTTTGTGCACTTTCATATTTTTTGTTAGGGTCTTTAACCATTAAATAACCCATCATTTCTAAGTGAAGTGCAGAACAAAATTCTGTACAATAATAAGGGAATACACCTTCCATATCAGCAGTAAATTCAAAAGTTGAAGTTTCTCCTGGTTCTAAAGATGCATGTTGATTATAGTTGTCTATAGTAAATCCATGTGTTTCATCTTGTGCTCTTTCAAGATTAGTCATATATAAAGTAACTTTGTCACCTTTATTAACTGTAATTCTTTCTGGATTAATATGAGATCTTACTAATGTTGAATAAATAGTAACATGATTTCCATTTCTTTCTATTCTTTCTTGACCAGCTAGTGTTTTACCAATATGTTGTTCACCTGTTTTAGTATTTGTACCCATCTCATATCTAACTTTTGGGTGTAGTTTACTAGCTCTTATTGAAACAGCTTGGTGAGGTTCTCCTAAAGGTAAAGGCATATCTACTAATAAATCCATCGATTTCCCAGAAATATCAATTAATTGATGATTTTGTGGATGTAAAGGTCCTACATTTTGAAATCTATCTATTGCTAATTTATTTAAAGCAATAATATATTTTCCTTGTGGATCTGCACTTTCACTTTCCATCCCTGCTAAATGTCCAATATTGTAGTGAACATTTACTTTATCAAGAACTTTTAAATTTTTATAATTCCATTTAACAACTTGAGAATCTACATATAATGATGTATAAACTTCGCCATCTACAGGAGAGAATTGTGTATGAAGAGGTCCCAGTCCAAGTTCTGCTTGTCCATGTAAAGATTTTTTCATATCTAAAATTGGAATACCGTAAGGATCTTTTCCAATATACTCTTTTTTATCAATTTGTTCTTTTATTTTTTTGAAATCATAAACAGACGCATGAGTATCAAGTTTTCCACAAACAATTAAATATTTCCCATCAGGAGATACATCTACTCCGTGTGGAGATTTTGGTTCAGGAATTAAGAATAATGCATCATTTTTAACTGCAATATCCATTGGGATAATTTTATGGTCATTTATAATTTTTACATTTTTAGGGTCTTTTGCAACTTCTGCAAGTTTTTTCCAGTTATATACATGTAAAAAGTCAGTATCATTTCTACTCATACCAGCTTCATTTGGCGGCATACCAACTTCAATTCCCCCTGTATACATTTCTGTATTAAATGAGTTTGTAAATCCCCATCCATAACTTTCACCTTTTCCAGCATCACTTAAATCTTGGTTATAAGGAGGTAGTTCAATTGTAAATGAGTCTTTTGGTATAATTCGACCTATTTTACTATCAAAACTCCACATTGTAACTCCACCTCGGTAGGTTTCTTTATAATCTTCAATTGAATGATAGTTATTGTCATAAGGTGCTGCGTATTGAGAAGCTTCAATTATATATTCTGAGTTTGGAGTAAAAAAAGCTCCTCCATGATTAGATTTAAATACGGGGTTAGGTACGATTTGTTTTGTTTCAAAATCTTCTAAGTCAATAATTGCAATTCTGGGATTTGCTTTATCATTAATAGCTAGCCATTTTCCATCATATTTTCCATCTTTTTCAGATAGTCCAGGGTGATGAGTATCTCCCCAGTTTATCTCTTTTCCTCTAATATTTCCTTGTCTTAATACAGCTAATGAATCTTTATCATAACCATATCCTTGCCAAGGTTCAGGTGTAAATACACCAATATATTTCAAAATTCTCATAGATGGAACACCATAAACAATTACTTGTCCACTTTGTCCACCTGAACTAAATACAACAAATTCATCTTTAACCCCTGATGGATTATAAGTTTTTGCTGCACGGATTACATCAATTTCAGATAAACCTCTATCTTTCATCACTTTAGATAACTCCACATCAGCAGCTAACATTGCAGTAGTTGCTATGGTTGTCCCTAATAGTAAAGAAGATATTTTACTAAATATGGGTTTCATGTTGTTTTCCTTTCCTCGTGTATTAGATTTTTTAATACCTAGACTATTAAATATCATAAACATTCTAACACTTAGAAAAACACATAAAAATGACCTATATCAAGAAAATGTTAATTATTTGTTAATTCTATTATAAAAATTTAAATTATTATATTCTTCCATTTAATAATCTAATCAATGAATTTTTCACTTCAAAAAAGCTAAAAACCCTTTTGCCATTGTTGTTTTTAGCGTATTCCTCAGCATTTGTTTTAGATTCAAAAACAACTAAATCATCACCTGCTGGAGATGTTTTAGTTGAACCGTATACAAAAAATGCTTTTTGTGCATTAATGATTTTTAATGTTTTATAATCAGTAACTAAAATATCTTTGAAATCTTCTAAACTTTTGATTCCAAAAGGGCTCCATTTTTCTTCAGTATAATAAAACTCAAACATTGACTTTGGTGAACAAAAGAATATACTTTTTCCATCTTTTAAATTAATTTTACTCGCCCAAGTTGGGTTCTCATATAATTTTATCTTTCTTATTTCACAAGAAGTTTCTTTTGTAAAATTTAGTTCATTTTTGAGTTCATTTGCGAAGCTTGAAATAATAAATAAACCAAAAACTATAAATAAACTTAAAATACTTTTTTTCATAATTAACCTTTTTATACTAAATCTTTTTTTGAAAATATTCTATACCCTAAGATAGCAAATAAAATGCCCAAAGTTGTAGGATATAAAATAGAAAACATAACAAATGTAGATTGTTTGAATGTATCTAAAATGTAAAATGCGACAGGTCCCATAACTGTTAATTCTGGATCAAACAATGAAATTGCTGCAACTCTAAATATCTCCATTGGATTTATAAGTGCAAGTGCGATAATAAGTGATTCTTCAAATCTATTTTGTAACATTAAAGATATTAATGCAATATCAATAAATGCTAATAAAAAAATCCATATAAAAAATGAAATTCCAAGGGCAACTTCACTTGATTTTACAAAAGAAGATATAAAAAATGCAGTTCCTAAAAAAGCAGATGTAAGAGCAAATAATAACCCAGAATAAAGAAAAAATATTTCCCAAGGAACAGAAGCTCCAATAATTGCACCATAAAGCACCGCAAATATCATTGCAAAAAATACAGGTAAGAATACTGTGATAAATCTACCTAAAATTTTCCCCCAATAATATTGTTTTAATGAAATTGGAAAAGACAACATATACTCTAAAATGTGATTATCTCTATCTCCTGAGATTGACCTAACTGTTGTTATTAAAATAAAAATTGGCAAAATAACAATAGTTACTTGAATATACATAAGTAATAATCTACTTAATCCACTAAATCCCATTACTTGAGATTGTGTAACACCTGCTATAAAAAATAGTGCAATCATTCCTCCAAAAACTAGGGAGTAAACAACAAACCATTTCGCCCTTATGGACTCTTTTAAATCTAAATACGCAATTAGTATTAAGTTTTTCATAATTACCTACCTTATTATTATAGGTATCTTAACATATAAGTATCATAGTAATAATTGATGTATATCAACGAATAATTTTATTATGAAAGCTGTCCCTAACAAATAGTTTTATATAATCACAGCTAATTTAAAAAACAAAATTGCTTTAAAGTGATTAAATACATTATCAAAGGGTATGCATAAATGAGAGCATTAATTAGTGTTAGTGATAAAAGTGGTGTTGAAAATTTTGCCAAAGAGCTAATAACATTAGGTTATGAAATTATCTCAACAGGTGGAACATATAATAAGCTAAAAGATGCGGGAATTGAAGTAATTGAAGCAAATGAAGTTACAAAATTTCCTGAGTGTTTTGAAGGAAGAGTTAAAACTTTAAATCCATATATTCATGGTGGAATTTTACATAGACGAGATAAACAATCTCATCTTGATCAAGCACGTGAATTGGGTGTTGAAGGTATTGATTTAGTTTGTGTAAATCTTTATCCTTTTAAAGCAACTATTGAAAAAACAGATGATTTTGAAGAAATTATTGAAAACATCGATATTGGTGGACCAGCGATGGTTAGAAGTGCTGCTAAAAACTTTGATTCAGTAATTATTGTTACTGATGTAATTGATTATGATTTGGTATTAAACAATCTTAAAAATGATACTAATACAGTTGAATTTAGACGTGATATGATGATTAAAGCTTATGAACACACAGCTGCTTATGATTCAATGATTGCAAATTATATGAATAAAAGATTTAATGGTGGATTTGGAGCAAAACAATTTATTGTTGGTTCAAAAGTATTTGATACAAGATATGGTGAAAATCCTCATCAAAAAGGTGCTTTATATGAGTTTGATACACAATTTTCAAACAAATTCAAAACTATAAAAGGGGAAGCTAGTTTTAATAATATGGGTGATATTTCAGGAGCTGCAAGAATTGCTGCTGCTTTTGGAAAAGATAAAGCCGTTTGTATTGTAAAACATGGAAATCCTTGTGGTTTCGCTATTAAAGATACATTATTAGACTCTTATGTTGAAGCACTTAAATGTGACCCTGTTTCTGCATTTGGTGGAGTTGTTGCAGTTAATGGATGTGTTGATAAAGAGTTGGCAGAAAAAATGAATGAAATTTTCTTAGAAGTTATATTTGCAGCTAGTTTTACTCCTGAAGCTGTTGCTGTATTTGATTCTAAAAAAAGAATCAAACTATTTGAGCAAGGAACACAATATTTAGAACTTGCTAATGATGCTATTGACTTCAAAAGAGTTGATGGCGGATTTGTATTCCAAGATGCTGATAAAGTGGCGAACGATGAAGTTAGAAATTCTGAATTAAAATCAAAAAGAATCGCTACTGAACAAGAAGTAAAAGATATGGAAATAGCTTATAAAATTGCTTCATTAACAAAATCAAATTGTGTTGTATATGTAAAAGATTCTGCAATGGTAGCTGTTGGTATGGGTATGACTTCAAGAGTTGATGCATCTAAAGCTGCTTTAAGAAAAGCAGAAGATATGGGAATTGATGTGACAGGTGCGGTATTAGCTTCAGAAGCATTTTTCCCATTTAGAGATAGTATCGATGCAGCTGCTGAGGCTGGAGTTAAATGTGTAATTGAACCAGGTGGAAGCATTAGAGATGATGAAATTATAGATGCTGCAAATGAATATGATATGGCTTTATATTTCTCAGGAATCAGACACTTCTTACACTAACAATTAATAAAAAACATCATAAATTTATTTAAATTTATGATGTTTTTTGAATATTTTTTGGCTATACTCTAAGAATTTCATTTAGAGGTAAAGCTTGAATTATTCAAAAAAAATTAAAATTCTTTTCCTATTTATCATCTTACTTTCTCAAACATTATTTGCAAAAGAATTAAAAAAGGTCACGATTCAATTATCTTGGTTAAATCAATTTCAATTTGCTGGTTATTACATGGCAAAAGAAAAAGGTTTTTATGAAGAATTGGGGCTTGATGTTGAAATAAAACCTTTTGAATTTGGTATTGATATTCCAAAAGATGTAAATGATGGAAAAATAGATTTTGCTGTTGGGCGAGAGACTTTAATTTTAGAGCGAATAAAAAATCCAAATATAGTTGCTTTATATGCGTTATTTCAATCTACACCTTTGATATTAATGAGTACAAAAGAATCAGGAATTAATCATATAAATGATTTTTCTAATAAAAGAATAATGACAACTATTGATGATGCTATCGAAGTTTCATTAAAAGCGATGATTGCATCAAATAAAATAAAACTTGAAAATCTTACTTTTTTAAAACATACTCACAATATTGATGACTTAATAAATAAAAATACTGATGTTATTTCTGCATACATTTCTAAATCTCCATATATTTTACAAGAAAAAGGTGTTGAATATAATATTTTTGACCCTAAAAAGTATGATTTTGATATGTATAGTGATATGTTATACACAAACCAAAATCTTATAAATTATGATTTAAATACTGTTTTATTGTTTAAAAAAGCTTCATTAAAAGGTTGGGAATATGCCTACTCAAATTTTGAAGAGAGTGTGGATGTAATATATGATAAATATAATACTCAAAATTTAGAAAAAGAAGAATTATTATATGAAGCAAAAGAATTAAAAAAATTATCTTATTTTAAAACTTCAAATTTAGGTGAAATTAGAAAAGATAAAATGCAAAGAATTTACGATTTATATAATGTTATGGGATTAATTTCTTCTACAATAGATTTAGATAATTTTATTTTTGATATTAATAGTTTAAATGGTTTTACTTTTTCTCAAGAAGAGATGAAATATATTGGGCAAAAAGATAATATTAAAATGTGTGTAATCCCAAATTCTATGCCATATAGTGATATAAAAGATGGTAAAGCAGTGGGTTTTGTTGCTGATTATATAAGTTTAATTGAAAATAAAATAAAAAAACCAATAGTTTTAGTTCCAACAAAAAGCTGGACAGAGTCTTTTGCGTTTGCAAAAGATAGGAAATGTGATATTTTATCTTCTGCTGTGTGGACTAAAGCGCGTGAAAGTGAGTTTTCTTTTACAAAATCTTATATAGATATACCTCTTGTTCTTTTAACAAAAAATGGTACTTCTTTTATAAATAATTTATCAAGTATTAAAAATAAAAAAGTTTCAATTGTTGAAGATTATGCAATTTTAGAAATATTGAAAAATAAATATAAAGATATAGAGTTTATAACTGTTAAAAATATAGATGAAGGATTAGAAAAAGTTTTACATAATGAAGTTTTTGGACATATTGATGCAATCTCAACTGCTTGGTATAAGCTACAAACAAAATATTTAACACAACTTTCTATTTCAGCAAAATTGGATGAAGTTTCAAAATTATCAATTGCGGTAAGAAGTGATGATAGTATTTTGTATGAAATACTACAAAAAGCAGTTTTAAGTATTGATGATTTTGTAAAAGATGATTTACTTAATAAATGGGTATCTGTTGAGTATAAAAAAGATTTCGATTACTCTGTTTTATGGAAGATTTTATTTGTTCTTTTTATAATCATTATAGCTGTTGTTTATAAACAAATACTTTTAAGAAATGTAAATAATTCTTTAAAAGAAAAAGTAGAAGAAAAAACAAAAAAGTTAACACAAATTAATAATGAATTAGAAATCAGAATCAAAGAAGAAGTAGAAGAAAATTTAAAAAAAGATAGACTATTATCCCAACAACAAAAAATGGTTTCAATGGGGCAAATGATTGAAAATATCGCTCATCAATGGAGACAACCTTTATCTTTGATTACAACAGGAGTAAGTGGAATAAAGTTGAAGAAACAGTTAAATGATTTGGATGATGTTTTCTTTTACGAAACTTTGGATTCAATTTTAAATACATCAAAATATCTGTCAAATACAATTGATGATTTTAGATATTTCTTTAAACCACAAAAAGAGAAAGAAGTTTTTTATTTAGAAGAATGTTGTAGAAAAACTATAGACTTGATGAATCCAAATTTCTTGAATAAAGATATTCAAATAAACTATAAAATGGAAAATATTCAAATCTCTGGATATGAAACTGAATTAATTCAAGTTTTAATTAATATTTTAAATAATTCAAAAGATGCATTAGAACTTTTAAATGATGAAAAACTTATATTTATTGATATTTTTATGGAGAATAAAAAAGTTATTATTGAGATAAAAGATAATGCTGGCGGAATTGATGAAGAGATTATGGATAAGGTTTTTGAGCCTTATTTTACAACAAAACACCAATCACAAGGAACCGGAATAGGGTTGTTTATGTGTAAAGAGATAATAAATAAACATATGAATGGACAGTTGAATATTTCAAATCAAAGTTTTGAATATAAAAATAAGATTTATAAAGGTACTTTAACAAGAATTTCTTTAGAAAATATTGTAATTGAGGTTCAATAGAACTTTATTCATTATGTAATAATCTTTAGATATAATTGCCGATAAAATACAATTAGGAAAACTATTGACTTGGTTAGAACTTGATAAAGAATATGTTTGGCATCCTTATAATTCCCTTCCTTCTAAAACAAAAATATTACCCGTAATTTCTACAAATAAAACTTCAATTTTTTTAGAGACCGGTGAAGTTTTAATTGATGCTATGAGTTCGTGGTGGAGTGCAATACATGGATATAATCATCCAAAATTAAATAATGCTTTAAAAAAACAAGTTGAAATTATGCCTCATATTATGTTTGGTGGATTAGCCCACGAACAAGCTAGCTTACTCTCTAAAAAATTAGTAGATTTAACAGGACTTCATAGTGTTTTTTTATGCGATAGTGGTTCGGTTAGTGTTGAGGTTGCACTTAAAACAGCAATACTTTATCAAAAAGCAAAAGGTTTAAAAAAATATAAATTTCTTGCACTTGAATATGCCTATCATGGTGATACTTTGGGTGCGATGAGTGTTTGTGACCCACAAAATTCTATGCATAGTATTTATGGTTCATATATGAGTGAACATATTTTTACCAAAGCACCTAAATTAGGTTTTTCTAGTGATTGCAGTGATGAAATAAAAATTTTAGAAGATAACTTTGAAAAATATCATAAAGAAATAGCAGGTTTCATTGTTGAACCAATTGTTCAAGGTGCTGGTGGAATGAGAATATATAATCCAGAATATTTAAAAAAAGCACGAGAATTATGTACTAAATATGATGTATTATTAATTTTAGATGAAATAGCAACAGGTTTTGGACATACAGGACTTATGTTTGCATATGAACATGCAAATATTAAACCAGATATTCTAACTCTTGGAAAAGGTTTAACCGGTGGTTATATGACAATGGCTGCTATGATTACTTCAAGAAATATAAGTGAAGTTATATCAAATAGCGAAATTGGAGCGCTTATGCATGGACCAACTTTTATGGCAAATCCATTGGCATGTAGTGTTGCAAATGCTAGTATTGATTTATTATTAGAATCAAACTGGCAGGAAAATGTAAAGAAAATTGAATCAATATTTTCAGCTGAGTTAGAATATGCAAAAGATTTAGAGTTTGTAAAAGATGTGAGAAATATTGGAGCTATTGGAATTATTGAGTTAAAAGATGATTGTTATGCCCAACAAGTACAAGATTATTGTGTTAAAAATGGTGTTTGGATAAGACCATTTGGGAAACTTGTTTATTCAATTGTTGCATATACAATAACTGAAAAAGATTTAAAAAAAATAGTAAAAACAATGATAAATGCAATTAAAGATATAGAAGAAAACAGATGAAAAAAGATAATTTAAAAAAGTTAATATCAAACTTACCAAAATATCCAAATATTTTAGGAAGAGAAAGATTTTTTAATAGTGCGGTTTTAATTCCTCTTATAAAAATAAAAGGTGAATATCATCTATTATTTCAAAAAAGAGCAGCAACAATAAGACAAGGTGGCGATATTTGTTTTCCTGGTGGTGGCTTTGAAATAGGTGTTGATAAAAGTTTTAAAGATACTGCTTTAAGAGAAACTTTTGAAGAGTTAGGAATCCAAAAAAAAGATATAAAAGTTTTAGGACAGCTGGATACTTATGTAGCTCCTATTGGTGCAATTATTGAATCTTTTGTTGCAAAAGTAAAGAAAAAAGCTTATAAAAAGATGAATATAGATTTTAATGAAGTTGAAAAAACTTTACTTATTCCCCTTTCATTTTTCAAAGAACATGATGCTCAAGAATATACTTTAGCACAAGAAATTCAACCTTATAAAATTAATGAAAATGGTGAAAAAGAGATTTTTTTTCCTGTTGAAGAACTAGGACTTCCTGATGCTTATAAGAAACCATGGGGAAATAAAAGACATAAAGTTTGGGTTTATAAATATGAAGGTGAGGTTATTTGGGGAATCACTTCTGTGATTATAAAAGATTTATTGGAAAAATATTAAAATGAATAAAATTTCATTTGAAAATAAAAATACTCTTCTCAAAGATAAAAAAATGGAATAAAGTATATAATAAGATTTGATAAATAAAAGGAATATATATAATGATTTTGAAGAAAAGGGGATTTTTATTTGTAAAAAATGTAATACACCGCTTTATAAATCAGAAGATAAATTCAAATCAGGATGTGGTTGGCCTAGTTTTGATGATGAAATAAAAGGTGCA
>JAQVLW010000003.1:0-55680 GCA_028703945.1 Aliarcobacter sp. | reverse complement strand
ATATAATGATTTTGAAGAAAAGGGGATTTTTATTTGTAAAAAATGTAATACACCGCTTTATAAATCAGAAGATAAATTCAAATCAGGATGTGGTTGGCCTAGTTTTGATGATGAAATAAAAGGTGCAGTTAAAAGGGTCCCTGATAAAGATGGAAGAAGAGTTGAGATTGTTTGTGCTTCTTGTGGGGGACATTTAGGACATGTGTTTGAGGGTGAAAGATTAACTTCAAAAGATACAAGACATTGTGTGAATTCTATTTCTTTAAACTTTGAGGCAAAAGCATGATTGTCCCACAAATAAACATCGCAATGCTTATAGATTGTGATAATGTAAGTGCAAAATATATTGATAGTATTATAAATGATTTATCAAAATATGGAACTATAAATATAAGAAATGCTTACGGAAATTGGAAGGATAAAAGACTACAAGGTTGGGAAGATATTTTACATAAATATAATATAAAACCAATCCAACAATTTGCTTATACAAAAGGTAAAAATGCCAGTGACATTGCAATGGTTATTGATATTATGGATTTACTTTATACAAGAAACTTAGGAGCTTTAGCTCTAGTAACAAGTGATAGTGATTTTACTCCAGTGGTTTCAAGAATACTTTCAAATGGAATAACAGTTTATGGATATGGGGAAGATAAAACTCCTGAATCATTTGTAAATGCTTGTTCACAGTTTATTTATGTAGAAAAACTTTTTGATTATACAAAAGAAGAGGATACTGCAAGTATTAATTCAAATCACAAATTAACAAAAGTACAATTAAGAAAAGATACAAAACTTGTAGCACTTTTAAGAAAAGCAGCCGAACAAACTTCAGATGATAGTGGTTGGTCAAATATCGCTGCTGTTGGTTTATATATCAATCAAAATTCATCTTTTTCTCCTATTAATTATGGATATAAAAAATTAGGCGAATTAATAAAGGCCACTGAATTATTTGATGTAAGAATATTAGGTGAAAATAAAACTGTTATGTTAATACGAGATAATAGGAATTAGAATGCAAAATGAAAATATTAAAAAAGCATATTTCGCAGCAGGTTGTTTTTGGGGAGTTGAATATCATTTTGAGAAATTAAAAGGTGTAATATCAGCAATATCAGGTTATATGGGTGGACACATAGAAAATCCAAATTATAAAATGGTATGTACTGGATTTTCTGGACATTTAGAAGTTGTGGAAGTTACTTTTGATGAAACTATCGTTTCTTTTGAAACATTAACAAAATTATTTTTTGAAATCCATGATTTTACTCAAACAAACGGTCAAGGTCCTGATCTTGGAAGTCAATATTTAAGTGCAATTTTTTATGTGGATGAAAAACAAAAAAATATAAGTGAAAAATTGATTTTAGAATTAGAAAATAAAGGTTTTAAAGTAGCTACTTCTCTATATGAATTAGTTCCATTTTATGAAGCAGAAGAATATCATCAAGATTACTATGAAAGACACCAAAAGGCGCCTTATTGTCATAGTTACAAAAAGATATTTTAAAGAGTTCCTAAAATATAATAGATATGTTTATTATCTAATCTTTCAAGTTTTATATTGTATTTTTCAGCCCAATGTGAAACTTCTTGATGAAATTCTTCTAAGATTTCAGTCGAATCATTTTCATCACATTTGATTTTTAAATGATTAGTTTTGTTAGATAGTCCTACATAAGCATTCATTTTTTTTAGGTGATCATTTAGTGTAAAAATATGTTTTGCAAATTTGTCAAAATTTGTTGTTGACTCCATCATTTTTTCGGCTTGGTTTAGTGATGCTTCACTTTTTGAATATCCTAATTGAGATAATATTACTTCAGCAGATACTTCTAATTGCATTTTAATCCTTTTATTTAATTATAATATATGTTATCAAAATTAGTTTGAATTATAAGTAAAAAAACAATAATAAAAAACTTTTAAAATAGTTAAAATAAACTTTTTTGAGTTCCAATATTATCTTCTCCTAAAGCTTTTAATCTAAAAGTATATCTATGTTCACTACTTCTTCCAAATTGTTTTATAGCTTCAACATGAGCCTTTGTTCCATAACCTTTATGTTTGGCAAAATTATAATTTGGAAAATCATTTGAGATATTTAACATATATCTATCTCGACTTACTTTTGCTAAAATTGAAGCAGCACTAACTTGTGGAACTGAGGCATCTGCTTTTATTTCGCAAGTTAAATCTGATATTCCAAAAGTTGTATTTCCATCCATCAAAAAAGAATTACAATCATTTCTTAAATTTTTCATGATTTCCATAATAGAATTTTTAAGGCAAAAACTTAAACCTTTTTCATCAATTGTTTTTGCATTTGTAAAAACTATATGATATTTCGATTTTATTATTATTTCTTCAAATAGTTTTTCTCTTTTTTTTTCACTTAAAACCTTTGAATCATTTAATCCTATTATCTCTTCCAATAAAACAGCTCCTGCTACAACTAAAGGACCAGCTATTGGACCTCGTCCTGCCTCATCAATACCACATAACATTAAACTTCCTTTTAAAATATAATTTATTATAACATTTATAGAAAAAAATTATATAATGATAGACAAAAGTTAATAAGTGGGATTATAATGAAAAAGCTTTATATAGTACTTGCAATTATTTTAATACTAGTTGTTTATTTTTTTTATTTTTTTAAAAGTTCAAAAGAACTTATTAAAATAGGTTTTGTAGGAGCTTTAACTGCAAAATATTCAGATTTAGGAAATCCTATGATGAATGGAATAATTTTAGCCTTTGAAGAAGAAGGATATGAAATTAATGGAAAAAAAATCGAGCTAATATTTAAAGATGATAAAAAAGATGAGCAAGTAAATAGAGAAATTGTAAATGATTTTATAACCCAAGGGATAAAAATAGTCATGGGAAATGTGACAAGTAGTATGTCAAAAATCTCTATGTCTATTATTAATGAGCATAAAGATATGTTTATGATTTCAGCGGCATCTGCTAGTAATGAATTTTCAGGAATTGATGACCAATTTTTCAGAGTTCATGTGGCAAATAATGCTCAAAGATTTGATAGTTTTACTAAATATATAATAAATAATAATCATAAAAAAATTTATGGAATTTATGACCCTGGGAATATTACATATACAAAGGATTATTTAGAAAATTTTGAAAAAAGTTTTATATCTAATGGTGCTGATAGTTTTATAAAATATGCAAAAACAGATGAAAATCTGGATGATTTAGTTTCTGATATAAATAGTTTAAACCCTGATTTAATTTTAATTTGTGCAAATTCAGTTGATGCAGCAAGGGTTGTTCAATATCTAAAAATGAAAAATGTTCAAACTCAAATTGCTTCTTCTGAATGGGCTATGACACCTGCATTTATTGAAAATAGTGGAAAATATAGTGAAGGAATTATTTTTAATATAGATTATGATGAACATTCAAAAAATGAAGATTTTATTAGCTTCTCAAATAAATTTAGACAAAAATATCAAATGGAACCATCGTTATTTGCTTCAAAAGGATACGAATTAGCAAAAGTCATAATAGAACTTCTTAAAATGGGCAATCAAACTGAACTTAAAAAAAATTTGTTAATAAAAAAAGAGTTTAAAGGTTTACAAGATACTATTATTTTTGATCAATATGGAGATGTAATTAGAAGATTTAACACATTTAAAGTAATAAATGGAAAGTTTGAAAAAGTAGAATGAAAAAAGAAAAAAGTTTAAAAAAACAGATTTTAATAATCTTAATATCTTTTTCGATTTTTATAGCAATCAGTATTGGATTAATTGCTATGGTTAATTTTTATTTATCTAAATTAAATATTATTCAACATAATCAAAAACAAGTTTTATATCAAATTGAATCTGAAATGGATAAATTTTTATCTAAAATATCTAAAATATCTTTTTATATAAAAGGTAATTATCATCAAGATAATGTTACTTTACTTAAAAATATTGTTGATACAAATACAAATATTTCAAGCATCTTAATTTTAAATAAAGATGGAATTATTGAAGATTTTTATGCTGCAACAAATATAAAAATTTATAAAGGTTTTGATTATTCTAATCAAGAGTATTTTAAAGGTATCAAAGAAAATGATGATTATTGGTCAAATGTTTTTTTATCAACAGTTGACGAAGAAGCTGCCATTTCATATAGTTTTAGATTAGAAGATAAAGTAGTTGTTTTAATGGTTCAATTAAAAGAGATTTCAGATTTTATATCAAGATTTAAAAATCAAGATAATACTCACATGGTGAAAATTTTTGATAGTAGTGGAACTGTAATTTTAAATCCAAATAATCCAGATTTAGTTCTACAAAGGTTTAATGAAAAGAGTCAAAAAGTATTTACACATTTAATAGATATTTTAAAACCTTATGAATTCACAATATTTTATTCAAATTCTTTTGACGAAGAACAATACGGAACATATACTTCTATTGAAAAAACAGGTTGGAAAATAGTTGTAAGAGAAAGTTATAAACTAATTTTAAAATCTTTAAATAGTATTATTTTTGGAATGATTTTTAGTATTATAACTTTTATTATTGTTGCAGTTTTATTATCTTTGAGAATATCAAGAAGAATTTTTAGGTCTTTAGATGATTTACAACAAACAACTACAAGTATTGCAAATGGAAATTATAATATAGAGATACGAAAATCATATTATGGCGAGTTTAACATTCTTTTAAATAGTTTTAATAAAATGAAAATAGAAATTGATAAAAGAGAAGATTCATTGGAAGCCTCATTAAATAGTTTTAAATCTTTGTTTAATTCAACTATGGAAGTTATAGTGATACATGATAAAGGTATTTGTATCGATGCAAATAATGTTGCTGTAAAGTTTTTTAAATTTAATGATAAAAAAGAGCTAATAGGCAAAAATTTATTAGACTTTGTTGATGATAAATACAAAGAATTATTTATAAAAAACTATAAAAAAAATACTTTACCTTATGAGTTTGATATTATTATAAATGACCAAAAATATACTTGTTTAGGACAGGGAAAGTTTATTAAATTAAATGGTAAAAAAGTAAAACTTTCAACACTTATTGATATTACAGAATTAAAAGCAAAAGATAGATTACTTTTTCAACAATCAAAAATGGCATCAATGGGAGAAATGATTGGAAATATTGCTCACCAATGGAGACAACCATTAAGTGTAATTAGTACTTGTGCAAGTGGTATAAAACTTGAAAAAGAAATTAATGATATTAAAGATGAAAGATTATATGAATCATTGGATTTAATAGTTGAAAATACACAATATTTATCAAAAACTATTGATGATTTTAGAAACTTTTTTAAAGCAGATAAAGTAATAGAGGACTTTTGTGTAAATGATAGTATTTTTAAAGTTTTAAAACTTTTAAAATCAAGTATTCAAAATCACAGTATTCAAGTTGAAACCTATCTTGATGGAGATTTAATAATAAATGGCTATCCAAATGAATTTTTGCAAGTTTTAATAAATGTTTTAAATAATGCAAAAGATGCATTAATTAGTCAACCTAAAAATGCAAGATTTATAAATATCAAAACATCAATTGAAAATAAAAAATGTATTGTCGAAGTGAATGATAATGGAGGAGGTGTTAATGAAACTATTATTTCAAAAATATTTGAACCCTATTTTACAACAAAACATAAATCACAAGGAACAGGAATTGGTCTTTATATGTCCCATCAAATTGTAGTTGAACACATGAAAGGTTCTATTTCTGCAAAAAATACAGAAATGATAAAAGATGGGAATATATATAAAGGCTGTTCATTGGTTATTGTATTACCAATAAAAGAGAATCAAAATTTAGAAGATTATATTATATAACTTGACAATCATTGACTCAAGTGCTATAATTTTATTAGCAGTTAAATTAAAGGAGTGCCAGATATGAATAAAATTTTTGAAAAACTAACAAATCAACTTACAGAAACAATAGACTCAAGTGTAGCTTTAGCTTTACACAATAAAAACCAAGAGGTTGAAGTAATACATTTACTTTGGGCATTATTATCAAATACAAATTCTGTTTTAAATCAATTATTAAATAAAATGAATGTAAATAAGGTAGCAGTTGAACTTGAAGCAAAATCATACGCTTCAAAACTTCCAAGTGTTTCAAGCGTTACAAAAGAGAGTATAAAATTATCAAGAAATCTTCTTTCTTCATTACAAAGTGCAGAAGGATTAATGGCAAGTTTTGGAGATAAATTTATAGCTGTTGATACATGGCTTATTTCAAATCTTGATTCTTCTGTAATCAAAGATGTATTAGGAAAATATGTAGATTTAAAAGAAGCAAAAAAAGAACTTGAAGCAATGCGTGCCGGAAAAACTATTGATAGTAATAGTGGAGATGAAAATCTTGAAGCTTTAAATAAATATGGAATAGATTTAAATAAAAAAGCTATTGATGGACTTCTTGACCCAGTTATTGGAAGAGATGAACAAATCAGCAGAATGATGCAAATCTTAATTAGAAAAACAAAAAACAATCCAATTTTAATTGGAGAACCAGGAACTGGAAAAACAGCAATCGCAGAAGGACTTGCTCAAAAAATAGTAAATAAAGATGTTCCAACTTCACTTTTAAATAAAAGAGTAATTACACTTGATATGAGTTCAATGATTGCAGGTGCAAAATATAGAGGTGAATTTGAAGATAGACTAAAATCAGTTATTGATGAAGTTAAAAAAGCTGGAAATATAATTTTATTTATTGATGAAATTCACACAATCATTGGAGCAGGTGCAAGTGAAGGTTCTATGGATGCAGCTAATATCTTAAAACCATCATTAGCAAGGGGTGAATTACATACAATTGGTGCAACAACTTTAAAAGAGTATAGAAAGTATTTTGAAAAAGATACAGCAATGCAAAGAAGATTTCAACCAATAAATGTAAATGAACCAAGTGTTAATGAAGCTTTACAAATATTAAGAGGTATAAAAGAAAAACTTGAAACTCACCATAATGTAACTATAAATGATAGTGCATTGGTTGCAGCTGCAAAATTATCAAATAGATATATTACAGATAGATTTTTACCAGATAAAGCAATTGACTTAATAGATGAAGCAGCGGCTGAACTTAAAATGCAAATTGAAAGTGAACCTAATGCCTTATCTTCTATAAAAAGAGAGATTCAAACTTTAAATGTTGAAAAAGAAGCTCTAAAAATGGAAGAGGGCAAAAAAAATGAAGAAAGAATTATTCAAATAGAAAAAGAACTTGCAGATAAAAATGAAGAAAAACAAAATTTAGAAGCAAGATTTGCAAATGAAAAAGAGACTTTTAACATAACAAGTGAGTTAAAAGTAAAAATTGATGAATTAAAAAATAGAGCAAATATTGCAAAACGAGAATCAAACTTTGAAAAAGCAGCTCAAATTGAGTATGGAGAAATTCCAACTTTAGAAGCTAAAATAAAAGAAAATGAAGAAAAATGGAAAAGAATGCAAAAAGAGGGAACTCTTTTACGAAACTCAGTTGATGAAGAAGCAATTGCAAGTATTGTTTCAAGATGGACTGGAATTCCTGTTAATAAAATGATGGACTCAGAAAAACAAAAAGTTTTAATGGTTGAAGAAGTCCTAAAAAAAGATGTAATTGGACAAGATGAAGCATTAAAAGCAATAAGTCGAGCAATTAAAAGAAATAAAGCAGGATTAAGTGAAACAAATAGACCAATTGGAAGTTTCTTATTTTTAGGGCCAACGGGAGTTGGAAAAACTGAAAGTGCAAAAACTTTAGCAAAATTCTTATTTGATGACCCAAAATCACTTATTAGATTTGATATGAGTGAATATATGGAAAAACACGCTGTTTCGAGACTTGTGGGTGCCGCTCCTGGTTATGTTGGATATGAAGAAGGTGGTCAATTAACTGAAGCTGTAAGAAGAAAACCTTATAGTGTAATTTTATTTGATGAGGTTGAAAAAGCTCATCCTGATGTATTTAATATTTTATTACAAGTTTTAGATGATGGAAGATTAACTGATAATAAAGGTATTACAGTTGATTTTAAAAATACAATTATAATCTTAACCTCAAATATTGGAAGTGCAAGAATTATTGAAATAAGTGATAAAGAAGAAAGAAGAAAAGCTGTTTTAGATGAGTTGAAATCTCATTTTAGACCAGAATTTTTAAATAGACTTGATGATATTGTTATTTTTGAACAATTAAATTTAGAAGCAATTACAAATATTGTAGATATTTTATTTAATAATATTAAGAAAAAAGTTGAAGAAAAAGATATAAGAATTTCTTTAACATCAAATGCAAAAGCATATATTGCAAAAATAGGATTTGATCCAGTTTATGGTGCAAGACCTTTAAAAAGAGCCATTTATGAGATAGTTGAAGATAAATTAGCTGATTTAATTTTAGAAGATAAAATAGGTGAGGGAAGTAATATTGAGTTTGATGTTGTGGATAATGAAGTAATTGTTAAAATAAACTAAAGAATATTTAAGCAAAATTTAACTATAATCCTCAACTTATTTAGTGAATATAGAGGAAATCTAAGATGAAAAGAACGTATCAACCGCACAATACTCCAAGAAAAAGAACTCACGGGTTCAGAGTAAGAATGGCTACTAAAAATGGTAGAAGAGTTATTAATAGAAGAAGAGCTAAAGGTAGACATAAATTAGCTGTTTAAATAAAGAACATCGACTTAACAGTTCGAGAGACTTTAACAAACTATATAAAAGCGGCAAAAGATGGCATACCACCAGCTTTGTCGCTTTTTTTAGTTCTAGCACTACACTAAAAGCTGCTTTTGTTACTTCAAAAAAAGTAGGAAATGCGGTAAACAGAAATAAAGCAAGAAGAAGAATGCGTGCTTTATTTGCTTCCTATGAAAAACAATTATTAGTTGGTAATTATATATTTGTTGCTAAAATAGAACTACACAATAAAGACTTTTTACAGTTAAAAAAAGATTTTGATTTCGCATTAAAGAGATTAGAAGTTTTAACATGAAAACTATTTTTAAATATTTTATAAGATTTTATCAAAAATATTTAACAATTTTATCTTTTGGATCATGTAGATATTATCCCTCATGTTCTCAATATGCATTATGGCAATTGGACAATAATACTTTTTTTAAGGCGATTTATTTTACAATAACGCGAATATTAAAATGTAATCAACTTTTTGCAGGTGGATTTGATTATCCAACCATCAAGTTAAACGCAAATCAAAATATCAATTTTGAAAAAATCAAAATAAAATATTGGTATATTCCATTGAAAAATGGTAAGTATTTAGTAGTAAAGAATCGGGAGTGGAAAAAAAAGAATGAACAACATGAATCAAAATAACGGTATGCAAAAACGAATGTTAATTATGACATTGGTAGTTTTTGTATTTTTCATAGCTTATGAGTTTTTGGTTTTAAAACCACAACAAGAAGCTAAAGCAGCTCTTGTTAAGCAAGAACAAGAACAAAAGCAAAATGTTGCACCTGATGTAAAAACAGCAATAACAGATGCTAATAGTAGTCCAGCAAGTGCATTTAACTCTGCCGATGCTTTATCATCAAAGTCGATAGGAAATGTACAGACTGTTTCTACAATTAAAACAGCTAAAAGTACTATAGAAATTGATACTTTAGGTAGAATTGCTCAAGTTACGTTAGTTGAAGAAAAATATAGAAATGAAAATGGTAATCAAATTAAATTATTTGAAGCAAACCAATTAAGACCACTCGAAGTTAGATTTGCAGATGTAAATATTAATGCAGAAGCATTTAAAGTTTCAGTAGTTGCAAATTCTGCAAATATTGATGCTACAACATCTGCACAAGAATTAATTTTAACTCAAAATCTAAATGGAACAGTTTTAACTAAAAAATTAACTTTTTATCCTGATGGACATTATGATTTAAATGTTAGTACAACAAATGAAAAAGAGTTTTTTATTACAAATGGATTTAGACCAAATGTTTTAGCTGATATGTATGCTGTTCATGGATTTATTTCAAAATTAAATGATAATTCATTAAAAACAATAGTAGATGGAAAATTAGATAAAAATGAAGATATTGTTGGAGCAAAGTTTATATCTAGTTTTGATAGATATTATACAACTGTAATTTATAATTTTGAAAAATCATTAAGTATAACGTTAATGCCAGATACAAAATCTGATCCTCAAGGATTTATTCATGGAGGAAATGCTGTAACTTTTTCAGGTTTTATTGGACCTAAAAATCATAGAGATTTAGCAGCATTAAATCCTGAATTAATTGATGTAATTGATTATGGTTGGTTTACATTTATTGCAAAACCAATGTTTTTATTATTACAATTTATCCAAGGTTATGTTGGAAATTGGGGTTGGACAATTGTTATTTTAACAGTCTTAATTAAATTAGTTCTTTTCCCGTTATCATTCAAAGGAATGGTATCGATGCAGAAATTAAAAGATTTAGCTCCTAAAATGAAAGAAATTCAAGCTAAATATAAAGATGATAAACAAAAACAATCAATGCATATGATGGAACTTTATAAAAAACATGGTGCAAACCCAATGGGTGGATGTTTACCGTTAATTTTACAAATTCCAGTATTCTTTGCAATATATAGAGTTTTGTTAAATGCAATTGAATTAAAAGGTGCTCCTTGGATGTTCTGGGTACATGACTTAGCTGAAATGGATCCTTATTTTGTTTTACCTATTTTAATGGGTATAACAATGTTTTTACAACAAAAAATTACACCAAATACAATGCAAGATGAAATGCAAAAGAAAATATTCCAATTTTTACCAGTTATTTTCACATTCTTTTTCTTATGGTTCCCAGCAGGACTTACGTTATATTGGTTTATAAATAATCTATTTACAATCGGTCAACAATACTATATTAATAGTGTATTTGAAAGAAAAAGAGCTGAGAAAAGTTAGGAACTTAATATGAAAAAGTTTGAATCGGATTGCCTAGAAAAGGTTTATGAATTAGCCACAGCAGAGTTTAATTGTTCTATTACTGAATTAGAAATAGAAGTTATCCAACAACCAAGTAAAGGTTTTCTTGGTTTTGGAAAAAAAAATGCAATTATAAAAGTATGTTTTAAAGATAATTGTAAAAAATATGTTCAGGAAACTAAATCATTTAGAAATAAAGACGTTAGAATTCAAGAAGTTTCAGAAAGAATTGAATACTCAAATCAAAAAGAAGAAAGAAATCTTTCTCAGCATGAAGATGAAATTGAATCTTCATCTTGTGTTCCTAAGGTTGGTTCAAAAGATAAAATTTTTGATAAATTTTATCATGAAGAATCACAAGGTGAGATTTCAAAAATAATTATTAAAAAAGATAAAGAAAAAATTTTAAAAGAAGTACAAGAGGGTATTCATTTATTATTTGATAATACTTGTTATTGTCTTGATAAAATCAATGTTGAATTTTATGATGAAGAAACTTTGTATGTTGAGTTTTTAGGTGAAGATTCAGCTTTATTAATAGGAAAAGAAGGCTACAGATATAAAGCCTTATCTTATATTTTATTCAATTGGATTAATGAAAAATATGGGTTAATGCTAAGACTTGAAGTTGCACAATTTTTAAAAAATCAAGAAGAAGCTATTTATACATATCTTGAGCCAATTATTGAAATAATTAAAGAAAAAGGTACTTTTAAAACAAAACCACTTGATGGTATTTTAGTTCATATTGCTTTAAAAAAATTAAGAGATGAATTCCCTGATAAATATGTTGCTGTAAAAACAAATATCAGAGGTGACAAATATGTACTTGTTAATGAATATAGAGCAAGAGAAATTTAATCTTGTTTGATAATGCTACAATTGTTGCAATTGCAACAGCCAATGGAATTGGCTCTATTTCTATAGTTAGAATTTCTGGGGCAAATGCTCTTGAAATTGCTACAAAAATTTCAAAAAAAACAACTTTCCAACCAAGACTTGCAACTCTTTCTTCTTTGTATGATTTTAATAGTGAAGTAATAGACGAAGCTTTAGTTTTATATTTTAAAGCACCTTTTTCTTTTACTGGTGAAGATGTTATTGAATTCCAATGTCATGGTGGAGTTGCAATTGCAAATATGCTTATAAATGAAGCTTTAAAACATGGAGCTAGAATCGCAAATCCTGGCGAGTTTTCAAAACGAGCTTTTTTTAATAATAAGATAGATTTAACAAAAGCAGAAGCAATTTCAAAAATTATTGAAGCAAGAAGCGAAGATGCTGTAAAACTATTAGCTCGACAACTAAAAGGTGAACTTACAAATTTTGTAAATGAAATTAGAGAAGATTTACTTTTTATGTTAGCTTATACTGAAGTTTCAATTGATTATGCAGAAGATGATTTACCAAGTGATATTTTTGCTCAAATCAAAAATAAAATGGAAAACATTATTGTAAAACTATCTAATACTTTAGATGCTAGCCGTAGACGAGAAGGAATGATTGAAGGCTTTAAAGTTGCAATCATTGGCAAACCAAATGTAGGGAAATCTTCACTTCTAAATAAACTTCTAAATTACGATAGAGCAATTATTTCAGATATTGCAGGAACTACAAGAGATACGATTGAAGAGTCTGTACGAATTGGGACACATATTATAAAAATAGTTGATACAGCTGGAATTAGAGATGCAAGAGATGTTATAGAAAAAATTGGAATTGAAAAATCTATCCAAGCTATAAGTGAAGCAGATATTGTGATAGCTTTGTTTGATAATGGTAAAGTTTGCGATGTTGAAGATTACAAAATAATCCAATTAATAGATGAAAATTCAAATAAAGAGATATTAAAAGTATTAAATAAATCAGATTTACAAAATCATTTTGATAAAACTAAGATAGATGATTTTATTGAGTTATCAACTAAAGAAGATATTAATCCATTAATTAAAAAAATTGAGATGATTTTAGATTCAAATACTCATAGTGATGAAATGACATTAATATCAAAAAGACAAATTTTATCTGTTGAAAATACACTTTATAGTATAAATTTATCTAAAAATCCACTTGAAACTGGAGAATTGGAATTTTTTGCCCATTATATTACAGATGCATTGGAACAAATTTCATCAATTACAAGACCTTACGAAAATGATCAGATGTTAGATGTAATGTTTGGTGAATTTTGTCTAGGTAAATAGATTTAAATTAGGAAAAAAATGAAAAAATATTTTGTGTTAATTTTATTATTTATAAGTTTTGGTATTACTAATTTATTAGCGGACCAATGGGATGGGTTTTTTAAAGCAACAGGATTTCCACGAAAAGTAGTTGATAATGGATCTTTAGTAAGTGGAAAAATTTATGATGCAGCTGTTACATATCAAATTTCTAATAATGATGGAATTAAAGGAAATTTTGAAAATAGTGATAGTGCAAAAGTCACAATTACTAACAAAAAAGGGAAAGTAATTTCTACAAATAAATTTATGACAGCTGTTGAATTAAGAACTTGGGCAAGAGAAAATTTTACAGATATTTTTGCTTCAATAATTGGAGATAATCCTAAAATTACATCAGAAAATATAAAAGAATTAACGCAATTAGCTTCGGTTGTTCTTTTAAATAAAAATATAGATTAAATAATAAAGTTTTTTCAACTTTATTATTTATTTGGATAATCATAGCAAATTAATTTTGCATTCTCTTTACAAATATCAATCCATGAATTACAATCAAACTCTATTTCCATAATTGCACCCATTTGAAATTTTTCTTTAAATCCAACAAGTGTAATTGCAAGTGCTGTTAATGATGGATTATGTCCTACTAAAAGTACTGAATCAACTGTATCAAAAGTGTAACTTATAGTTTCTATTAACTCATTAACAAAAGCCATATATAAAACTTCATTTAACATTATAGTTTTGTTATATTTTAATGCTTCAGCAAAGATTTCAGCAGTTTTTTTTGTTCTAGCTGCTGGACTTGCAACTATTAAATCAATGGGTAGATTTTTTAATGCAAAAAATTTTGCCATATTTTGCGCGTCTTGAATTCCCTCTGGACTTAATTCTCTATCATAATCATCTTGTTCTAATAGTTCATTTTCTTTTTGTGCATGTCTTACAATGTAAAGTTTTTTCATTTTTCCTCTGGAGTTATATATAATAAGTTATTTTAAGTTATTTTTACTTTTCTTTATATAAAATTTATACAAAATATATAGTTTATTTTAAATAATATATAGTTTAATTTTTATTAACTAATATTTGTTAGAATATATGAAAATTTAGGAGAATTAAATGGAACAAATTAAAACAGTCTTTTTACTTACTTTTCTTACAGTTTTGTTTGTGTCTATAGGTTATTCTTTCGGTGGAACAAATGGGATGCTTATTGCATTTCTAATGGCAGGTGGAATGAACTTTTATGCATATTACTATTCAGATCAACAAGTTCTAAAACATTATGATGCAACACTTCTTGAAGATGCAAGACATCCTATTTATAAGATTACTCAAAAATTAACACTTAAAGCTGGACTTCCCATGCCAAAAGTTTATTTAATACCTGACCATACTCCAAATGCTTTTGCAACAGGAAGAAACTATGAACATGCAGCTGTGGCTGTAACTATGGGTTTATATGAAATGTTAAATGAAAAAGAACTTGAAGGAGTAATTGCCCATGAGTTATCTCACATAAAACATTATGATATTTTAATTGGTACAATTGCAGCTGTTTTTGCAGGAGCAATTGCAATGATTGCAAATATGATGCAATTTGGAGCTATGTTTGGTGAAAATAATAATAGACAAGGTTCTAATCCAATTATGATGATTGTAATGGCAATATTATTACCACTTGCAGCTTCAATTATTCAAATGACTGTAAGTAGAAGTAGAGAATATATGGCTGATGAAGGATCTGCTAGAATGACTGGAAATCCATCTGGTTTGCAATCTGCACTAGCAAAATTAGAAAATTATGCAAGAAGTGGACATCAAATTCATAATGCAACAGAACAAACAGCCCATATGTTTATTATTAATCCTTTTTCAGGTTTTAAATCAACTTTTGGGAATTTATTTAGAACACATCCTACGACTGAAGATAGGATTTTAAGGCTTGAAGAATTAAAAAAAGAGATTTGAAGATGTAGGAATAATGTATTATTTGATATAATATATAAAATTGAACTCGATATAAAATATAAAGGAAATTAAATATGATAAAAATTATTTCATCAGTAGTAGCAGTAGGATTTTTAATTGCTGGATGTGCTTCAAAACAGGTAGATACAGGACCAAAATATAGTATTGATATAATCAAAAAAAATAATGAGTATATTATAAAACCTTTACAATATACATCTGCAAAATTAATTTCAGGTATTAAAAGTTTAAATACTGATTCAACACCTATTATTTTAGGAACAGATAATTGTAGAATTTTAGGTGAAGCAAAATCAGTAGATAAATATGTTGCAAATACAAAAATTCTAAAAGTTAACTGTACTATTGATGGTGAAGAGTATGAATCTAGAAATATAAAAGCTTGGTTAATGAAAGATAATTATGTTGGAATTGATTTATCTAAGAAAGAAGTTGATAAAAGAGATGACCAAAAAATAAATGAAACAGATAATAAACAAAGTTTATATGGCTTAAATCCTGGTCAAGAAGTAAAGATTTTTATTGAAGAGGGTTCTTTGACAAAAATTTAATATTAGTTTTAGTTTTTGTAAAATCGTAACAGTAAGTTGTAAGATATTTTTTAACATTTTTTATCAAATGTAATTTTCAAATTAGGTTGTATTATGAGATTTTTTTTAACAGTTTTATGTTTTGTGTTTATTCCAACTTTGGTATTTTCAGATAGTTCAGAAGTTTTTCATAAAATTGAAAAAGATTTAGATTCTATAATTATTAAGGATTTAAATAAAAAAAGATTGATATTTACAAAAGGTGAAAATCAAAGATTAAGTCCAGCTAGTTTAACTAAAATTATGACTGCCATACTTGCAATTGAAAGTGGAAATATGAACAGTGTTGTTACAATTACACCTGAAATGAAAAAAGTTGAACCTACTATAGCAAATTTTCAAGTTGGTGAAAAATTTTACTTAAAAGATTTAGTACATGCTGCTTTAATTAGATCTGCTAATGATGCAGCAAATTCTATTGCAATTTATCTAGGAAAAGGAAATAAACAATTATTTGTAAATATGATGAATATTAAAGCAAAACAATTAGGTATGACAAATACTAATTTTACAAATCCTTGTGGTTTTGATGCGGGAAATCATAGATCTACAGCTAGGGATTTATTGGTTCTTACCGAATATGCAATAAAAAATCCAACTTTTAATTCTATTGTAAAACTAGATAAATATTCTTTTTCTGCATTAAATACAAATAAGAAATATTTTTTCACAACAAGTAATAAACTTTTAAAAGATGAGCCATATATTATTGGTGTTAAAACAGGATATACAAATAAAGCGGGAGCTTGTTTAATTGCTAGAGCTAAAAGAGGTAATCAAGATATTTTGATGGTTATGTTAAATGCTCATAACAGATGGCCAAATGCCAAAAAAGCTTTAGATTCAATTATGGATTAATTGAAATAAAAAAAGCAACCCTTGACCAAAGAGTTGCTTTAAGTTGAAAGTATATATAAAAAACTTTAAACGAATCTTTATTTAGAGTAGACTTTTTTAACATTTTCCATTTTAGAAGACATATTTAGTAAAACCATATCTGCAAGTACTAAAGCCATCATTGATTCAGCAACAACACTTCCACGAACTGCTACACATGGGTCATGTCGTCCTTTTAATTGACAATTTACTTCATCATTGTGTATATCTATTGTTTCTTGTTCTATAAAAATAGAAGGAGTAGCTTTGAAATAAACTTTTACATTTATATCATCACCATTTGAGATACCACCTAAAATTCCACCACTATGATTTGTTTTAAAGCCATCTTTTCTTATTTGGTCATTATTATCATAACCTTTTACTTTTGAAGCTAGAATACCATCTCCAATTTCAACAGCTTTTACAGCATTTATACTCATCATTGCATTTGCTATTTGAGAATCAAGTTTAAAATATAAAGGTTCTCCAAGCCCAATTGGAGCATTTTTTACATTTATTAAGGCAACTCCACCAACACTATTATGTGAGTTCTTTGCCTCTAGAATAGCATCTTTTTGAGCTTGTTCAACGCTTAAATCAAGAGCAAAAATTTCAGATTCACTAACTTTTGAAAAATCATAAGTAGTTGCTTTTATTCCATCAATCTCAGAAATTCCACTTTGGATAGTTATATCAAGTTCATTTAGCATAAGTTTTGCAATTGCACCAGCTGCAACTCTAGCTGCTGTTTCTCTCGCACTACTTCTTCCTCCGCCTCTATAATCTCTAATTCCATATTTATTAAAATAAGTAAAATCAGCATGACCAGGTCTAAATAAATCTTTTACATTTGAGTAATCGCCACTTTTTTGATTTTCATTAAAAATAATCATTGAAATAGAAGTTCCAGTAGTAAAGCCTTCAAAAACTCCTGAAAGAATTTCTACAATATCACCTTCTTTTCTAGAGGTTGCATATTTATTTTGTCCAGGTTTTCTTCTATTCATTTCATTTTGAATAAACTCTTCATCTATTTTTATGCCAGCTGGAACTCCATCAACAATACATCCAAGGGCTTTGCCATGTGATTCACCAAAAGTTGTAAATCTAAATCTGTGTCCAAAAGTATTCATTTAAATTATACCTCTTTTAGTTTTTCTATTGCTATTTTGGCAACGGCTTGTTGTGCTAATTTTTTACTTTTACCGTTTGCACTTCCGTAATTAACACCATCAATCCAAATTGATACCTCAAACTCTTTTTTGTGATCAGGTCCATATGAACCTTCAATTTTATATTCAGGAATTGAAGCAAATTGTGCTTGCGTTATTTCTTGTAAAGCTGTTTTGTAATCACTAAATAGTACATCAAGATTTATTTTGTCATAAGATCTCTCAAGTAGATCTAAAATAATTGGTTTTAAAGTCTCAAGTCCAGATTCAAGGTAAATTGCACCCATAATTGCTTCAAATGCATCTGATAAAATAGAAGCTTTTGTTCTTCCTTTATTTCTTTCTTCAGCAGTTGAAATATAGATAAAATCTCCAAGTTTTATGTCATTTGCAAGTCTAGTAAATCCTGTTTCATTTACTAATGATGCTCTTATTTTTGATAATTCGCCTTCATTTGATTTTGGAAATTGTAGAAATAAATATTCTCCAACAATCAAGTTTAAAACAGCATCTCCTAAGAATTCTAACCTTTCATTGTTATAAGGTTTTTTATAACTTTTGTGGGTAAGTGCTTCGATTATCAGGTCTTTGTTCTTAAACTGATAATCCAAACACTTTTCTAATTTTGAATAATCGCTCATATATTTCCTTTTTTATTTTTTAAAGTCATGCAAGTATATCACATCTTTTATTATGAAAGTGTTGTTGAGTTATTGTAAAGATTGATTAGATGTATAAAATGATTTAGTTAGTCTATGTTTTACATCAAGAGTTAAAATATTATGACAATGTGGACATCTTGTATCAAAAATAGGGTAAGAATGTTTACAGATAGTACAAACAAATTCAAAATCTAAAGAAGCTTTTATTTTATGTTCATGTGTATTTATTAAAATTAAAATATCAAAATCAAAATCACTGCTATGTTTTAAAGTATCTAAGTATCCTTTTGCATTATATAACTCTACTAAAAAATTATTTTGTAAAACTTTATCAAAATTAATATCATCAAAATTTAAATACCACATTACATCCATATATTTTGAACAGTTAAATTCACTTATATGTTCCCAAAAAAATGGTTTATTAAATTGAATTAAAAAAGAAACAAATATTCTTTCAATAATTTTATTTTCTTTAAATATTTCATATAAAAGTTCAGTTCTTTTTTCATAAGAAAGGATAGAATCATTTAGAATAATCAATGAATCCAAATAGATTTTATCTACACTCATATCTTTATCTAGTTCTTCTAAACAAGCAGTTATATCTTTTGCTTTTTGAAAATCTTTTAATTTTTCATAAACTAATAAAAGATGATTTAAGGCATTTTTATTTCTTGGAGAGAATTTTAAAATTCTTAAAAATATCTCTTTAGATCTTTGTAAAAACCCACCTTTGAAATAAGTAGTTCCTAAAAGTTCAAGTAATTCTTCTTTCTTTACCCTGTCATTTACATGTTCAAGGAGAGTTAAATAAACTGAAATAGCTTTATTATAATCACCTTTATGCAAAAAAGATGAAGCTAAAAGTAAAATTGAATCAAATGGTAAATTGTAAGTTTTGTATAAATGAACATAGTCTTCTTCTTTTAACTTTCCAAGTTCAAATCGCAAAGATAGTTTTCTATAATCTTCTCTTGCTAATCTTTCTTTATAAATGCTAAATGAATAAGTAACAAAAGATATTAAAAAAATTAGTGCAACAAGTAAGATGATTCCAAATAATGGATCTCTATATTCTAAAATTATATTATCCAAATAAAAAACCTTAATTATTTATATCGTAAGAGTTGAATGTTAACATAAAAGTTCATATAAAATAATAAAAAGATATAATCAATTTATGATAAAAAAAGAATCAATCGAAAATCTAAAAAACCATCTTGATGTTGTGGATGTAGTATCTCAATTTTTAGAATTAAAAAAATCTGGTGCAAATTTTAAAGCTTGTTGTCCTTTTCATGGAGAAACAACACCTTCTTTTGTTGTAAGTCCTTCAAAACAGATATATCATTGTTTTGGATGTGGAGCAGGTGGAGATTCTATAAAATTTGTTATGGAATATGAAAAATTATCATATCCTGAAACAATAGAGAAATTAGCCTCAATGTACAATTTTAATTTAGATTATGAAAATACAGATGAAAAAAAACAAGATACAAAAATTTTAGAAGAAGTAAATAAATATTATCAAAAACTTTTTGTTTATAATGAAAATGTAAAAGAATATATTTCAAAAAGAGGAATATCAGAATTCTCAATTGAAAAATTTGAAATTGGCTATGCACCTATTTCAATTGATACAATAAATTTCTTAAAATCAAATCATTATAATTTAACAGATGCTATTGATTTGGGAGTAATTGATAATGGAACAAATGGATTATACTCTAGATTTATAGAACGAATCACTTTCCCAATTTATTCAATAACTGGAAAACTTGTAGGTTTTGGTGGGAGAACAATAACAGGACATAATGCAAAATATGTTAATTCTCCACAAACAAAATTATTTAATAAATCAAGACTTTTATATGGTTATCATTTAGCAAAAGAACAAATATATAAAAAAAACCAAATAATAGTTTGTGAAGGTTATTTAGATGTAATAATGCTTCATCAAGCTGGTTTTAATACAGCAGTGGCAACTCTTGGAACGGCACTCACAACTGAACATTTACCACTTCTTAGACGAGGTGAACCAAAAGTAATTTTAGCTTATGATGGAGATAAAGCAGGTCTTGCAGCTGCATTTAAAGCTTCTGTCATGTTAAGTCAAAGTGAATTTGAAGGTGGTGTTATTATTTTTGAAAATGGTATGGATCCAGCTGATATGGTTCATAATGGGAAAATAAGTGAATTAAATGAAATTTTTTCAAATCCAATCTCTTACATACCTTATTCAATTAATTATATAGTGTCTAAATATGATATAAATGACCCAAACCAAAAACAAAAAGCACTAACTGAAGCAAATGAATATTTAAAAACATTGAGTTTATTAAATCAAGATGAGTATAAAAGATATTTAGCTCAAAAATTGAATATTAGAGAAAATTTAATAAAAATAAGTTCAAATAAACAAAGAACATATGAACCAAATTTAACAAAAATTGATATTGCTGAACTTTGTATAATAAAGTCAATTTTAGAAAAACCAAAAAGATTGGATTGCGTTTTGGATATAGTTGATTCTTCTATGTTTGAAGCGCATAAAAATGAATTTGAATTACTTTTAACAGATATCGAAAATATCTCTTTAAATTCTATTGTTTTAAATGAAAAACTTGAAAATTATGATGATGAAAGACTAAATCAAGAGTTGCTAACATTGGTTTATAAATTTTACACAAATAAGTTAACTGCAATTTCTTATGATAATACTTTAGATTTTAAACAAAAAGCAAATTTAATTAGAAAAATTAAAGACAATATTTATCAGTTAAAATTAGGAAAATTAGTAAGTTATAATTTATAATTAATTTTTTAAATTTATTTAATTAGCAGTTTATTTTTTGTAAAATTCTATAAATTATAAAAAGATAAGGATAATAAATGAAATTTATTGCAAGTGATAATTTACCTCTAGCAATAGGTCCATATTCTCCTGCTGTAAAAATAAATGGAATTATTTATACATCAGGACAAGTACCCATTTCATTAGATGGTACTATATTAGAAAGAGACATAAAAGTTCAAACTAGACAGGCGCTGTCTAATTTAAGAACATTATTAGAAGATTCAAATAGTGGTATGGAAAAAGTTATAAAAATATCTGTATATTTAGAAAATATTGGAGATTTTGGAGTTGTTAATGTATTATTTGCTGAAGCTTTTGGTGAACATAAACCAGCAAGAAGTACAATATCAGTAAAAGCATTACCCATGAATTCAATGATAATGATAGATGCAATAGCAATTGCAAATGATTATTGCTAAAAAGCGAAGGCTTAAAGAAAGTTTAAACTAAAATAAGATACTATTCCGGTTCGAAAAATAGAGTTATATGTGAATATATCAACTTGGCATATTGAATTGAATTAGAGGAAGAAAAATGTACGCAATTATCAAGTGTGGTGGAAAACAGTATAAAGTTTCTGAGGGTGATATCTTAGATGTTGATTATACTGGTAAAGCTGCAAAAGAAACTTTAGAAATTACTGATGTTTTAGCAATAAACGATGGTGAATTAAAAATTGGTGATGCAGTTGCAAACGCAAAGGTTGAAGCAGTTGTAGTATTAGATGGTACAGGTGTAAATAGAGCTAAAAAAGTAATTATTTACAAAAAAAGAAGAAGAAAAGATTCTAAATTAAAAAGAGGTTTTAGAAAAAGCTTCACTAAAATTAGAATTATTAAAATCGCTGCATAAGCATAACAAAAGTTAAGGAGAAGAACTATGGCTCACAAAAAAGGTCAGGGAAGTACACAGAATAATAGAGATTCAGCTGGTAGAAGACTTGGTGTTAAGAAATATGGTGGTGAAGTTGTAAGAGCTGGTAATATCATTATTAGACAAAGAGGTACTAAAGTACATTTAGGTCAAAATGTTGGTATGGGTAAAGATCATACAATTTATTCTTTAATTGACGGTGTCGTTAAATTTGAAATTAAAGATAAAAAGAGAAAAAAAGTTTCAGTTTACGCTTCGTAATTCTGGATAAATTGATTTCTTTAAAGGGTGTATGGCTTTGCCTACACCCTTTTTTTATTTAAAAATTAACATAACTAATTAAAAGTTAACAGTAGAAGTTAGAATTTTGCTTTTAGTTTTTAATTATTTATTAAAAGGAAAGTTATATGTTTATAGACAGCGCTAGATTTTCAGTTACATCTGGAAAAGGTGGACAGGGATGTGCAGCATTTAGACGAGAAAAATTTGTTGTTAAAGGTGGACCAGATGGTGGAGATGGTGGAAGAGGTGGAGATGTTTATTTTTTAGTAGACAACAATACTGATACATTATCAAATTACAAAGGTAGAAAATACTTTAAAGCAGATAATGGTGATCAAGGTTTAGGTGGAAGAATGACTGGAAAGTCAGGAGAATCACTTGTTTTAGTAGTACCTCCTGGAACTCAAGTTATTGATGACGAAACAAATGAAGTTCTTTTTGACTTGTTAGAGCTTGGAGAAAAAGTTTTATTTTTAGAAGGTGGGAAAGGTGGATTAGGTAATACTCACTTTAAAAATTCAAGAAATCAAAGACCAACATATTTTCAACCAGGACTTCCAGGACAAGTTAGAAGTATTAGATTAGAATTAAAACTAATTGCAGATGTTGGACTTGTTGGTTATCCAAATGTTGGAAAATCAACTCTAATTTCAGTTACTTCAAATGCAACTCCTGAGATTGCAAATTATGAATTTACAACGTTAACACCAAAGTTAGGTGTTGTTGAAGTTGGGAATTACAACTCTTTTGTAATGGCAGATATTCCAGGAATTATTGATGGTGCAAGTGAAGGAAGAGGTTTAGGTTTAGAGTTTTTAAAACATATTGAAAGAACAAAAACACTTTTATTTGTAATTGATGTTGCAAATTACAGAACAATGATTGACCAATATAGAGTATTAAAAGAAGAAGTTGCTAAATTTTCAGGTGAATTATCAAAAAGAAATTTTGCAATTGTATTAAGTAAAATTGATGGATATTTTGGTGAAACTTTAGAAGAAGACATAGATAAGTTTATTAAAGATATTGGATTAGAACCTACAAAATCAAATGAATTTAAATTTGAAGGAGATTATTCATATTTTGTTCAAGATTTAATTTATTCAAGATTTGATAATACAAAACCATATTTTGTTTTACCAATTTCATCTTTAACAAAATTAAACCTTAAACCACTTGGATTTGCGTTATATAATTTATTGGAACAGGATAAATGAAAAGATTAGTTATTAAAGTAGGAACAGCAGTATTAACTCAAGATGGGCAACTAGCCCTTGATAGAATGGCAAATTTAGTAAATTTAATTGCAAAATTAAAAAATGAAAAAAATCTTGAAGTAATATTAGTATCTTCAGGAGCTGTTGGTGCTGGATATACTTCTTTAAAACTCGATAAAAAAATAGTTGTAAATAAACAAGCACTTGCTGCTATTGGTCAACCGCTACTATTAAAAAATTATAAAAAAAGATTTAAAGAACATAATATTACATGTGCTCAAATGCTATTTATTGCAGATGATTTTGATTCAAGAAAAAGAACTAAAAATGCTCAAAATGTTATGGAGATACTTTTAGAAAATAAAATTCTTCCAATTATAAATGAAAATGATGTAATTGCTACTGATGAGTTAGTTTTTGGTGATAATGACCAATTAGCAGCGCATGTTGCATATTATTTTAATGCAGATATGTTAGCAATATTGTCTGATGTTGATGGGTATTATAACAAAAATCCAAGGGAATTTGCAGATGCAATTTTACAAAAAAATGTTTTTGAAATAAGTACTGATGAACTAGAAATGAAACACTCTGCGAATTCAGAATTTGCAACAGGTGGAATTGTAACAAAATTAAAGGCAGCGGATTTTTTAATGAAAAGAGATATTCCGATGTATCTATCTTCAGGTTTCGATTTGACTAATGCTTATGATTTTTTAGTTGATGGAAATCATAAAAGCGGAACAATTTTTCAAACAAAAAAATAAGGAATAGATATGAGTAAAAAAATTTTATTTATGGGAACTCCTGATTATGCTACTGAAATATTTAAAGAGTTGTTAAATAGTAAGTATGAAATTATAGGATTATTTACGCAACCTGATAAACCAGTGGGAAGAAAACAAATCTTAACTCCACCTTCAATTAAACAATATTGTATTGATGAAAATATAAATATTCCTGTTTTTCAACCTCAAAAATTAAGAAATAATGAAGAAGTAACAAAACAAATAAAAGAGTTAAATCCTGATTTTATAATTGTTGCTGCTTATGGTCAAATACTGCCAAAAGATATTTTAGATATTGCTCCTTGTATAAATCTTCACGCATCACTACTACCAAAATATCGAGGAGCAAGTCCAATTCAAGAATCACTTTTAAATAATGATATTTATACAGGTGTTACATCTATGCTTATGGAAGAAGGTCTTGATAGTGGAGATATTTTAGGATTACAGTATCTAAAAATAACTCCTACTATGGAAGTCTCTGCTGCATTTGACAAGTTATCTCAAATTGCTGCAAAACTTACAATTGCAACTTTAGATAATTTTGAAAATATAAAACCAATAAAGCAGAATGAATCAGAAGTTAGCTTTTGTAAAAAGATTAAAAAAGAAGATGGTTTAGTAGATTTTTTTGATGCTAAAAAACTTTATTTAAAATATAAAGCTTATTCTTATTGGCCAGGGATTTTTTTAGAATCAGAATTAAAATTAAAAGATATTGAATTAAATGATGAAATATCTATAAATAATCAAGGTCAAATTTTAGAGATAAAAAATGATTTTATAGTTATTGGTTGTAAAAAAGGAAGCTTAAGAATTAAGACATTACAAGCTCCTTCAAAAAAAGCAATTAATTCTATTGATTTTATTAGAGGTCAAAGATTAGAGATAAATTCGATACTTATTTAACGTATATTTACGCTAAATAAGATGTATATAAAGTTATTGTTAATAAACTTAATAAAACTCCTAAAACCAAAGAATTTATTGCAAGTTTTTCATCTAAACCACCTTTTATTGCTAAAACTGTAGCCATTGTCATTGGAGGCATAGCAACTTCAATTATTGTAACTTTAACCCAAGTTTGGTTTAATCCATAAAAATAATGAAATCCTATTAATACAAGTATTGGTACAACAATCATTTTTAAAATCATAGCCACTGAAACAATATGAAATCTCGCAAAAATATGTTTAAGTTCTAATTTCATTCCAATTGCAATCATTGCAATTGGAACAAGTGTTGAACCAATTGTTTGAGAAGTTAGTATTAGAAAATTTGGAACTTCAAAATATTTTACAAGAATGGTTATAAAAAACATAAGTGATGGCGGAAATAAAAATATACTTTTAAAAATATGAGTAATATTATTCTTTTTACCAGCGCCCCAAGTTATGATAAACATTCCAATTGAAACTAAAAGTAAAAATGAACCAAATAAATCATATATCAATCCATAAACTATATAATCTTCTCCATAAAAGGCTTCAATATAAGAAAAACCAATAAATGAAGTATTACCAAAAGTAGCCATAATCATAAAAGTAGCCAATAAAATACGGTTTAATTTCATCATTTTACCTACAAAATAAGCAAGAAGAAGATTAAAAAGAATGAAAGAAATAAACATTAAAATTAAATTTAATATTTTTATATCAAGAACTAATGGATAGATTTTTGAAAAAACAATACCTGGTAGTGAAAAGTAAATAATAAATTCAATTAGTTGTTTCGAATTATCTTGATAGATTATTTTAAAGATATAACCTAGAATTAAATAGATAGCAATTGGTAAAACTGGTTCTAACATAATGACCTTTTTACTTTGATTATATTTAATTAACTCTTCTATTTTTATTATGTATAATAAAAATATGAAAATAATAAAATTAAAAGAAGTTGATTCAACTCATAGATATATAAAAGATTATATTTTGGAAAATGGTTATTGTGAACCTTTATGTATTTTATCTGATTTTCAAACACAAGGAATTGGAAGTAGAGGAAATTCTTGGATAGGAAAAGAGGGTAATGTTTTTTTTTCTTTCGTTGTTGATAAAGAATTTTTACCAAATGATTTACCATTACAAAGTAGTTCAATATATTTTTCTTATCTTTTAAAAGATATTTTGAAGCAGATGGGTTCAAAAGTATGGTTAAAATGGCCAAATGATTTTTATGTAAATGATAAAAAAATTGGAGGAACAATCACTACGGTTTCAAAAAATTTAATTTATTGTGGAATAGGAATAAATTTAAAAAATGTTAGTGAAGATTTTGGAAAACTTGATATTAATATTGACACAAATAGTATGTTAGAAAGTTATTTTTTTAAATTAGAAAAAAAGATTTTTTGGAAGCAAATATTTAGTGAGTTTAAGATAGAATTCCAACATAGCAAAAAGTTCCAAACGACCATCGACAATCAAAAAGTTTCTCTTCAAAATGTAATATTAAATGAAGATGGATCTATTCAAGTAAACAATAAAAAGGTATTTAGTTTAAGATGACAGAAATTATTTCAATAGCTAACCAAAAAGGTGGTGTAGGTAAAACTACGACCGCTGTAAATTTAAGTGCGGCACTTGCACTAGAAGGTAAAAGAGTATTATTAATTGATGCGGATCCTCAAGCAAATGCTACAACTTCATTAGGTTTTCATAGGGATACTTATGAATATAATATTTACCATGTAATGTTAGGAACAAAAGAATTAAGTGAAATTATTTTAGATTCTGAAATTGAAAATTTAAAAGTAGCTCCATCAAATATTGGACTAGTTGGAATTGAAAAAGAGTTTTATAAAAATACTAAAGAAAGAGAATTAGTATTAAAAAGAAAAATTGATCCTATAAAAAAAGATTTTGATTATATTATTATTGATTCGCCTCCAGCACTAGGTCCAATTACAATAAATACATTAAGTGCATCAACATCTGTTTTAATTCCAATTCAATGTGAATTTTTTGCATTAGAAGGGTTAGCACAATTATTAAATACTATAAAACTGGTAAAACAAACAATAAATCAATCTTTACAAATTAGAGGATTTTTACCAACAATGTATAGTGCTCAAAATAATTTATCAAAACAAGTATTTGCAGATTTAGCACAACATTTTGAAAATAAACTATTTAAAATAGATGATAATTCTTATGTTGTAATTCCAAGAAATGTAAAATTAGCAGAAAGTCCTAGTTTTGGGAAACCAATTATGTTATATGACACAAATTCAAGTGGCACAAAAGCATATACACATTTAGCAAGAGCAATCGCAGGTTAGTTAATTTTTATTAGTAGGAAAATAATATGGCATTAGGTAGAGGATTAGGAGAATTATTGGGAGAAGTTGAATCAGCTTATGAGAATTCAACAAGAAGTAACAAATCTGGCGTTTTTAAAATAGAAGTAACAGCTATAAAAGCCAATCCAAATCAGCCAAGAAAAATATTTGATGAAGAAAAATTAAATGATTTAAGTGAATCTATAAAAGAACATGGTCTATTGCAACCAATAATTGTAATAGAAAATCAAGACAGTACTTATACTTTAGTTGCAGGGGAGCGAAGATTAAGAGCTCATAAACTTGCAAATATAGAAAAAATTAAAGCTATTATTATTGATACTGATGAATTTAAATTAAGAGAATTAGCATTAATAGAAAATATTCAAAGAGATGACTTAAATATAATTGAACTTGCATATTGTTACGCACAGTTACTAAATGAACATAGTATTACCCATGAAGAATTATCAAGAAAAGTATTTAAAAGTAGAACTTCTATTACTAATACTTTAAGATTGTTACAATTAAACTCATATGTACAACAATTTTTAGCAAGTGACAAGATTAGTGCAGGACATGCAAAAATTATGTTAGGACTTACAAATGATGAACAAAAAATGGTTTGTGATTCGATAGTTGGTCAAAAACTTTCAGTTAGAGAAACTGAAAAATTAGTAAAAGAATTAAAAGAAAAAGATATAGAAAAACCTAAAAAAGATAAGCCAAAAGATGCTTATAACTTCACCCCTCTTAATAATATTGTGGAAAAATTAAAAGAAAATAGTTTAAAAGTAAAAATAGAAAAAAATTATTTCAAGATAGAATTTAATTCACAAGAAGATGTTGATAAAATAATTAGTTACTTTAATATCCAATCGTAACAAAATCCAAAAAAAATCTAAGCTAATATTTTTTTTTAATATAATTTTATAGTTAGTTTTGTTAAAATGATAGAGTTTTAGTTAAACTAAACTGTAAAAAATATGGAGGAATGAATGTTAGACATAAGTCCTGTATTATTGCTTAGCTCTGGTATCATCTTTCTTTTAGTTGTTGCTAGACTAAACAGTTGTCTTTTCAAACCATTACTAAAGCATATGGATGATAGAACAGCTTCTATAAAAAGAGATTTAGAAGATGCGAAATCAAACGGTGCAGATGTTGATGGTTTATTAGCCGAAGCAAATGATATTATTGCTAAAGCAAAAAAAGAGGCAGCTGCAATTAGAGAACAAGCTTATAAGGAAGCAAAGGATAGTGCTGATGCAAAACTTGCAAGTGCTAAATCTAATTTAGAAGTAAAATCTGCGGAATTTACTAAAAACTTACAAGACGAGACTAAAGCTCTAAGAGATTCTTTAGTATCTTCTATGCCTCAATTTAATGAGAGCCTAAAAGCTAAGCTTAGCTCAATTTAATAAAGGGATTGAAATATGAAAAGAATATTATTACTTGGGTTGGCTTTAGTTCCAGTTGCATTACTTGCAAACGAAGGTGCGGTAGAAACTGATTTAGTTCAAAGAACCGTTAACTTTATAATATTTGCTGGAATTTTATGGTATTTACTTGCTGATAAGATTAAAGCATTTTTTGCTGAAAGATCTTTATCTATTCAAGGAGAACTTGACAAAGTACAAGATACTTTAAAGGCTTCTCAAGATAAAGTTAAAGATGCACAGAAAAAATTAGAGGAAGCAAAAAAAATTGCTACTGAGATTATTGATGGTGCAAAAGCTGATATAGATTCAGTTAAACAAAAAGTTGCAACTGCTGTTGATTCTGACATTGTAAATCTAAATAAAAATTTGGAAGAAATGATGAAAGTTGAAATATCAAAAGCTAAAAAAGAAGTTGTTACTGAAGTTCTTGAAGAGCTATTAAGTTCTGAAAATATTAAATTAACTCAACAAGAGTTAGCAAATATTGTTCTTAAAAAGGTAGCATAAATGAATGATTTAGTAGCAAAAAGATATGTTAAAGCATTGATTGATGGTAGAGATAATCAAGTTATTAACAGCATTAGTGGTAATTTAAATACTATTTCATCAGCGTTTTGTGATGAAAAATTTATTTCAATTATAACTTCTCCAGAAGTTGCTGATAATGCAAAAGTAGATTTAATTATCTCTTTAGTTGATTCAGCGGATGGAATTTTTAAAAATTTCATAAAACTACTTGGTGAAAAAAGAAGGTTATCATTATTACCAATTATTGCAAAAGAATTAAACACTCAAATTGCAAAAATGAATAATAATTATATTGGTGTTGTTTATACTAATCAAGTATTATCAAATGATTATGTCTCTTCAATCGAAGAACAATTTAGTAAAAAATTTAATGTTAAATTATCATTAACACAAAATGTTTGTGATTATGATGGTATTAAAGTAGATATTGATGGGCTAGGAGTTGAGATTTCTTTTTCTAAAGAGAGATTAAAATCACAGTTAATAGATCATATTTTAAAAGCAGTTTAGAACTTACAAAGGAGAAATTGAATGGGTGCAAAAATTCAAGCTGATGAAATCAGTTCTATTATAAAAGAAAGAATTGATAACTTTGAATTAAATGTAGATGTAAATGAAACAGGTAAAATTATCTCTTATGCAGATGGTATTGCTCAAGTTTACGGTCTAAAAAATGTTATGGCTGGGGAAATTGTTGAGTTTGAAAATGGTGAGAGAGGTCTTGCTTCTAACTTAGAAGAATCTTCAGTTGGTGTTGTTGTTCTTGGAAAAGGTGAGGGTCTAAGAGAAGGTACTTCTTGTAAAAGACTTGGAAAACTTTTATCTACTCCTGTTGGTGAAGGAATGGTTGGAAGAGTAGTTAATGCTCTTGGTGAACCAATTGATGGTAAAGGTGCTATTGCTTCTACTGAATCAAGACTAGTAGAAGAAAAAGCTCCTGGAATCATGGCTAGAAAATCTGTTCATGAGCCATTACAAACAGGTATCAAAGCAATTGATGCTTTAGTTCCAATTGGAAGAGGTCAAAGAGAGCTTATTATTGGTGATAGACAAACTGGTAAAACAACTGTTGCTATTGATACTATTCTTAACCAAAAAGGTGAAGGTGTAGTTTGTATTTATGTAGCTATTGGTCAAAAATCTTCATCTGTTGCTTCTATTGTTAGAACATTAGAAGATGCTGGGGCAATGGAATATACAATTATTGTTAATGCATCAGCTGCTGATTCGGCTGCATTACAATTCTTAGCTCCATATACAGGTGTTACAATTGGTGAATTCTTTAGAGATAATGGTAAGCATGCGCTTATTATTTATGATGATTTATCAAAACATGCAGTTGCATATAGAGAAATGTCATTAATTTTAAGAAGACCTCCAGGAAGAGAAGCATATCCAGGGGATGTATTTTATCTACACTCAAGATTATTAGAAAGAGCTGCTAAAATGTGTGATGAAAGAGGTGCTGGTTCTATGACTGCGTTACCTATTATTGAAACACAAGCTGGAGATGTTGCTGCATATATTCCAACAAATGTTATTTCTATTACTGATGGGCAAATTTTCTTAGAAACTAATCTATTTAACTCAGGAATTAGACCTGCAATTAATGTTGGTTTATCAGTATCAAGAGTTGGTGGAGCTGCACAAATTAAAGCTACTAAGCAAGTTGCTGGTACTTTAAAATTATCTCTTGCACAATATAGAGAGCTTGAGGCATTTGCACAATTTGCATCAGATCTAGATGAAGCTACAAGAAGAGAATTAGAGCTTGGTCAAAGAATGGTAGAAGTATTAAAACAAGGTGTAAATAAGCCATTAGTTATTGAAAAACAAGTTGTTATTATTTATGCAGGTACTAAAGGCTATTTAAATGATATTGCTGTTAGTGATGTTGTAAGATTTGAAGCTGAATTACATGCGTTTTTTGAACAAAAATATTCAAATATTTTAAATGCAATCAAATCTTCTCAAAAAATTGATGATAATACAGAAGCAGAATTAAAAGCTGCATTAGAAGAGTTTAAAACTGTATTTAGTGCAAACTAAGGATTAGTCAATGGCTAACTTAAAAGAGATAAAAGTAAAAATAGGTAGTGTTAAAAATACTCAGAAAACTACAAAAGCTATGAAGCTTGTATCTTCTGCAAAACTAACTCGTACTAGACAATTGTCAGAACAAGCTAGAAGTTATGCAAAAAAGATAAATGAAGTTCTTTCTGATATTGCTGCTAGAGTTAGCAAAGTTCAAGACGAAGGAAATATTAGTAGAGCATTTATTCAAAATAATGCACCAAAAACAGTTGATATTGTTTTTGTAACTGCTGATAAAGGACTTTGCGGTGGTTTTAATATGGCGACAATTAAAACTGTTAGTAAATTAATTGCTGAATATGAAGCAAAAGGTACAAAAGTAAGATTAAGAGCTGCTGGAAGAAAAGGTGTTGATTTCTTTTCTTTCCAAGGAATTGCTTTAGAGCAAAGAGTTTCTGATTTATCTTCTGCACCTCAATATGATAGAGCTGCTGAGTTTATTCATGCTGTTGTTGAAGATTTTAAAAATAAAGTTACTGATAAAGTTGTAATTGTTTATAATGGTTTTTTAAATATGTTAACTCAAGAAATTAGAGTAAGAGATTTACTGCCAATAAGCTTAGATCTTGCAGAAGTAAAAGATACTGGATCTATGTTAGATATTGAACCAGATGATGATGAAGAAGTGTTAAACGAATTAACAGATAAATATATTGATTTCAATATGTATTATGCTTTAATTGATTCTTTAGCTGCAGAACATAGTGCTAGAATGCAAGCTATGGAAGCTGCAACTAAAAATGCAAAAGAAAAAGTAGATAGTTTAACAGTAGAATATAACAAAGCTAGACAAGCTGCAATTACAACAGAGCTGATAGAAATTATCAGTGGTGTTGAATCGTTAAAATAATATAAAGGAGCTGCCCGCATGAAAGGTAAAATTCTTCAGGTAATGGGTCCGGTTGTTGACGTAGAGTTCGACGGATACTTACCAGAAATTAATGAAGCTATTAATGTAGTATTAGCTGATGCTAATGCTGATAGATTAGTATTAGAAGTTGCTGCACATATTGGTGATAGTAGAGTTAGAACTATTGCTATGGATATGACAGAAGGTTTAACTAGAGGTCAAGAATGTATTGCAACAGGTGGACCTATCAAAGTTCCAGTTGGTGAAGCAGTACTTGGAAGAATCTTTAATGTTATTGGTGATCCAGTTGATGAGGGTGAACCAATTCCTGCTGATGTTGAAAGATGGTCAATTCATAGATCTGCACCAACATTTGAAGAGCAATCAACAAAAACTGAAATGTTTGAAACAGGTATCAAAGTTGTTGACCTTTTAGCACCATATTCAAAAGGTGGAAAAGTTGGACTATTTGGTGGTGCTGGTGTTGGTAAAACAGTTATCATCATGGAATTAATCCACAATGTTGCATTTAAACATTCAGGATACTCTGTATTTGCTGGTGTTGGGGAAAGAACAAGAGAAGGTAATGACCTTTATCACGAAATGAAAGACTCAAATGTACTTGATAAAGTTGCATTATGCTATGGTCAAATGAGTGAACCACCAGGTGCTAGAAATAGAATTGCATTAACTGGTCTTACAATGGCTGAATACTTTAGAGATGAAAAAGGTCTTGATGTATTAATGTTCGTTGATAATATCTTTAGATTTGCACAATCAGGTTCTGAAATGTCAGCACTTTTAGGAAGAATTCCTTCAGCTGTTGGTTATCAACCTACACTTGCATCAGAAATGGGAAAATTACAAGAAAGAATTACTTCTACTTCTAAAGGTTCTATTACTTCTGTTCAAGCAGTTTATGTACCAGCGGATGACTTAACAGATCCAGCTCCTGCTTCTGTTTTTGCTCACTTAGATGCAACTACAGTTTTAAATAGAAAGATTGCTGAAAAAGGTATTTATCCAGCAGTTGATCCACTTGATTCAAGTTCAAGAATTTTAAATGCAGATATTATTGGTCAAGAGCATTATGATACAGCTAGAGGTGTTCAATCTGTATTACAAAAATATAAAGATTTACAAGATATTATTGCTATTCTTGGTATGGATGAGTTATCAGAATCTGATAAACTTGTTGTTTCAAGAGCAAGAAAAATTGAAAGATTTTTATCACAACCATTTTTCGTTGCTGAAGTATTTACAGGAAGCCCAGGAAAATATGTTGAATTAAAAGATACTATTATAGGATTCCAAGGAATTTTAGATGGTAAATATGACAGCATCCCTGAAATGGCATTCTATATGGTTGGTGGAATCGATGAGGTTCTAGCAAAAGCTGAGAAATTGAAATAAACAAAACCATATAAGGCATAACATGGATACAATTAGATTATCAATAGTTACACCTAATGGCGAAATTTTTAATGATGATGTTAAAACAGTAACTCTCCCTGGAAAAGAGGGAGAGTTTGGTGTTTTGCCAGGACATTCATCATTAATCTCTTCGTTAACAGTTGGTGTAATTGTTATTGAAAAAGCAAATTCTACAGAAGCAGTTGCTATTAACTGGGGACATGTGAAAGTAGATGAAAAATCAGTTGATGTATTAGCAGATGGTGCTATCGCATTAACATCAGGAAAAGATTCAGAAATAGCTAAAAATATTGAAGCTGCAAAAGAATTAGTAAATTCTGTAAAAGATTCGAATATATCTGTTGCTTCAGTTGAAGCAAAAATTAATTCATTCGCATAAAATGATTACTACAATACTAAATTATTTGGCAAATAGTGGTGCTATAACTTATATAGTTTTAGCACTATTGTCAATTTACCTAATCGTTACAATCTGGATTTTCTTTTATAGATATTTTGCTGTTACAGCACTTATTAAAAATGAAGTTAAGTCACTAGAATCATTAACATCTAGAGAAGCTAGATTTTCGTCATTGTCTGCACTAAATAAGTGTACAAATAATACTAGTTCAAAAGAACTATTATATGCTTGTGAAATTAATATAATTAAAGATGCAAGTTCAGGGATTTCTTGGTTAGCAATAATTTCTTCAACATCTCCATTTATTGGTCTTTTTGGAACAGTTATTGGAATATTAGAATCTTTTGCTAAATTTGCAAATCAATCAAAAGTAGCTTTTTCTATTATTGCACCTGCAATTAGTGAAGCATTAGTTGCAACAGCAGCTGGTATTTTTGTTGCTGTATTCGCTTATACTTTTCACCAAATACTTTCAAGAAAGATATATGAGTTAAATATTTATCTTAAGGCACAAGCCCAAATTTTAATTGCTAAGGGTTAATATAGTGTATGATTTTAATGATAAACCAGAATTAAATATTACACCCTTAGTTGATATTATGCTAGTTTTACTAGCAATATTAATGGTTACAGCTCCTGTAATAGAGTTTGAAGAACAAATAAATCTTCCAACTGGAAGTAAATCACAACAAGCGCAAGATGTTCAAAAAATTGATATTATTATTACTAAAGATAGAATAGTTACACTTAATAAAAATAAAGTTGAAATAGCAAATTTCCCAGATAGTTTTCTTCTTTTTTCAAATGGAAAAGATCAAAGTACTCCCATTCATATAAGAGCTGATAAAGAATTAAAATATGATGATATTATGTTTGTTTTAAAATCAGTTAAAGAAGCTGGTTTTTTTAAAGTTGCATTAGTAACAGACGGATAATTAATGCAAAAGAATTTTTCATTTATACTTTCAGGTATAATAGCTGTTTCATTTTACATTTTCATATGTTTTTTATTAATTGCATATCTAGCGAGTCCAATTCCTAAGACTTATGATCTTAAATCAACATCAATGACTATTGAGCTAGATATGATTACAGAAAAAGCTGAAAAGAAAATGGTCGAGAAAAAGACAGATAAGATAATAGAGAAAGAAGCAGTTAAAGAGGAAAAGGTTGCGTCAGCTTCAAATGAGAAGAAACCAGATCTTAAATCTTTATTCGCAAATGTAAAAGAAACTGCTAAAACGGTTGCGAAAGAAGAAGTTAATAACATTGAAAAGTCAATTGATCCAAAAAGATTTAAGTCAAAGTTTGAAAAAGAAAAAAAATCTAATAATATTAAAATTGATAAATTGCTTGAAGATGAAAAAACTGCAACAAATGTTAAAAGTACAAATGCTAATAAAGGTCAAGAAACAGATGAGTACTTTTCAAAAGTACATGAATTGTTATCTGTTTGGAATCCAATTGGTACAGGACTTAAAGCGGTAGTATTAATTATGATTAATTTAGATGGAAGATTTGAGTATCGTGTCATTACTAATTCAGGTGATGAAGGTTTTGATTCATCTTTAAAAGCTTTCTTAGAAGAACAAAAAAATGTAGCTTATCCTAAGCCCACAAAAGATAAAGATATAAGAATTAATGTTGATTTTAAATCAGAAGGATAGAATATATGTATAAAATATTATTATTGTTGTCATTGGTATTTTGCTCTGTTTTTGCACAAGTTGATGCAAATTTAGAAGTAGTGAAAAAAACTAATGCTTTACCAAAAATTTTAGTTTCAGTTGCAACTGATACATTAGAAATTGAAACTTTAAACAAAATTAAAAAGAATTTAGCAGATGATTTATCTGTAAGTGGTCATTTTGAAGTTGTTTCAGTAAATAGTGTGACTTCATATGAGAATATGCCTGATATTATTGGGTTATCTAATCAAGGGATAAATTTATATTTGAATTTATCTGCTAAAAAAGAAGCAGATTCTTATACTTTGATGACTAAATTATATGACATAAATTCTAGAACACTGATATTAGAAAAGAATTTTGCTACAACACAAGAAGATAGATATGTTTTCTTAGCTCATAAAGCTGCTATTTCAACAAATGCATTTTTTAAAGCACCAGGTATTGATTGGATGGAAAAATTTGTTGTATTTTCAACATATACATCATCAGGTGCTGCTGATATTATGATTGGGGATTATACTTTAACTTATAAAAAGACAGTTGTATCAGGTGGATTAAATATTTTCCCAAAATGGGCAGACAGTGAGCAAAAAACTATTTATTATACTACGTATAATTATAAAAAACCTACTTTAGTTAAATTAAATATTTATAATAGAAGTAAAGAAATTATAATGGAATCAGATGGTATGTTGGCTTGTTCAGATGTAAATGCTGATGGAACAAAGCTTTTAGTTACAGCTTCACCTACTGGTCAACCAGATATTTTTGTATATGATACAAGAACTAAAAAACAAACTCAGGTAACTAAGTATGGAGGAATTGATGTTGGAGGGCACTTTATTGAAAATGATACAAGAATTGTATTCGTTTCTGATAGATTAGGAAACCCTAATATCTTTGCTCAAGGTATTAATTCAAGTTCAGTTGAAAGATTAGTATATCACAGTAATAATAACTCGTCAGCCACTGCTTTTGGAAATAATATTGTATACAGTAGTAAAGATTCTTCTAATGAAATGGGAGAAAAAAGCTTTAACTTATATCTGATTTCTACAAAAACTGATAGTATGAAAAGATTAACTTCAAGTGGTATAAATCAGTTTCCAAAGTTTTCTACTGATGGTGAAACATTATTATTTATTAAAACTTTTGGTGGCTCAAGTTCAATTGGAATAATTAGATTAACATATAGTAAATCATTTTTATTCCCTCTTAAAGGTAAAAGAATTCAATCTATTGATTGGTAAATTCTCATAGTACTGTAAAGCTTAAAAAGCTTTACAGATACATAAATTATATATCTTAATTAATACCTCTCCTAACTATCTTTACAAATATTTTTTATTAAGAATTTATTTTTGTATTAAAATGAATTTTAAATGTATCAAATAGTTACATGTTATATATTCTTATCCTTACTCAATAAAGAACTTTTTCTTTCAAATATAATAAAACATACAATAATTAATAGATGAAATATACATTTATTTAAATAATAATGTTATTATTTAGTCATTTTTACAACTTTTTATTATATAAAACGATTAGAATAAAATAATTAATTTATTCTAATATAATCCCTATAAATAACTATTTATTAAATTTAAAATAATTATTTAAAAGAAAATATTTAAAAGAAATAGAAAAGTATTAACTCAATAAAGTGAACTTAATTAACATTGTTTTTTTAGATTTTTATTTTATAAACAATAATTAAGGTTCACTCTTGTATTATTTCAGCAAATTTTATTTCAAGGACAAAATTATGAAAAAATTAGGTGTTTATTCTTTATTAGTTGCAGCAATGTTATTCTCTACAGGTTGTAGTGAAAAAAATGCTGATATGAATGTTGATAATGGAGCTCAAGAGTCTGCTAATACAAATACTGATTCTAGCAATCTTTCAAATGCAGGTTTTTCTGCTTTAGAAAAAGCAGCAAATGGTAACTACTATATGATCAATGGTCAAAAAGTTTTAATTGAACATGTATATTTCGCATTTGATAAATATAACTTAACTTCAGAAAACAAAGAAAAAGCAACTTCAAATGCTTCTAAATTATCTGCATTAACTGCTGATACAACTGTAACAGTTTCTGGTAATACAGATGAGTGGGGATCAGATGAGTATAACTACGCATTAGGTTTAAAAAGAGCTAACTCTGTTAAAGATGTTTTAGTTGCAAATGGTGTAACTGCAAATGTTGCATTAGTTTCTTTAGGTGAAAGTTCTCCAGTTTGTACTGAAAAAACTAAAGATTGTTGGGCGAAAAACAGAAGAGTTGAACACGAATTAAGTAAATAATTTCAATGACTAAGTATCTTCTATCTTTTTTAATAGTAAGTTCATTAACCGTAGCCGAAGAGGTTTCGGTTTATGGATCGAATGATTCTAGTGGAAATGGTTCTTATGGACTAAATTCATCAGAAAAGCATATTTTGAAAAATCAAAATAGTATTAATGCATTAACATCAAAAGTTGGTGATATTAATTCTTTACTTGATTCTATTAAAAATAGATTAGAAGGCTTAGAATCTACATATGAAGGTGATTCTGCGAAATTAAATTCAACTTCGAGAAAAGTTGATGAATTGGCACAAAGAATTGGAGCGTCTTCAGATTTAGGTTCTAATAGTAAGGCTCCTGTATCATCACAAGGTAATGATGCACAATTAGCTGAGACAGTTAATGGTTTAAAAGCTGCGTTAACAAAGTTAACGACAGTTGTTAATAAAATTAATACAGAATATGTTTCTTCTAAAGAATTAGAAAAAAATATGCAACAATTTATAACTAGAGAAGAATTTGAGGCTTTAAAAAAAGCTGTTGGAATTAAAACTTCTCAAGTTGCACCAACGACTAAATTAGATGCAAATACTGCAAGTATTGATACTGCTTCGACTAGTGAAGTATCTACAAAAAAACTAACTACAACTGATGATAAATTAAATTTAATGAAAGAAGCAAAACAAGATTTTGATTCTAAAAATTATAATGCTTCAACTCCAAAATATGAAAAACTTCTTGAAGCAAATTATAAACCTGCTGAAGTTAATTTTTATTTAGCACAAAATTGGTATATGAGAAAAAAGTATGATCTTGCAATAAGTCATTATAAAAAATCTGCTATATTAAATGACAAAGCAGCTTATATGCCAACATTATTATTGCATAGTGCTATTTCATTTGAAAAAACAAAAGATAAAGATAATGCAAAAAGCTTTTATAGTACTTTAATTGATCTTTATCCTAGTTCTAATGAAGCTAAAGTAGCAAAACAAAATTTAACTAAATTATAAATAATTATCAAAGGAAAAATATGTCAAGTAAAGTAATAGGTATAGAATATACATTAAAAGATGCAAAAACTGGTGAACAATTAGATTCAAATGTTGGTCAAGCTCCTTTAGAATTTATTTCAGGTAAGGGTCAAATTATTCCAGGATTAGAGTCTAAACTTATAGAAATGTCAGCTAATGAAGAAGCTGATGTTTTAGTTCAACCAGTTGATGCTTATGGTGAATATAATGATGAAGCCGTTCAATCTTTGCCAAAAGAACAATTTGCAGGTATTGAATTAACTGAAGGTATGTCTTTATATGGAACAGGTGAGCATGGTGAAACTGTACAAGTTGTTGTTAAATCATTTACTGATTCTGATGTGACAATTGATTATAATCATCCAATGGCTGGAAAAACTTTAATGTTCTCTGTAGCAATTTTATCTTTAAGAGATGCAACTGAAGAAGAAGTTCAAACAGGTGTTGTTGGTGGTATGGCTGCTATGGGTGGTGGATGTTGTGGTAGCAGTGGTCATGATCATGGTCATGATCATGGGGCTGGTTCTTGTGGAACATCAGAGCCAAAACAATCTCATGGTGGTTGTGGTTGTCACTAGATCGCAGGTTGCGACATATACTGAATTAAATCAAAGATTTAATACGACAATAAAAAATATTATAAAAAGCTCAAGAGTTTTACTCTTGAGCTTTTTTATTTTAGAAAGTAAAAAAATAGTATAATGTTTACTAAAAAATATAATAAGGTGAAAATATGAAGAAAATAGCTTTTATATTTCCTGGTCAAGGAAGTCAAACTATAGGAATGGGAAAAGATTTTTTTGAAAATAGTGATATTGCTAAAGATATGATTTCAAAGGCTAGTGTTAGATTAGGTATTGATTTTGAAAAACTTTTATTTGAAGAAAATGAAAATATAGGAAAAACAGAATTTACACAACCAGCTATTTTACTTGTTAGTTCTATTGCTAATGCAATTTTTAAAGAAAAATATAATATTGCACCTACATTTGTTTTGGGTCATTCATTGGGAGAATTTTCTGCATTAGTTTCAGCTGGTGCAATTGATTATTTAGATGCGATTGAACTAGTGCATAAAAGAGGTTTATTTATGACTGATGCTTGTTCTGGTGGTGGAGCTGGAATGATGGCATTAGTTGGAATAGATGATGCTACTGTTGAAAAAGTTTGTCTTGAACAAAGAGAGCTTGGAAAACAAGTTTGGCCAGCAAACTATAATATGGATGGACAACTTGTTCTTGCAGGAATTAAAGCTGATTTAGAGTCTTTAGTTGATGTATTTAAAGAAGCCGGTGCCAAAAGAGCTATTGTTTTAGATATGTCTGTTGCATCACATTGTGAGTTATTAAAAAGTGCAGTTGAGAGTTTAAAACCATATTTAGAAAAGTTTTTAAAAGATGAATTTTTACCAGTTATTTCAAATGTAACCACACAAGCTTATTCAACAAAAGATGAAGCTATTAAATTATTATCAGCACAGCTAACCAGTCCTGTAAAATATAAACAATCAATTAAAGCTTATGAAGATAAAGTTGATTTATTTATCGAATTTGGAAATGGTATTGTTTTAAAAGGTTTAAATAAAAAAATTACAGCTAAACCAACATTGAATGTTTCAGATATGAAAACATTAGAAGCTGTGATTGGTGAATTAAATGACTAAATTAGCAATTATGGGAGCAATGGAAGAGGAGATCGAACCTCTTTTAGCCCACTTTGAAAATGTAAATGTTGTGGAGTTTGCAAATAATAAATATTATGAAGTTTCATATAATGGTTTAGATATTGTTATTGCATATTCAAAAATTGGAAAAGTATTTGCAAGTTTAACAGCTGCAACTATGATTGAAAAATTTGGATGTGATACATTGTTATTTTCAGGAGTAGCAGGTGGAATTAATCCTAAACTTCAAATTGGTGATTTAATTATTGCTGACAAACTTTGCCAACATGATTTAGATATTACTGCTTTTGGTCATCCTCATGGGTTTGTACCAGGTGGAAAAGTATTTGTTGAAACTTCTAAGGAATTAAGAGGACTTGCAATAAAAGTTGCAAAAGAAAATAATTTAAAAGTTATTGAAGGAACAATTGCAACAGGTGATCAATTTGTTCACTCATCACAACGAAAAGAATTTATTGAAAATACATTTAATGCAGATGCCCTAGAGATGGAAGGTGCAAGTGTTGCTGTTGTTTGTGATGCTTTATCCGTTCCATTTTTTATACTAAGAGCTATTTCTGATACTGCTGATATGGATGCTGGATTTGATTTTGATGAATTTTTAAAATCAAGTGCTAAAAACTCTGCTGATTACTTAATCAAAATTGTTAAAGAGTTAAAAAAATAAACTTTTACTACTTTCAAAAGACATCTTTTACACTCCTTTTATATGTTAAAGTTTTTTATATATAAAAGGAGACAAACTGTTCTCAGAAATCAATACTTTTTTAAACGACTTAATATTTTAAAAGATAGATCTTATTATAAAAAATGATGTTATTAAAAAATATAAGTTGAAAGTTCAAAGTACAGAAAATGAATTAAAAATATTAAGAGAGTTAAGGCATAAAATATCAAGAAATGTAATCAAAAATATACCTCAAGAAGGGTATACTTTAGAACAAAATTACTTTTTATACAATTTAGTTGTATATTATTATAAAAATATGAATAATAAGGATTATCATGGAAAAATTATACAGAATAGAAAAAGATTTTTTAGGTGAAAAAAGAATTGAATTAAATAAATATTATGGAATTCAAACTTTAAGAGCAAAAGAGAATTTTAATATTACAAAAACAGATATTTCTTTGTTTCCAAATTTTATAAAATCCCTTGCAAAAGTTAAAAAAGCTTGTGCTTTGACAAACTTTGAATTAGGTGATTTAACTGATATTCAAAAAGATGCAATAGTTCAAGCTTGTAATGAAATAATTGATGGAAAATTTCATGATCAATTTATTGTTGACCCAATTCAAGGTGGAGCTGGAACTTCTACAAATATGAATGCAAATGAAGTTATTGCAAATCGTGCTTTAGAGATTTTGGGTAAACCAAAAAGTTCTTATGAATTTATTCATCCAAATAATCATATAAATATGAGCCAATCTACAAATGATGTTTATCCAACGGCAATAAAACTTACACTTCATGAATTAATTTATAAATTAAAAGATGCTTTGAGATTTCTAAGGGATTGTTTTGAAGAAAAAGCAATTGAGTTTAAAGATGTTTTAAAAATGGGAAGAACACAACTTCAAGATGCTGTTCCTATGACTTTAGGACAAGAGTTTAAAACTTTTGCAGTTATGATAGATGATGATATTTATAGATTAAGAAATGTTCAAGCTCTTTTAAAAGAGGTAAATTTAGGTGCAACTGCTATTGGAACGGGAATTAATACAAAAGCTTCATATCAAAGAAAAGTTATTTCAAACTTGCGAGAAGTTACAGGTGTTGATTATGTAAGTGCTGGAGATTTAATCGAAGCTACTCAAGATACTGGTTCATTTGTACATATTTCAGGAATGTTAAAAAGTGTTGCAATAAAAATATCAAAAATTTGTAATGACTTAAGACTTTTAAGCTCAGGACCAAGGGCTGGATTTAATGAAATAAATCTTCCACCATTACAACCTGGAAGTTCAATCATGCCTGGAAAAGTAAATCCAGTAATGCCCGAAGTTGTAAATCAAGTTGCATTTGAAGTAATTGGAGCTGATATGACTATTTCAATGGCAAGTGAAGGTGGACAATTACAACTAAATGTATTTGAACCGCTGATTGCTTATAAACTTTTTACTTCAATAAATATGATGAGAAGAGCATTTTATTCTTTGGGAGAAAAATGTATTAAAGGAATTACAGCAAATGAAGATGTTTGTATGGAAAACATTTTAAATTCAGTGACAATTGTAACTTGTTTAAATCCACTTATAGGATATGAAAAATGTTCTAGTTTGGCAAAAGAGGCTCTTAGAACAAATAAAAGAGTTTATGACATCATTTTAGAGCAAGAATTATTTACAAAAGAAGAGTTAGATGAGTTATTAAAACCTGAAAATATGGTACATAATTTCATCAAGGAAACAAAATGAAAATAACTGTATTAAACACAGGTGGAACTTTTAACAAAAGATATAATCCAATCACTGGACAACTTGAAGTTCCAAGTGATAATATTGCCTTAGACAAGATTGTAAAATCTTGTTTTAATGTAGAATTTGAGATTAAAAATATAGTTTCAAAAGATAGTTTAGATTTTACACAAGAAGATAGAGAAACTATTTTAGAAAATATAAAAAATAGTACGAGTGATAAAATAATCATCATTCATGGAACTGATACTGTTGCTTTAACAGCTCAATTTATTGATGGCAAAGTAGAAGGTAAAAAGATAGTTTTTACAGGTGCAATGGTTCCTATGAGTATTGATGAAGTTGAAGCTACTATGAATTTTTCTCAAGCAATAGGTTTTTTAAATGCATCAATAAGAAATGGAATTTATTTATCTATGCATGGAAGTGTAATTGAACATTCAAAACTGAAAAAAGATATAAGTGTAGGGCAGTTTTTAGTAAAGAATTAAGTATTATAATTGAATAATATGACAATTTAAAAAATAGGATAATAATTGCATGGAAGAATTAATTAATAGTTTTAAGGATTGTGGTTATGATGCGCATTTTGTAAAAACAAAAGAAGAAGCTTTTGAGTTAGCAAAAACATATATAAAATCTGGAATGAGCGTAGGTCTTGGTGGCAGCGAAAGTGTAAAAGAGATAGGATTATTGAATTATTTATTAAATAAAAAAGATATTACTTTGTTTAATCAATATGAAGATGGAATTTCAATGGATGAAAATATTCATAGAAGAAGACAAGGTTTAGTTTCTGATATTTTTGTTACAAGTACAAATGCAATCACAAAAGATGGAAAACTTGTAAATGCAGATGGAAGTGGAAATAGAGTTGCTGCATTTTCTTATGGACCTAAAAATGTTTTAGTAATTGTTGGAATAAATAAAATTGTTGAAGATGTAGAAGCTGGATTTAAAAGAGTTATGGAAGTGGCAGCCGTTAAAAATATAGAAAGAATAAATAACAAAGCAATAGAGATGGGAAAAGAACCAAAACATAATCTTGATAATATTGCAAATAAATTTTCATGGGTAAAAGCTGATGATAAAGATAGAATTATCATCATTTTAGTTGGTGAAGAGTTAGGATATTAAGAGTTAGAAAAATCTAACTCTTAAGCTACTGCTGTTGGATCTACAAATACTCTTGTAGCTAACTCTTGGTCAATTACATAAAGACCGTAACCATTGTCTCCAATAAGTTTCATTTTGTCTATAATTGTGTTTAATGCCACTTCTTCTTCAACTTGTTCTGTTACATACCATTGAAGTAAATTGTATGTTGCATGGTCTTTGTTTTTCATGCTTAAATCACTAAGTTCATTTATGTTTTCACTCATATATATTTCATGTTCAAGAGCTTTTTGGAAAGCATCCAAAATAGATTCAAATTCAACATTAGCTTTTTTAATTTCAGGTAAGTTAATAGCAACTTGATGATTTTCTAAATATTTAAAAAATTTCATAGCATGGGTGAGTTCTTCTTGATATTGAATTAAAAACCAATTCGCAGAACCTGCTAAACCTTTTTTTGAGGCATAAGCAGACATTCCTAAATATATATAAGAAGATTGGAATTCTTTATTCAACTGTATTATTAATGCATTTGCAACTTCATCTTTTAACATAGTAACTCCTTAATTTTAATTGTGTTTAGTATACAAGAATTATTCTTTAAAATTAAAATAACATAACTTTAGATAAAATGAGGAAAATTTAAACTAGGACTTTATAAAATGGCTTTATATACATGTGGACATATTATTCCAGATTCTGATTCTATTTGTTCAGCAATCTCACTATCATATTTACTAAATAAAATTGGACGACCTGCAACTGCTGCTCGTCAAGGTGAACTAAATCCAGAAACAAAATTTATTTTAGAAAAATTTGGATTTGAATTACCAGTTTTAAAAACTTCTTTTGCAGGTGAAGAATTATTTATCACTGATTATTCTGATGTAGCTCAAGCTCCTTTAGAACTTGATAAAACTACAATCGTGGGAATCGTTGACCACCATAAACTAGGAGACATTACAACTTCAGCTCCACTAGAGTGTTGGATAAGACCAGTTGGTTGTACAAATACAATCGTAAAAGAGATGTATGATTTCCATAAAGTTGAGATACCAAAAGATATAGCTGGAATTATGATGTGTGCGATTTTATCTGATACAGTAATTTTCAAATCACCAACATGTACAGATACAGATATTAAAGCTGTTAGAGAATTAGCAAAAATCTGTGAAATTGAAGATTTTGGTGCTGTTGGAATGGAAATGTTCAAAGTAAAATCACAAGTTGCAGGAACTCCAATTAGAGATCTTGTAATGAGAGATTATAAAAACTTCGATATGCATGGAACAAAAGTAGGTGTTGGACAACTTGAAGTTGTTGATGGTTCAGTTTTTGATGACATCAAAGATGAATTAATGGCAGACATTAAAAAAGTAAAAGAAGAAAATAATCTTCATACAGTTGCACTTTTATTAACTGATATTATCAAAGAGGGTTCGGAAGTTTTAGTTACTTCTGATGATATCTCAGTTTTTGAAAAAGCATTTAACTGTAAACTAGTAGATGGAAAAGTTTGGTTAGATGGTTGTTTATCAAGAAAAAAACAAATTATTCCTTTCTTAGAACCTGCATTCGCTTAACACTTTAAAATAAAAAAGATAGTTTTTTAGGCTATCTTTTTTATCAATTGCAATAAAAGTTAATATTGTAAGTCAAACAAAATCTAAAAAATAGTATGCTCAAGTGTTGGAAAAATATTATTAAAGGATATAAAATGAAACACGAATTAATGACTTTACCTTATACTTTAGATGCGCTAGAACCACTTATGTCAAAGGAAACTTTAGAGTTTCACTATGGAAAACATCACCAAACTTATGTAAATAACTTAAACAATTTAATTACTGGTACAAAATTTGAAAACTTAACTTTAGTTGAAATCATTTTAGAATCAGATGGAGGACTTTTTAACAATTCAGCTCAGGTTTATAACCATGACTTTTTTTGGAAAGGTTTGACACCAACTCAAGGTGCAATTCCTGTAAAAGTTGAAGCAGTTTTAGTTAAAGCTTTTGGTTCACTTGAAGAGTTTAAAAAAGAGTTTACAACAAAAGCTATTGGACAATTTGGTTCAGGTTGGGCTTGGTTAGTTGAAGATGAAAATCAGAACTTAAAAATAGTTACAACTTCAAATGCAGCAAATCCATTAACTCAGAATCTAAAACCTATTTTAGTATGTGATGTGTGGGAACATGCTTATTATATTGATGTTAGAAATGCAAGACCTGCATATTTAGAAAATTTCTGGAAACTTGTAAACTGGAATTTTGTAGAAGAAAATTTAGGATAAAAAATAAAAGAGTATGATCTTTCATACTCTTTTTATATAATAGATGAAATCAAATATATTTAAAAATGATAAACTAAGCTTTATAGAACTACTATACTTAGAAGATGTAACTCCTTGTTCTAAAAATCATACTCACGAAGAATTAACAATATTTGCCATAAAAGAAGGCTCATTAAATCTGATTTTTAATGATACTTCATTTGAATTTTTGCCAAATCAAATAGTTATTATAAACAACAATATCCCACACTTAGCCTCTTTGAATACGCAATCAAAAGATGGTTATGTTATATATCTAAAAAAAGAGTATTTAAGAACTATAGATTTTGATCTTAAATCTTCTTTTGAGCTTGTTAAACAAAAAAGTATTCATAAAAATTTTATTAAAATGTGTGATTGTTTGTTGGATGACAAAGTTTCTTTACTTGAAAAAGAAGAGAAGTTTTTCTCTTTTTGTTTGTCTTTTTTTTCTTTTGAATCAAAGCAAATACAAATAGAAGAATCATCATTGGCTTTAGATATTAAAAAATATTTAGATGAAAAGTATCTTGAAGAGTTTATCTTAGATGATTTAGCAAAGAGTTTTGATTTAAGTGTTGTTCATTTAATTCGAGTATTTAAAAAAGAGTTTGGACTTCCAATTCATTCATATATTTTAAATAAAAAAGTACATTTTGCAAAAGAGTTATTATCTTCAAATCTACCCATTATTGAAGTTGCACAAAACAGCGGTTTTTTTGACCAAAGCCATCTAAATAGAAGTTTCAAAAGAATCTTTCAAATCACTCCAAAAGAGTATCAAAAACATATTCTTTCTAAATGTTAATTTTGTACAAGATTTAATTTTCTTTTATTGTTATAATTTCCAAAATTAAAAAAAGGAGTCTTCTATGAGTATAAATATTTCAAAACAATTTATCTTTTTTTCTTTCCTCTTTCTCTTAAATTTCTAATCATTCAATCAAATATAATCTAAAAATAAAAATATATAATCCGGAGTAAACCATGAGTTTCAAAAAATATAAACAATATCCTATTGTGCAAAATATCACAAGAAAATGGGTAGATAAACAAATCACACAAGCACCAATTTATTGTAGTGTTGATTTAAGAGATGGAAATCAAGCATTAATAAATCCTTTGACTATCGAGCAAAAAATAGAGTATTTTAATTGGCTTATTAAAATGGGATTTAAAAATATAGAAGTTAGTTATCCAAGTGCAAGTGATACGGATTTTAATTTTACAAGAAAATTGATAGAGGAAGATTTAATTCCAAATGATGTATTTATTCAAGTATTAATTCCTGCTAAAAAAGAGTGGATTAAAAAAAGTGTTGAAGCTATGAAAGGGGTGAAAAAAGGAATTTTTCATCTTTATAATCCAACAAATGAATTTCAAAAAAGAGTAGTTTTTCAAAAAACTGATGAAGAGATTATTTCTATGGCAGTTGAGGGAATGAAGTATTTAATTGAATTAACAAAAGATTTTGAAGGTGAGGTTGTTTATGAATATACACCTGAAAGTTTTTCGCAAACGGATTTAGAATTTGCGGTTAAAATTTGTAATGAAGTGATAAATGTAGTAAAACCAACTCAAAAAAATAAAATGATAATAAATTTACCAAATACCCTAGAAGCTTGTATGCCAAATATTTATGCTGATAGAATAGAATGGATGTGTAAGAATTTAAAAAATAGAGAAAATTTGATAGTTAGTGTTCATCCACACAATGATAGAGGAACAGCTGTGGCAAGTGCAGAAATGGCTGTACTTGCTGGTGCAAATAGGGTTGAGGGAACATTGTTTGGAAATGGCGAAAGAGCTGGAAATTTGGATTTGATAACTTTTGCTTTTAATATTTATTCACAAGGAATAGAGCCAAAATTAAATTTAGCATTTATAGATGAGGTAAAAGAGTTTTTTGAAAAAACAACACAAATAAAAACACATATTAGACACCCTTATGTTGGTGAAATGATATTTACAGCTTTTAGTGGTGGACATCAAGATGCAATCAAAAAAGGAATGGATTTTTATAGAGCTCAAAATTCTAAAGAGTGGAATGTTCCATATTTACCAATTGACCCAAAAGACATAAAAAGAGGATATGAAAATATCATAAGAGTAAATTCACAGTCAGGAAAAGGTGGGGTGAGTTTCATAATAAGTGAATTTTTTGAAGTTACTATGACAAAAAGTGAAGAAATCGAATTTGGAAAAGTTATAAAAATAGCTTCTGATAATAAAAAACAAGAACTAAGTAAAGAAGAAATAATAGAATTATATAAGGTGTATATTGAAAATAACTAATAAAGTAAAAGCAATTTTAAGATATTACGTTTACTTTTTTTAGCTTATAAACTAAAGATTTTTATTATACTTTTCTACTTCTCTAACAGCTTCAACAGAAGCTGGAAGTAATGCTTCACTCAATGCTGGGTGAATATAAAGCATTTCTTTTAAGTGTCTTACATCATTGTTGATATGCATTACTGCTAATACTTGGTGTATCATTGTCGAACTCTCAGGTCCTATCATGTGGCATCCTAATATTTCATAGTTTTTTGGATTTATTATAAATTTAGTAATAGGATAATCAAGTCTTGTAGACATTGCTTTTGCACTTGCTATCCAATTTGTAGTAGTTGTAACATATTCTATGTTTTGTTCTTTTGCTTTTTGTTCAGTTATTCCAACACTTGCAATTTCAGGTTCTGTAAAAACTGCATGGGGCATATATTTAAAATGTAAAGGTTCTGTACATTCTTCTAATAAAATTTTCCCTAGATGATTTACTTCGTATGCAGCTGCATGTTGAAGCATGTGTTTTCCAGATGCATCGCCTACAACATAAACTCCTTTTGCAGTTGTTTCAAATAATTCATTTCTTATTATGAAACTTTTTTCATCTATTTGAATAGATGTATTTTCAAGGTTTAAAGTATCTGTATTTGATTTTCTTCCTGTGGCGTAAAGTAGGGCTTCACTTTTGTGTTTTTCTGTTGTTCCATCTTTATTTTCAAGAGTAAGATTAAATTGATTATTTTCATAGTTTGTAGTTTGAATAGTTGTGTCAAATTTTATATCAATTTTTTTACTAAATTCTTTTTTAAAGATTGCAGAAATATCTTCATCTTCATTATTTAAAATTCTTTGACTTCTAACCAATAGAGTTGTTTTGATTCCAATTGCAGAAAAAAAGCTTGAAAGTTCACAAGCGATAAAACCAGAACCAACAATAGTAATAGATTTTGGAATATTACCAACTAAAGGAAATATATCATCACTCGTCCAAGCTTTTTCATGAGGAGCTTTTATTGGTTTAGTTCCTGTTGCGATTACTATTTTTGGTGCACTTAAGAGTTCATCATTTACTTTTATTACATTATTAGAAATAAATGAACCTACGCCTTTAAAAATCTCAACATTTTCATTAAATTTACGCGCATAATGGGAATCTATTTTTGAAATATAATTATTTGTTTGTTCAAATATTTTTTTCATATCAATATTATTTATAGAAGAGTCAATAAAGTGTCTGTCTGATTCTCTTATGGCATTTGCCACATGAGCATAGCCTAATAATAGTTTAGAAGGAACACAACCTCTGTTTGGGCAAGTTCCACCTAAAGTAGATTTTTCAATAATAGCAACTTTTTTTCCAGCTTTTCCAGCTCTTGCTGCAAGATTACTTGCTCTTCCTGCTCCAATAATTATTAAATCAAATTTTTTCATTATTTAGCCTTTATTAATTGATTAGTCTTTTATTTTATCTATAATTTATTTTGCCTTGACTTGCCAATAATGCTCCACAAAGTTGGTATAAAACTCTAGAACCTACATTTGCATCCCATCCATCTTTGCTATCCCCAACTTCACATAAGTCGAAACCTATGATATTTTTTCCAGATTTTACAACCATAAAAATAAGATGTTCTAACTCTCCATATCTTAAACCACTTGGAACTGGTGTTCCTGTATTTGGACAGTTTAGTGGTTCTAATCCATCAATATCTATTGATAAATAAACATTTTGAGGAAGTTGGTCGATATATGGTTTATAAACTTCTTCTAAAGATTTACCACTTGCCAATTGTGCTTGCATATCTGTATCGTATAAACATGCACCTTTTACACCGTATTCTTTCATTCTATTTGCTTCTTCACTACTGTAATCTCTAATTCCAAATTGAACTAAATTTGAAACTTTGTCACACTCATTCATAGTATTATAAAAAATTGAAGCATGAGAGTAAGTAAATCCTTCATAAGCTTTTCTTAGGTCATGGTGAGCATCAACATGTAAGATTCCAAATGGTTCAGCTTGTGTATCGTTTAAAGCTTTAATAAGCCCAAGAGGTGATGAATGGTCTCCGCCAACAACTGCTACGAATTTACCCTTTTGTATTTGCTCAAAAGATTTTTGATATACTGAAGAATTTAAGGTTGCCGATGCTTCATTTACAAATTTTAAAGCTTTTTTATTTGTTTTTCCCTCTTCAAGTGCTTCGATTACTTTTAAAGCTTTTTTTCTAGCTTTGTGACTTAATTTTAATAAATGTTTATCAGTTTTAAGCATAGCAATACCTGCAACATAAGGCTTGATGTAATGAAAATTTTCAACATCTAATTGATGACTTGAAATTCTCATAGCATCAGGAGCATTAGCAGTTCCTTGCCCAAATGAAACAGTAGCTTCCCAAGGAACTGGAACTAAAACTAAACTAGCTTCTTGAGGGTCTAATCTTCCCCCAATAAAACCATCACCTTCCATTGGAGGTAATCCTAATTCTAATACTTTTATTTCTTCTTCTAAAGTTCTATAAGACATCTGTTTTTCCTAATATTTTTCTGATTATTTTGATTTTCTATTATAGGATAAATATGGAAATAGTAATGTTAATTTTGCTTTTTATTTCAAAGTTATAATCAAATAAAAAATAATATAATGCTTTTAATATTTATATACATCAAGGAAAACTTATGCAAAAAATAGTAGGAATTTTTATATTCAATGATATTGAGGTTTTAGATTTTTGTGGTCCTTTTGAAGTGTTAAGTGTGACAAGAGTTGATGAATCAAAAAGAGCAGATACAATTTCACCTTTTGATGTAAAACTAATAGCACAAACAAAAGAGCCAATAACTACAACTGGTAAGATGAAAGTAATTCCTGATTATGATTTTGAGTCATGCCCAAAACTTGATATTTTAATAGTTCCAGGTGGAATGGGAACAAGAAAATTAATGTATGAAAAAGATATTTTGGATTTTGTATTAAAAAAAGCAAAAGAAGTTGAACTTTTAACTTCTGTTTGTACAGGTTCATTGATTTTAGCAAATGCAAAATTACTTGATGGAGTAGAGTCTACAACCCATTGGAAAAGTTTGGAACGAATGGAAAATGAATTTAAAAACGTAAAAGTTTGTAAAAATAAACACTTTGTTGAAGATGGAAATATTATTACAAGTGCAGGAATTTCAGCGGGTATTGATATGGCATTGCATATCGTGAAACGATATTTTGGGGAAGAAGTAGCAAAAGCAACGGCGAAGCATATGGAGTATCCATATATTATTGAGAATAAGAGGAAAATAGTGTTTTAGGATGCTCTTGAATTTTTTTGATATTTCAGATTAACTAAGTTATAATTAATTTAAATTATTATTATAAGGTTGATTTATGAGAATATTAAAACTCTTTTTTTTTATAGGTTTACTTAGTTATCTAAATGCAGAAATAACAAAACAAAGTGAATCTATTTTAATGGATACAAAAACAAATTTACTTTGGCAAGATACAAAAGATAGTAATAATGAAAAGAAAAATTTTGCTGAGGCACAAAAATATTGTGAAAATTTAGAACTAGATGGATATAAAAACTGGAAATTACCAGATTTTTTGGAACTTTTTTCTATTGTTGATGCAAAGTTATATAATCCAACCCTTTCAAAAGAATTTAAGTATTTTGTATCTGATAATTATTGGACGAGTAAAACCTTTGGACATGGAGCAAGTGGTGAGGCTTTTGTTGTAAATTTTTTGTCAGGGGCTTTTAATCGAGAGTTAATGGAAGACAAATTTTATACAAGATGTGTTAAGCCTTTAAAAAATTAGGTTAATTATGGCAGAACAATTAAAAAATTTATATTCAGAAGTTTATATTGAAAAACTGGCTTTAGAAATAAAAAAAAGCTATAAAAACTTTGAATCAAAGATGTTTATTAGTTCTATTTTTAATACTTCATGGCAAGATTTAGAACTAAAAGCTAGAATGAGACATATTGCAATTACTTTAAATAAATATTTGCCATTTTTATATAAAGAACAACTTGAAATTTTAAAAGATATAAAAAAAGATTTTTCTGGGCTTGAAGCTATGATTTTTCAAGATTTTGTTGAGGTTTTTGGGCTTGATGATTTTTCTGAATCTATGAAAGCTTTGAAAGTTTTTACTCAAGATTCTAGTAGTGAATTTGCTATTCGGCAATTTATTTTAAAGTATGAAGAACAAACTATGGAACAAATGAAAATTTGGAGTCAAAGTTCAAATGAACATTTGAGAAGACTCTCATCTGAGGGTTGCAGACCTCGACTTCCTTGGGCTGTAGCTTTGCCAAAATTCAAACAAAATCCTTCAAAAGTTTTAGAAATTATAGAGCTTCTAAAAAATGACAAAAGTTTGTATGTGCGAAAATCCGTTGCAAATAATCTAAATGATATTTCAAAAGACAATCCACAACTTGTGATGAATTTTGTAAAACAAAATCTTGGAAGCTCAAAAGAATTAGATTGGATTTGTAAACACGCCTCTCGAACACTTCTTAAAAAAGGGGATAAACAAACATTAAATTTGTTTAATTTTGATAAATCAAATCATATAAATCTCACAAAATTTTGTTATGATAAAAGTGTAAATATTAATGAAAATTTGACTTTTTCTTTTGAAATAAATTCAGATGAAAAAATTGGAAATATCAGAATTGAATATGCTATTGATTATCTAAAATCAAATAAAACTCACAATAGAAAAATCTTTATGATAAGTCAAAATGAGATAAAATCATCTTCAAAAAAGTTTACAAAAAAACAAATTTTTAAAAATATGACAACACGAAAACACTATTTAGGAAAGCATTTTATTGCAATTTTGATAAATGGTGAAGAAATTTTGAAAGAGGAATTTTATCTAAATGACACCTGCAATTGATTTACTTAAAAAAAACAAATGTGATTTTAAAATACATAAATATGACCATGACCCAGCTTGTACAAATTTTGGGGATGAAGCTGTTCAAAAACTAGGTCTTGATGCTTCTCAAGTTTATAAAACACTTCTTGTTGAATTAACTCCAAAACAGTTAGTTGTATGTGTTTTGCCTGTGGGAAATCAATTAAGTTTAAAAGATGTTGCAACTGCTTTTGATGTAAAAAAAGCAGTAATGGCAAATAAAGATGAAGCGCAAAAAGTTACTGGATATTTGCTTGGTGGAATTTCACCTTTGGGACAGAAAAAACTTTTAAAAACTGTTTTAGATGAAAGTGTAAATAAATTTGAAACAATTTTTATAAGTGGTGGTAAAAGAGGTTTGGATATTGAAGTTAAACCTAGTGATTTAGAAAAATTATTAAAAGCAAAAATCCATAAAATTATAAGTTAACAAAGGCACAATATTTTATTTGATATAATCATCAATAAGATAAAGGAGTTATTATGAATAAATTAAATAACGGTGAACCTAGTTTAAATAAAATTGATGATTATAATGGTAATGAATCAAAACAAAAAAGAAATATAGTAAGACTTGTGGTGATTTTTTGTTTAGTTGTTGGTGGGATTTTTACTTATCTAAAAAGTGCTTCTGCACCAAGTGATTATGTAGGAACACAAGAAAAATCGGGTATTAATACTACTAAAAATTAAATTATTTAAAAGGAAAAATATAATGAAAAAAAGAATTTTAGCAATTGCTTTAATTGCTGGTTTATCATCGTTACTAAATGCAGAAGGATTTGACACAAAAGTATCAGTTGGTGCAACTGCTGCAAAAATGGGTGGCGAAACTTATACACAATATGGTATTGGATATACATCTAATACTAGATTAGATAGTGGAATTATTTTAGGTTTTGGAAATAGTTTAGCTTATGGTAATGTGAAAAATGGTGTTCAAGCAATTAGTGTTGATATGGATTTAAGAGCTGGTTATGAAATTGCTCAAAATTTAACTGCTTTTGCAATTGGAACAGGTGTTGCTCAAACTGTTGATAATAGTTCTGCTGTTGGTCTTGGATATGGTGGCTCTTTAGAGTATAGACTTACTTCAAATGTATCTCTTGAAGGAACTTATAAAACTGTAACTATGAATGACTCACCAAGAGATTATGATTATGATACATCAAATCTTGCAATAAAGTTCAACTATTAAAAGTTGAACTTTATGTTAATACCTCTAAATAGTTACCATCAAAATACAAAACATTCATACAACTCAATACGAACGAATCCTAATCGAGTAAATTGGAATAATCCACCAAATAAGTTTAAATTTTATTCAAAAGATTATAAAAGAGTTGATTTAAACTCACAAAATGAAAACTATAATTTTTTGTATTTAATTAGTGGAATTAGTGCAAAAAAAACTTATCCA
>JAQVLW010000074.1 GCA_028703945.1 Aliarcobacter sp. | reverse complement strand
TTTTTGGTAATGGCACAATTAAAGCTGAGTAAATTATGTATAAATTAGCTATTAATCGCCCAATCACAACTTTGATGGGTGTTTTAACATTTATTGTTTTTGGATTGATGTCATATAACACTATGCCTATTAATCTTTTTCCAAATGTAGATTTTCCTGTTGTTACAGTACAAACCACATATAAAGGTGCTGATCCATCTACTGTTGAAACAAAAGTAACAGATAAAATTGAAGAAGCTGTTTCAGGCGTTGATGGTATTGATAAGCTTATGTCAACAAGTTATGAAGGCTTTAGTGTTGTAACCGTTCAATTTAAACTTACAAAAGATTTAGATGAAGCAACAAATGATGTAAGAGATAAAATCGGTGCTTTAAATCTTCCTACTGAAGTTGATAAACCAATAGTAAAAAAACTAGGTGCAACGGGTGCTGTTGTTAGTCTTTTTATTGCTTCAAGTGGTGAAGATACAACTGCTTTAATGAGACTAGCAGATGAAAAACTCAAACCTCAATTACAAAGAATTAAAGGGGTTGGTGAAGTTAATATTTTAGGGTATCAAGACAGAGAAATTCGTATTTTCATAGACCCTTTTTTACTTAATAAATATAATCTTACTTCAGCTGATGTAAGTAGTATTATTCAAAAACAAAATGTAAAACAAGGTGTTGGAAAAATTATTAATCAAACCCAAGAAATAATTATCAAAGCTCAAGGCGATGCACAAAACATTGAAGAAGTTGGTAATTTATTAGTAAAACCAGGAGTTAGATTAAAAGATATTGCAACAATACAAGATGGATTAAGTGATGCAAAAAGTTTTTCTTCTTTTAATAAACAACAAGGTGTAACTTTAGAAGTAAAAAAAATAGCAGGTGAAAATGTTTTAAATATTATTACTGCTGTGAAAAAAGCACTTCCAAAAATTCAAATACTTGCAGGTGAAAAAACAGAGATTAAAATATTACAAGATCAATCTGAAAAAATTATGGTAAATATCAACAATGTACGATTTGACCTTATTTTTGGTGCATTTCTTGCAGTTCTTATAGTTTTTCTTTTTTTACGAAATGTAACTGCTACTATTGTATCAGCCTTAGCAATTCCTACTTCTGTTATTGGAACATTTGCAATTATTGATGCCTTAGGATATGACTTAAATCGTTTAACCCTTATTGGTCTTACTCTTGCTATTGGAATTTTTATTGATGATGCAATTGTTGTTATTGAAAATATTACAAAAAAAATGGAAGAAGGAATGGAGCCATTTAAGGCTTCCTTTGAAGGTGTAAAAGAAGTTGCATTTTCTGTATTAGCAATTTCTTCTGTTTTATTGGCAGTTTTTGTACCTGTTGCCTTTATGGATGGAATTGTTGGAATGTTTTTTAACTCTTTTGCTATGACAGTTGCAGCGGGTATTGTGATTTCATATCTTGTTGCCATTATGTTTATTCCAAGTATTGCAGCACGAGTTTTAAATGCAAAACAAAACCGTTTTTATCATGCAACTGAACCTATTTTAAAAGCAATTGATAAAGGTTATGTTTGGTTACTTAAACCTTTAATTAAATATAAAACATTAACTATTATTTTTACTATTGGGCTTTTAGTTGCATCAACAACTTTAAAAGTTGGTATGTCTTTTTTACCAATGCAAGACAATGCAGAGTTTCAAATTACTATTAAAGCCCCTGTTGGAATTAATTTAGAATCTATGAAAAATATTATTACTCCTTTAGATGATATGCTAAAAGAAGATAAAGATATTTTATATTCTATTGCCTCAATTGGTTATAACTCAGCACAAGAATTACATAAAGGAAGAATTTATGTGAAACTAAAAGCATTGGGTGAAAGAAAACAAACGCAAGAAGCAATTATTCAATATTACAGGGATAAATTCTCTTCAATTAAAGATATGATAATCTCAGTTGAAAAAGTAGATGATTTTAATACAGGAAGTACAACAGCTCCTGTTCAAGTAGTAATCACAGGTGATAAACTTGAAGAACTTGATATTGCTTCTACAAAACTAATAACTCTATTAAAAGAAACTCCTGGTATTGTGGATGTAGATAGAGATTTTGAAAATGGAAAACCTGAAATTAAAATTGGAATTTTAAGAGAAAATGCCCAAAGAGTAGGAGTTAGTGTTGAACAAATAGCTTCAATTTTAGGAACAGCATATTCAAGTGATAGTGCAGTTTCATATTATGAAGATAACGGTAGACAATTTGATATAACAGTTCGATTAAAAGATGATTTTAGAAGTTCGTTGGATGACCTAAAAAAATTACAAGTTCGTAATTCTAATGGACAATTCATTGCCCTTGAAGGGTTACTTGAAATAAAAGAGAGTTTTGGAAACGCTTCGATAAACCGATTTGATAGAGAAAGAAAAGTTCTAGTAACTGCAAATATATTTAATACTTCACTTGATAAAATTGTTGAAGTTATCAACTCAAAAATGGATGAGATTTTGCCTAAAGGATATAATTATAGATTTACAGGTGATGTTGAAAATATGCAAGATACAAGTAAAGCTTTTGGAGCAGCAGTTCTGTTAGCTGTTATTTTAATTTATCTTATTTTAGCTGCATTATATGAATCAATAATTCAACCTTTTATTATTATGATTTCAATGCCCCTATCTTTTACAGGAGTTATGGTAGCTTTATATTTAACTGGAAATTCTTTCAGTTTATTTGTAATGATTGGTATTATTTTACTTCTTGGAATGGTTGGGAAAAATGCGATTTTAGTGGTTGACTTTGCAAATCGAGCTATAAAAGATGGGAAAAGTATTGATGATGCGCTTTTAGAAGCTGGTGAAAAAAGACTAAGACCTATTTTAATGACAACTTTTGCCATGATAGGAGCTATGATTCCCCTAGCTTTTGGAAGTGGAGCTGGACATGAAAGTAATGCCCCGATGGCATTGGCAATTATTGGTGGACTTATTAGTTCAACTATTCTAACGCTATTAGTTGTTCCTGCTATTTACAAATTCATGTACCCTCTTGATGCATGGTTAAGAAAATGGTATGAAAAAGGCAAAATCCAACATTAGTCTTTTTAAATAAAGGAGTATTAAATTACTCCTTTATTTTATATTTATAATAATCTAATCTTTTACTTAAAGAATAAAAAATATCCTTGTTATATTAGTAAAATAATAAAATTTTATATTATAATAAAAGAAAAAAGAAGATAAATGAAATCCCTATTTAAACTAACAATTATATTAACTCTATTTTTAAATAACTTTTTATTTGCAAACCAACCAAACGAATTAAAAAAAGTAACTTTACAACTTGAGTGGAAACATCAATTTGAATTTGCTGGTTTTTACGCTGCTATTGAACAAGGTTATTATAAAGATGTTGGTCTTGATGTTGAAATAAGAGAATTTCGAGAAGACATTAATATTATTCAAGAAGTTTTAAGTGGAAATGCAACTTTTGGAATATCTTCTTCTGCTTTAATTTTAGAAAAACTCAATAAAAAACCTGTTGTTTTAATTGCTTCATATTTTAAGCAAAATGCCCTTACACTTGTTACTAAACCTGAAATAAAAACTCCTGCTGATTTAAAAAATAAAAAAATTATGGCTGTTGATTGGGAAATGGGACATACTAGTTTAGGCGTAATATTAAAAGATGCAGGGATTACTCCAAGTGATTATACTTTAGTAAAGCATGATTTTAATGTTGAAAAGTTTGTAAGTGGAGAAGTTGATGCTATGAGTGTATTTACAACTTCACAGCCTTATGAGCTTGATAAGCTAGGAGTAAAGTATAATATTTTAAATCCAGCTAACTTTGGAATTTATTCTTATGATGTTGAACTTTTCACAAGTGAAGATGTAATAAATTCTGATACACAAAAAGTTAAAAACTTTGTGGAAGCTACAAATAAAGGTTGGGAATATGCTTTTAAAAACAAAGAAGAGGTAGTTGAGTTAATTTATAATAAGTACTCAAAGAAAAAAACAAAAGAGTCTTTGTTATTTGAAGCAAATCAAACAGAAAAAATATTTAAAACAAATGTTTTTAAAATAGGAGCAATTGCACCTGAGTTAATCAAACTAAATGCAGATATGTATACAAATCTAGGTTTAGTTAATAAAGATTATGACATTACTACTATATTAAACAATTACTATTTTGATATAAATAATAAGATGCAAAACATATTAACACTTGAAGAAAAAAACTACATAAAAAATTCTATTATAAAAGTACACAATGAATTAAACTGGCCACCACTTAATTATAATAAAGATGGAAAAGCAATGGGTTATTCAATAGATTATATGAATTTATTAGCATCAAAAGTTGGATTAACAATTGAGTATATATCAGGACCTAATTGGAATGATTTTTTAGAGATGATAAAAGAAAATAAAATTGATGTAATGTTAAATATTGGAAAAACAGAAAATAGAGAAAAGTATTTAAATTTTTCAACACCTTATGCAAAAACATTTGATACTGTATTTACGAAAAAAGATATAAATAACTTCAAAAGTTTAGATGATTTTAAAGGCAAAAATCTAGCGGTAATAAAAGGTTTTTATGAAGAAGAACTTTTAAAAAGATACTATCCAAATATAAATTTAATTTTAGTTGAAGACTCAATGGCAGGATTAAAAAAGTTAGCTTATGGAGAAGTTGATGGTTTTATAGATAACTTTGTAGTTGCTAATTATTTTATGGAAAATAGTTTAATTTCGAATTTAAAAGTTGCCTTTGAAATTAAAAATAATAGATTTAACCTTAATATGCATTTAGCAACAAATAAAAACAATAAAGTATTACAAGAAATCCTAGAAAAAGCAGAAAAAGAGATAACTTTAGATGAAGAAATTGAACTAAAGAAAAAGTGGAGGAATACAAATAGTATAGAATCAAAAACAACCATACCTCTTAGTATGGAAGAAGAAGATTATTTATCTAAAAAAGAAACAATCACGATGTGTGTAGACCCAGACTGGGAACCGTTTGAAGTATTAGATAAAAATGGAAAACACATAGGAATTGCAGCAGATATTATAAAATTAATTTCTTCAAAATTAAATATAGAATTAAAAATAATTCCAACTAAAACATGGGAAGAAAGCATCGAATTTTCAAAAGTAAAGAAATGTGATTTAATGAGCTTTTTAAATGAAACTCCTCAAAGAAAAGAGTGGCTTAATTTTACTGAACCTATTTATAAAGACCCAAATGTAATTATAGGTAGACTGGATAGCCCCATTATAAAAGATTTATCAAAAATCAAAGCTTCTATTGCTATACCAAAAGGAACAGCAATGTATGAAAGATTTCAAAAAGATTTTCCAAAACTTATTATAATCCCAGTAAATTCAGAAGATGAAGCTTTCAAACTTGTAGAAGAAAAGAAAGCAGATTTGACGGTTCGATCTATGATAATTTCAGCATTTAATATAAAAGAAAAAGGTTTCTTTAATCTCAAAATCCTAAATCAACCAGAAAATTATGAAAATCATTTAAGAATTGGTGTCATAAAAGATGAACCTGTTTTAAAAGATATTTTAAATAAAGCCATTGTTACCTTAACAAAAGAAGAGATACAAAATATTATTAATAAATGGGTAGCAATTAAATATGAAAAAGTTGAAGATTATACTTATTTATGGATATCAATAACTTTTATAATCATACTATTGGTGTTCTTTTTATATAGACAATACTTACTAAAACACAACAATAATTTTCTTCAAAATGAAGTTTTAAAAAGAACTCAACAATTAGAAACGTCAAATCAAATTTTAAAAGAAAAGAAAAATGAACTAAATAAGCTAAATTCATCTCTTGAAGAAAAAGTAAAAGATGAAGTTGAAAAAAATAAAATCTTTCAAGAAAAACTCTTTAAAGCTGATAAATTAGCTTCAATGGGGGAAATGATAAGTAATATTGCCCATCAATGGAGACAACCTTTATCTATAATTTCTACAGTTGCTACAGGAATAAAAATACAAAAAGAGTTTGGAACATTAAAAGATGAAGAATTAGTCCAAAATATGGATTTAATTAATAAAAATGCTCAATATTTATCAGAAACAATAAATGATTTTAGAAATTTTATAAAGGGTGATGGAAAAATAAAAAACTATGACTTATCTACTACAATAAATAACTTTATACATATTATTGAATCTACAATAAAAACAGATAATATAAATATAATTCTTAATTTAGAAAAAGATATAAAAATAGATGGCTATCCAAATGAATTAATTCAATGTTTAATAAATATTTTTAATAATTCAAAAGATGCTTTTAAAGAAATTAAACAAGAAAATCCTCTAATATTTATCTCAACAAGTTTGCAAAATGATAATCTAACTATACGGATAAAAGATAATGCAGGAGGAATTCCTCAAAATATAATTTCAAAAATATATGACCCATATTTTACAACAAAACATAAATCACAAGGTACAGGATTAGGGCTGCATATGACTTATAAACTAATTGATGAGGGAATGCATGGAAAAATTGAAGCACAAAATGTAGAATTTGAATATGAAAATAAGATTTATAAAGGTGCTGAGTTTATAATAACCTTTTAGATAAATATAGCATATAAAGTTAAGTAAAAAAAAGCTTCTAGCTAAAAGAACAGAATGTTCAAATAGCTAAAAGCTTGTAGTTGGTTGCGGAAATAGGATTTGAACCTATGACCTTCGGGTTATGAGCCCGACGAGCTACCAAGCTGCTCTATTCCGCGATTTGCATATATAGTCAAATAATCAACAGTATCAAGTATTAATTAGATTAAATAATAAGTAAGTTTTGTGGATGGGGTACTAGGATTCGAACCTAGGAATAACGGCACCAAAAGCCGTTGCCTTACCGCTTGGCGATACCCCAAACAAAAAAATGGAGCTGGTGAAGAGAGTCGAACTCCCGACCTGCTGATTACAAATCAGCTGCTCTACCAACTGAGCTACACCAGCATCCATATTTCATTTAAGAAATGGTGTCAAGAGAGGGACTCGAACCCTCGACCTCCGGCTTATGAGACCAGCGCTCTAACCAGCTGAGCTACCTTGAC
>JAQVLW010000073.1 GCA_028703945.1 Aliarcobacter sp. | reverse complement strand
GTATCTTACGAATAAGATACTAATTAATTATAAAACCATTTTAATATTAGAATGGTCACCTAACATTTTATAAATTTCTGTTCTATCATCATCATTATGAACTAAAAGTTCAAGAGTATAACTTTTATATTTGCCTTTAGTACTAACTTTTGATTCTTTTACCTTATGTTCTCTACTTGAAACAACTTCTTTTACAGTAATATGAATATCTATATGTTCTAAAACAACTAGTTTATATTCCCAAGAGCATGGATAATTTAGTTCTAATTTTTCTTTGCTTAAATCAATCATTATTTAAATCCTCTCTAATAAAATCACCACTTTTACCACCTGATTTTTTTTCTAATTGAACATTAGAAATAATCATAGATTTATCTATTGCTTTAACCATATCATAAATAGTTAATAAACCAATAGAAACACCTGTTAAAGCTTCCATTTCAACACCCGTTTGCCCATTTAGTTTAGCTGTTACAATCAGTTTAAATCCTGGTAATTCAGGCTTTTCTTCCACATCACAATTTATTCCACTTAACAATAAAGGATGGCACATAGGAATTAACTCACTTGTTTTTTTAACTCCCATGATTGCCGCGATCACAGCTGTTTGAAGAACTGGACCCTTTTTAGTATTATTTGAAATAATAGCATCAAATGCTTCTTGAGACATTGTAATCTCACCAGATGCAATTGCAACTCTTTTTGTTTCATATTTATCTGAAACATCAACCATTTTAGGTCTATTATTATCATCTAAGTGTGTTAAATTCAAAATATTCCTTTTTGTTAAAAATTAATTATATTCTAATATTTGTTAAAGTTAAATAAGGATTAAGTAAACTTTAAATATAATTCAAACCTAAAATTTATAAAAGAAAGTAGGTGATTTTAGTGCCAGGCATAAAAGTTAAAGATAGCGAATCTTTCGACGAAGCTTATAGAAGGTTTAAAAAACAATGTGATAGAAATCTTATTGTTACAGAAACTAGAGCTAGAAGATATTTTGAACCAATGACAGAAATTAGAAAAAAACAAAAAATATCTGCTAGAAAGAAAATGTTAAAAAGATTATACATGTTAAGAAGATACGAATCAAGATTATAATATTTTGATTTGTAAAAACAAAACTCTATTTATAGGGTTTTGCTTCTTACCTAAGCTAAAAAACAAAATTCAAATTGAAGATTTACTTCAACTCAAACTGAGAGATATACTCTTTTCCTCTATAAATTATTTTAAAATCCCATTTCCCATTTTCTCTACCATCAATATATCGGTAATCATATGCAGAACTATCACCTGCTGGAATCAACATTTCTCTTGTTCTTGAAATTTCACCAGTTGGACTAACCCAATGAATTATAATTTGTTGTTCATTTTCATCTCTAATTATTTCAAACTTACATATAATCGAATTCTCATCTTCTAAAATCAAACAATCTACATTAGGATTGTAAGGTATAGTTCCATTTACTTCTTGTTTATTTGATAAATTTTCTTCTGCAAATAGTACATTAATAAATAATAAAAAAGAAACTACATACTTAATCATTTTTCTCTCTTTCTTCTGTATTTATATATTTCGTTGAAATATATTTTATAGGTAAATAAAATATTGTCATGGATACTATTAACCGTTCTTTTAGCTATTGTGAAAAGTACTATAATAAATAATAGCTAATAAACGTTGAGATTATAGCACAAATTATTATACTTACCATAACTACAGTATTATAATTCTTTTTTCTCCCAAATTGATGATTCACTAAGATTGGGTCTATTTTTTAATATCTCAAATGGAGAATATGCTTCTTTATATCCCATAGAAAAGTGATCTTTTATCCAATAACCTAAATATATATAAGGAATATCTAATTCTTTTGCAATTTTAATTTGAGCTAATATTGAGAATTTTCCTATTGATAAGTCCGAATATGCATGATCATAATAACAATAAATCGCAGAAATTGACTTAGGTAAAATATCAACTAATGCAACTCCAATTAATTTATCATCTTTAATATATAAAAATTCCTTTGCATATTCTTCTTTTGTTTCAACATAAGATTTCATATATTCATCAGGAGAAATAGCGGTATAAGGCCAATCTTTTTTGTCATTCATAAATCTATGATATTTATCATAAAGATTAAGATGCTCTATCGTAACAGAAGGCGGTCTTATATAAAGTTTCGTATCTTTATTTTTTGATATTACTCTTTTTTCTGACTTAGAAAATTTATAATTTGCTACATCAATTCTCATTGAAACACATTTATTACAAAATTTACACTCTGGTACAAAATGCATTCTACCAAATCTTCGCCAGCCCCGCTCTAACATATTTTGATAACTCGAAGTTGAACAAGAATAAATATATTTATATCTAATATCAGATATTTTATTTTCAAAATAAGAGCAACTTCTATCTTCTTCTAAAAATTCAATATCTTGGTTGAGTATTTGCATAATTATTCGTTTATTTTTTCTTTTATTTCTTTTGCAATTGCAGAGATTCTTTTAATTTTTTCGTCATTTGATAAACTATCATCAATTATATGTTTTACAAAAGCACTTCCAACAATAACACCATCAACACCTATGATTTTTTCTTTGCAAGTTTTTTCATCAACTCCAAAACCAATATATAAAGGTGTATTTGAATATTTTCTTACATTTTCTATTATTATAGATAAATCTTCTTTTTGACCACTTCCTGTAATTCCAGCATATGCAACCATATAAATGAATTTTTTTGAATTTTCAACAATTGTTTTTATTCTTTCTTCACTATCAGTTGGTGCAACAAAAGAGATATTTGCTTTATTATATCTATTAAATAAATCTTCATAATCTTTTGCCATTTCATAAGGAAGATCAGGGATTATAGTTCCTTGAATATTATATTCATCAGCTTTTTGTAATATTTTTTCCATTCCATAATGATAAAAAGGATTCATATATCCCATCCATAAAGTATCAATATCTTTAGCAATTTTTGAAGAAACTTCAAATAAATCTTTTAATTTAAAGCCATTATTTAATGCAATTAAATTTGCCTTTTCAATTACAGGTCCATCAGCAACTGGATCAGAAAAAGGAATTCCTAATTCTAGAGTGTCCACTCCAGCGTCTTTCATACTATATGCTAAATCTATTGTAAAATTATTATTTGGAAGAGAAGATGTAATATAACCTACTAATTTTTTCAAAATTTTTATCCTATATTTAAAATTTTTTTATTCTATCTAAAATTTTCTTTTAAACTATTATTTAATATCTTCTTCATTGTTAGGATAAGTAATTCTGTATTTTCTAATTCTTCACCTGACTTTATATTTGTAAATATTAAAGTTTTTATTAAAAAAGTTAGTTTTGGATATAATCGTTATAAATTATTAATAGTTATTAGGAAAAAATATGAGCATTATAAAAAATGATTTTGAAAAAATGAATATCATAAAAATTAAGAATTCAAAAAATAATAAAAAACTTACAGTAATTACAGCTTACGATGCACTTTTTGCAAAACTGTTTGAAGATATAGCCGATATGATACTTGTAGGAGATAGTTTAAATATGAGTTTTGCAGGTCGGGAAGATACTCTTTCAGCAACTTTAGAGCAAATGATTTATCATACAAATGCAGTTTGTACAGGCGCACCAAAAGCCTTTGTAATTATGGATATGCCTTTTGGAACTTATATTAATAAAGATGAAGCTTTAAGAAATTGCATTGAAGTTTATAAACTTACAAAAGCCGCTGCTGTCAAAATTGAAGGTGGAGCAGATAAAGCTGATATTATCAAACATCTAACATCAAATTCAATTGCTGTTATGGGACATATTGGACTAATGCCTCAATATGTAAGAAGTGAAGGCGGATACAAAGTTAGAGGTAAAACTTTAGAAGATGAAAAGCAATTAATTAAAGATGCAATTGCAGTTGAAAAAGCAGGGGCTTTTGCTATTGTTGTTGAAGGTGTAATGAGCAATGTTGCAAAAAAAATCACTGAAGCGGTAAACATTCCAATAATTGGAATTGGAGCGGGAAATGTAACAGATGGACAAGTTTTAGTTTGGTCTGATATGTTAGGCTTATTTAGTGAATTTAAACCAAAATTTGTAAGACATTATATGCAAGGAGCATCATTGGTAAGAGATGCTGTTAATCAATATAGAAATGATGTTCAAGATAGTTCATTCCCATCACGTGAAGAAGAGTATTAATATAAATGGAAAGATTAGTAGAAGTTGAGCAAATATCTTTTGAAGAAGAAAATACAGAAATAAGTTTACGACCTTCAAACTGGGACGATTATATTGGTCAAGAAAAAATCAAAAAAAATCTAAAAGTTTTTATAGAAGCTAGTAGAAAAAGAAAAGAAGCACTTGATCACATACTATTTTATGGACCTCCAGGACTTGGAAAAACAACTTTATCATACTTAATTTCAAATGAAATGAATACAAATATCAAAGTAACAGCAGGACCAATGATTGAAAAAAGTGGTGATTTAGCCGCAATTTTAACAAATCTTGAAGAAGGAGATATTTTATTTATTGATGAAATTCACCGTCTTTCCCCAACCGTTGAAGAGATTTTGTATCCAGCTATGGAAGATTATAGACTTGATATAATAATTGGTTCAGGTCCAGCTGCCCAAACTGTAAAAATAGATTTACCAAGATTTACATTAATTGGGGCAACTACTCGAGCGGGAATGCTTTCTAATCCTCTAAGAGAAAGATTTGGTATGCATTTTAGAATGCAATTTTATAATCAAGATGAATTATCAAAGATTATTCAAAAAGCGGCTGTAAAACTATCAAAATCTTGTGAAGATGATGCAGCATTTGAAATATCAAGAAGAAGTAGAGGAACACCAAGAGTTGCATTAAGACTTTTAAAAAGAGTAAGAGATTTTGCTGAAGTTGAAAATGAAAATGCAATTCATCTTTCAAGATGTAAATATGCTTTAGATGAATTAGGTGTAAATGAAACAGGTTTTGATGAGATGGATATAAACTTACTTGAATTACTTGTTTCAAATAGAGGAAAACCAATGGGACTTTCTACGATGGCAGCAGCACTGAGTGAAGATGAGGGAACAATTGAAGATGCTATTGAACCTTATTTACTTGCAAATGGATATATAGAAAGAACAGCTAGAGGTAGAATAGCTTCATTAAAAACATATGAAATGTTTAGGCTTTCATATCCAGGAAGTGAAAAACTAGACGACAATTTAAGTCAAGGAAAATTATTTTGAAAGCAGCCTATTTTTTAATTGCAATTGCAATTGTAATGATTTTTTTTATGATAGAACTTTTTGATCCTTTTCTAAAATCAATTTTTGTATCACTTTTATTAGTTGTTGCTACTAGTACTTTAACTTTATACTTAGAAAACAACTTAAAAAGTAGATTTTTTGCTACTACTATAATGACTATTGGATTAACATCACTATTTTTTATACCGATTTTATATTGTATATTTTCATTTGCTGATTTATTTACTAAAGTTGATCAAACATCTTTAATCAATAACCTTAACGATATGAAGATTATTATTCAAGACTCATTAAAAGATTTTATTTTTTTAAATGATTTACTAACACAAATCATATCAAAATTTGATGTAGCTAAAACCGTTCAAGATATGTTAACATTTGGAGCTTATTTAGGTAAGAATTCAGTTAAATTCATGATGGATATGATTATGATTTTAATATTCTTCTTTTTCTTTACACTTTATTCAACATCAATTTCTACTTTTATAAAAGAGTTATTACCAATAAAAAAAGAAGATTCAAATATTTTATTCTATGAATCATCAAATGTAATGACCGTAGTTTTGTATTCAATATTAGTTACTGCAATTTTTGAAGGATTTTTATTTGGGATTTTCTTAACCTATTTCGGTTATGATGGATTATTATTTGGAGTTTTATATGGTTTTGCATCTTTAATTCCAGTAATTGGTGGAATTATTATGTGGCTTCCTGTGGTAATATTTGAAGCAACAACAAATTTAACAAATGCATTAATTATTGCAATTTATTCTATTGTAGTTATTTCAATTCTTGCAGATACTTTTATAAAACCAATGATTATAAAATATATAAATAAGAAAATAGTTAAAACACCTACAAGTATAAATGAACTTTTAATTTTCTTCTCTATTGTTGCTGGTCTTTCAACATTTGGTTTTTGGGGAATGATTATAGGTCCGGCAATGGTGACATTTTTTATATCAATAATGAATTTATTAAAAAAATATTCAGACGATTTCAAAGATACTGTATCCTAAAAAGGATACAGTAAAATTAAATTTCTCCTCTTTCTTTTTCTCCACCGTAAGATGATATTCCATAATCTAAATTAGCAACTGAACTAAAACCTAAATCTTTCATTATTCGTTGACAATAAGCGCTTCTACTACCACTTAAACAATAAACAACTACTGGTATATCTTTTTTACTCATTATTTGCTCTAAAGCATCATAAAATGATGTTGTCGGAATTAAATAATCAGTTCCTTTAATTCTATTCGAAACCCATTCCATCCATTCTCTTGTATCAACTAATGTGAAATCAATAAAACCTAAATCTCTAGCTTCTAATAAAGATTCTAATTCGATTGAATTAAGTTCATTTTTTGCTAGTAATTTTTTTCCCTCTTCCTTAGTTAATCCTCTTGAGTGAGTAGCAATTACATCATGTAAATTATTTTCTTTTTTAATTTCTAAAGCTTTTTCATTAGTGCAAAAAATTCCACAGTGACATGAACCACTTGTAGGTATTTCATTTGCTAAGGCAGGAGTACATGGACATAATCTATTTTCACTTTTTTCTTGTTCTTCCTTATTTTGTCCTATAACCATAAAGCAAGGGCAAAATTTCTTACCATAAATCAATTGGTTTCGAGTAAGTCCCATTTGAATTGATTTATTAACCTCTTCATCTGGATTATAAACTAAACTATATTTAGATATTACTTCATCTGTAAACTGTTTTGTCAACTCAAATTCATTTAAAAATTCATCACTATTTGTATCTATTTTTCTTATCATTTTAAATCCTATGTTATTATAAAAAAGAATAATAGTCAAATAAACTTTATATATGGATATAGCAGATTTTATTTCATTGAAGCCAAATATAAATTCTCAACTTTTTTTCTAGCCCAAGGAGTTTTTCTAAGAAAAGTTAAACTTGATTTTATAGATGGATTATTATAAAAACATCGTATTTCGATACGATCGGCTAATTCATCCCATCCA
>JAQVLW010000028.1 GCA_028703945.1 Aliarcobacter sp. | reverse complement strand
GCTACAACTTACGGCTTTGATATAAAAATACTTACAAAAGCTATTGAGACTTTACAAGATAGATTATTGGACGAAAAATAATTTTAATCTTATAGGATTATAAACCTTGAAGTAGGATATTCCATAAGTAACTAATTTACTCAGATTAAACCCCTTTTTATAGGGGTTTGTAAAGTTAGATTATTTTTTTGTATACTATTTTGTATACTTGTTCATAAATTTTCTAACATCTTCTATTTTAAATAAAACTTTTTCTTTATCACCCATTTGAAAATACTTTAATTCTTTATTTGTTCTTAATTCTAAGACTTTATCTTTTTTTAACCCAAAAATTTCTTCTAGTTCATCCATAGTTATGAATTCTTTTTCTTTTATTATTTTTATCCTTAGTAATTCTTCTGCAATTTTTTCATCAATACTTGTATTATTCAATTTAGAATATTTTACTTCACATAGTATTTCAAGAAGAAATTTTACTAACTTTAAAGCTATAGTTTCTATATTTTCTTCTATAAGATTTTCAATTTCTTCATCAGAATTATTTGCAATGAATTCATCAAAATTATTTGTAACAATTGCTAAATGTTCATCATTTATAAGAATAGTATTTTTTTGAAGATACGATATTTCTTTTTCAATTTCATCAATTTCATCATGAATATATCTAATAAGAATACGGTTTTTATAGTTATTTTTAAACTTTGATAGTAGTTTTTCTAAATCTTTTATTGTTTTCATAATGAGAAAGTTCCTGTGGATATTGTAATTTTTAGATAGTTTAAAATAATTTTAGATTGTATCTAACTTATATTTAATTTTTTTAAAATAGAACACATGTGTTTTTTATTTTAAATATTCACCTCAAAAAACCCACCGTAGAAAAACCAACAACCACATCAAACAAAAATAATCAACTCTAACAATTACATTTTATTTTTTTTTATTTACCCTTTCTATTATTGAAAATAATGAAAGTAATTCTAATCTAATATATATCTATATATATTGGATTTATTTTGTATTTATTTGGAGATAGCTACTAATCCCTAATTTATAGTGCTTACAATAGTTTTAATAGGAAACTTTTACTATTAAATGGGAAACTTTCACTACTCCTTTATTTGCATCTTTTAAAGAAATTCCAAAATTCTTTTTCTAAAATGGAAATAATTCATTTTTCTTCCTAGTTGTTGGTTAAAAATAAATATATGTAAGTTATTTTAACTTGCAAATATAAATCAAGGATTGGAAATGTTAGGAGAAGATTACAAAGTTGTAAAACATAACTTTTTGATAAATGCAAAAAGTAAATATAAATATTCACTAAATGAACTAAAACTTATTTGCCATCTAATTGCAAATATTCTACCAACTGATACTAATTTAGAAACAAAAAAAGTATCTATGAGAGATTTAAATTTTATAGTTGCTGATTCAAACAACTACTCAAAAATTGGAAAAGAATTAGAAGATATATCTAGTAAACTTTTTAAATTGCCAAATGGCTATATAGTTAATTGGTTTAGTTGCCTCAAATATGAAAATGGATTTATTGAATATTCATTTGATACCAGATTAAAAGAGTTTTTACTAAATCTTAATTCTAACTTTACCTCATACTATTTAACAAATGTACTAAATCTAAAAAGTGCATATTCAATCAGAATATTTGAATTATTGTTCCAGCTAAAAGATAAAGGTTATAGAACTATATTTCTAAATGATTTAAGAGAGTGTTTAGGTATTCCAAACAGTTATTCAAACAAAGATATTAGAAGATTAATCCAAAATGTTCAAAAAGATTTACAGTTACATACAACTATTCAGTTTGAATTTACACTTGTTAAAAAAGGTAAATCTTTTCATAAAGTTGAATTCATCATCAAAAACAATAAAAAAGTAAAAGGTGTTAGCTATTGCTTAGCTAATAATACAACAGCAACTATTAAGCCATAAGCTTAATAGGGTAAATAAAAAAATAAATATTAAAAGGAAACTAAACAAATGCAAGAAGAAAATATTATAAATTTTATAAACTCTTACTTCGATAGTAAAGATCATTTTTTTATCACTATGATAAATCATCAAACTAATAAAACAACAAATTATCATCACAATATACATTCATTCCAAAGAAATCTATCAAGAATTTTATATGCAAATAACCAAAATAGTATATATTTCACAATCAATAGTTTTAAAGATGAAGAGAATAGCTTTTTAAATGAACATAAATACCCTTCAAAGGTTAAAGGGAATGTTTCTAAGGTAAAAGCCTTAGTTTTTGATTTTGATGATCCTACAACATCAAAATTAAATGTTGCAAATTTAATTAAAACTTTAAATATAAAACCAACATACATTTTACAAACTAGTCCAAAAAAGTTTCAAATCTGTTTTATGTTAAATGATAGTGTTGATTCTTTAAACTGGGAGAAAGTAAATAAAATATTGGCATATTACTTTGATTCTGATATTAATGTGTGCAGTGTAGAAAAACTGTTTAGATTTCCATATTTTATAAATAGAAAAAATGATTATGAAACAAATTTCTATAATTTTGATTTTAATCTTAAATATGATTTTTCAATATTTGAAGATTTTATTAAAAATACACTAGATAAAAAAATGATTGAATCAAAAAATAGAGCTAATAAGATCAAACACAATACTCCAAGAATCAGAAAACTAATACCTAGAGATTCTATTGTATATGAGAAAAAATTAGAAACAATAGAACCAAGATTAATTGGAAAATATACAGCAATACTTGAAAGAAACTCTGATGATGCAAGTAGAACAGATATTTTATATATCAAAGATAGAAGAAAAAAAACTGATGACTTTGATATGATTTTTAATGAAATTTTACTTATTCGTAAAAGTATAAATAAGCCATTAAAAAGAAATTTGGATGAATATTATGAAGAGAGATATTCCGTTTTTAGGGAAGAATAATTTATTCTTCTGCTGCTATTGTATTAGATTGTATTAGATTGTATTAGATTGAATTTAGGGGATCAAAGGGGAATTTATTCCTTTTGCTTACAGATATTCCACCTTTAGGTGGGATATAGTAAGTAAATCACACTAAATTCAATATAAATATTCAATGTATAATCAATTTCAATTTCACTAACTTAAAATTATAAGGTATCAATATAAGGTACTTTGAACAAATGAATAATTTTATAAATGTAAGATTGGAGGCATACAATCACAATAAAACTCTTAATGCAATCAAACATAATATTAGACATATTCAAAGTAAATCTGAGAGATTAAACTTTGATAATATGTCAAAAGATTTAGAACACAATAAAAACAATTACTTTGTATTTGATGGTGTTCCTTACCCTATGAAAAAAAATAAAGCTGATACAAAAGAGTATTACAATTTCCTATCACAAGAGTATCAAGACAATAGAGCAGAACACAATAAACTATATAAGGCTTCAAATGTTAATAATCCATCACTAAAAGGTAGAAAACTAAGAGATAATCAATCAACTTGGGTTGAGGGTGTATTTACCTTTTCGGATCAGTTTAAAGAAGATTTAGGCACTAAATATAGTTTTGAGGAATTATGTAAAATTGCCAATGATTGTGTATTAGATATTGGTAAAAAGTTAAATGCAAATTTGAAATATTTTGTATATCATGGGTCGGAGTCATGTGGCCATTTTCATTTTGCCTTTGACAACTATGATGAAAGAGGAAGAAGTCTATTTCAAAAGATAAATAATATAAATGATTTATCAATCTTACAAGATATTGGATTTAATCACTTTGGAAAACTTGGTATTCAAAGAGGTCAAAAAAAAGAAGTTACAGGTGTTAATCACCAAAACAAAGAAATCTATTGGCAAAATAAGTGTGCAGAACTAAAAACCCAAACAAATACTCAATTAGAGCAATTAAATATAGTAAATACTCAATTAAATGATATAAATAGCGATATAGCTATTAAAACTACTAAATTAGATAGTTTAGATAAAAATATACTAGATAAAATAAAACTAGATGAAGGTTATAACAAATTACTTGAAGATTTAAAAATAAGTATTGAAGAAGATAAGATAACAATTGAGAATTTAAAATCTGGTGTAAAAGATTTAAAAATTCAAAGGGAGCAACTCACAAAAGATACAACTAAATCCAAAGAAGAGAAAAAAGTCTTATATTCAGAAATTACTCTTAAACAAGATGAACTAAGAAGCTTAAAAGATAATATACAATCACAAATCAAATACAAAAAAGATCTGGAAAATGATTTATACTCAAAGATTGATATTGTAATCAATAATTCAAAAACTCTTATTGGATTAGATAAGGATAAATTAAAAGAACAAATCTCAAAACTGGTAAAACATTATTTGAAATTTAATACTCAATTAAAAGAAGTTGATGAACTTAAAGTTCAGAATGAAAAACTTGTAAATGATAATATTTTACTGGTTGAAGATAATACAAAAAAAGATAAAGTAATTTCAAAACTAAAAGAGGATAATTCAAATATCAAAGCAGAATTAAGTAGCTTAAAAAAATCTGAATTATTTTTAAAGAACCAACTAAATGAATTGAAAATTTCAACTCAAAAACAATTAAATTCATTAAATGATGTATTAGGCAAAATCAAAGATAAAATGAACAAATTTAAATCTTTTATTTTATTCAAAGGGTTGGATAAGGATTTTAAAGAGTATGAATTAAATCTACAAAATGAACTAGATAAAAATATTTCTCTTGAAGTTGAAGATAGTTCAAGTAATCATAGTTATTTTGATATGTAACTATGATTAGGTATTTCGATATTTTTTTCTGTGATGATTTATATGGAATGGACTCATTCATTGGGAAATAACCCTATTTAAATGATTGGTTTTTTGATAAAATCATCATTTTAGGGTTACTTTTTGGAAGTATTTTAGATTTTTATAAAAGTTAAAAAGAAAAGTTTTTAACGATTTAACTCTTTTTCATCTTCAAGTTTTTTAGCAACTTGCTCATTTTCCAGCTCTTGTTTCTTTTTTACAGATTCAAGAAATTTAGCTAATATTCTTGCTTCTTCATCTTGTTCTAAAACTTGATTTTTATGTAGTTGAGATTTTAAAGTTTTTATAAACTGATCCAGATTGTAAATATCAATTGTGAAATTGAACTTTTTTAATACCTCTAATAAAATTATGATAAACATGGTGTGCCTTTGTATTTAAGTAATTTTTAATAATGTTGAAAAAGAAGATAAATTTTCAACATTATTGTAGAGGTTATTTTAAGTTGAAATTTTGTGAGAAGTTGGATTTGTAGCTTTTAAAGAAAAGAAGTATTTTAAACTTCTTTTCTTATAAATTTCTTTATTTCTTAGGATAAGCCGTAGCCGTTATTTTAGTAGTATAGATTGTTCCAACAAATGCGTATGTCCAAGATTCTGTAACTTTAATATTTGTTATATAATCTCCATTTGCTTGACCTTTTAAAACATTATAAGCTTGATCATGTCTATCATTTATACTAATCGGAATAAACAATAATAATTGAAACCCACTTGCTTCACCAGATATAGTTCTACCCTCACTTTTTTTATCAGCATAAAGTTTTGGATCAACACTATTAAAGGTTACTGGTTTACCTGAGCATCCTGTAAAATAAACTGCAAATACAGTTAAAAATATAAATTTTAATAAATTACTTACTTTCATTATTTTATCTCCCTAATTGCATCACCTGTTACAGTTACTGTTCTATTTGTTCCAATTACCCACCAAAACCAATCTTCACTATATGTTACATTAATTAATCCAGTTGCACCTGGAACACTTCTTATTGCATCTGCATAAGCTCTTTCAGTTCTATCATTTAATCCAAGTGGAATAAAATAATATGCTGTTCCTAAAGCAGCTAATGAACCACTACCTGTTCCTGTTGCTTTTCCTAATACTTCATATTTTTCTGGTTGTTTATTTTCAATTGTTACTTCTTTTGAAGAGCAACCACTTAAAGCAATTATTAATGCCCCAGCTAGAGAAAAACTAACTATTTTTTTAACCATTATGTTTCCTTTTTAAGTTTTTATTTTTAATATTAAAAGTAAATTTCGTAGGTTATAAGTTATACGACTCTATCCTCCTTTGAGAATAGAATCATATTTATTTATATGGTCATATTTTGTCGGATTAAAATTAAATCTATTGTTTACTTTCCCTAAAATATAATATTATTTTAACTTATCTTCTTGATGCTCTATCATTGGATATCTTTCTTCAAATGGTTTCTCTTCGAAATTTGGATCTTGAGGAAATCTATCTTCTTGATGCTCTATCATTGGATATCTCTCTTCAAAAGATTTCTCTTCGAAATTTGGATCTTGAGGAAATCTATCTTCAAAAGGAATATCAGGAGGAAATCTATCTTCTTGATGCTCTATCATTGGATATCTCTCTTCAAAAGATTTCTCTTCGAAATTTGGATCTTGAGGAAATCTATCTTCTTGATGCTCTATCATTGGATATCTTTCTTCAAATGGTTTCTCTTCGAAATTTGGATCTTGAGGAATTCTATCTTCAAAAGGAATATCAGGATATTTCTCCTCAAAATCAATCTTTTTATCATCAATATTTTTTTGAATTAATTGTGATTTTTGTACATCTTCTTCTAATAATTTATCTAACATTTTATTCCTTTATTGTTTTTATAATTGTATTTTATTTTAATATATAGACATATTTTGTCTAATTAAAATTAAATCTATTGTTTACTTTTATTAAAACGGAATTTCATCTTCATCTATATCTATTTCAATATTTTTTGGTTCATATGGTTTTGAATGTTTTATTTGTTCAGGTTTTTCATACTCTTTATTTGATTCAATTTGAGTATTAGTATTACTATTGTCTCCTAGCATTTTCATAGTATCTACTCTTAAAGAGTGTTTACTTCTTGTTGATCCATCTTGAGCAGTCCATTGTTCAAATACAAGTCTTCCCTCTAATAAAACTTTTGAACCTTTTTTTAAGTATTGATTTGCAATTTCAGCACTTCTTCCAAAGATATTAAAATCTAAAAAGCAAACTTCATCTTTTTGTTCACCTGTTGTAGATTTATATTTATAAGATGTTGCAATTGCAGATTTAGCTATTGCAGAACCAGTTGGCAAATATTTTAATTCTATATCTCTTGTTAAATTTCCTACTGCTATTACTTTATTAAACATCTATTTTTCCTTTATATTTTAATTTAGAAATTAATTTAATTCATTTTACCCAAAATACTATCTACTGTCTTACCATCTCGAACTAAAAGAATTACTTCATATCCAGCACGATTTCTCCAAGTATCAGGAGCACTTCGTTTGCCAATGAGAAGATTATATGGTTTTTTATGGACTTATTTTGTCTAGTTAAGATTTATAGCTAATTTATTACAGCCATTGCAAGCTCTAAAACCAATAGCTTTAAGTATTTTTTGGTCAAATGATAGAGCTATGTTATAGTTATATCTATAATGTTCACTTATCATCTGTCTCAAACTATCTTTAACTGTGTGATAATCAATTATTGATTTGTGAGTTTCTTTATCTTTGTCTACAGATAATTGGTTTTTCAATTTATAAGTGGTAGCATATTTAAAATTTTCTATTTTTTTAGCAAATTCACTATCAAAAAAGAATCTTAATTGTACAAATTTATTTTTAATATCACTTACAATATTACTTACTTTTATATTATAGTTTTCAAAATCAATACTTCCAGAGTTTAATCTACTTACTTCTTCTAAATTACAATCACATTGAAATTCAATTTTAAATTTAGCATTTAAATCAGTAAATGTAGGATATTTATTTCTATTAGCTTTAATCCATTCTTTAATTAGTTCTCTTTTTGTTTCATTGATTTTACAATCTTCTGGTATAACTATATTTTCAAAATTACTTTGTAATAAATTACAATTATTTGTAGTATGAAATGCTGGAGCTTTTATTTGATAAGCGTAAGATTTATTTGAATTCATAATATATTCTTCAATAATATTTTTATTTCCTTCAATTTCATCGATAACTTTACTAATATTCTTTAATACCATTCCTTCAAAATAAATCTCTTTAAGCTCAATAGTATTAAAAATGGAATACATATTATCATAGAAACTAGTTCCTTCAAATTCATTTTCAAAATCTGATGAGATATGACTTACTAATTGTTCTCTACTTAAAGATATTTTTTTATTTCTTAAACTTTTAAAAATCATATTTAAACTTGCATTTGTTATATATACATTTTGTTCCATAATAAATCCTACTTTTTATTTATAAAAGAATAATACAAAGTAATATGGACATATAATGTCTATATAAGAGATAATTTCTTTATGCAGTAAGGTAAAATGTTGTCTAATATTTTGATATTTTTAACTTATTTCTGTTATAAATTTTTTTAGAAGGTACAGTTTTTGTAACTGGATTAAACTCCCAAATTACTCTTTGTTTTAGTTTTGGGATTTTTATGATTTGTCTTTTCATTGTAATATTCCTTAATTTTTCGGAATATTACAATTTTAATTAGACATATTTTGACTAGTATTTAAAATTAGCAATTATTTTAATCATTGTTAATTTTGTTTTAAATAGTTCTATCAAATCCTTAGGTTCTAAATGTACAGTTCTAATATTTGAATGTAAGTAATTGTTTCTATTTCTTATCATGTTTTCTATATTTAAAGACTCTTTTAAACCTAGTTTTTGAAATAGCTCTTCTAATTTATCATTTAATTTACAACTTTTAACTTCTGTATTATCCCAAAAAATATCATTAGAATTTCTATTTTCAGTTATAAAAATGCTAGTTAAAGCTTCAAAACTACTAACTATTGAGAGTATTGCATAAATAAATCTATTTTTAATATTACTATCTAAAACTTCAAAAACATATTGCGATTCATTATGCAATTTAATAGCAAATTTAATGTAATCATTTTTTGGTATATTAAATTTTTTAAAAATATTACAATCGATTTGCTCTTTTGGTAAATCAAAATTTATATCTAAAATATCTTGAATTTGGATACTTATATTATATATATCTTTTAAATATTTTCGTTTAAGTCCTTTATCAACTAAGTTTATAAATTTATTAATATTTTCAACTGTATCTATACTCTTATCTTCTGGATGCTCTTTTTTGATATAGCCTAATATCTTTTTTTCATATAGTTTTTCTAAAATTGTACTTTTACTAGTAGCAGTTAGCATTATTACCTGAATACCTGCATTTATCTCATGGATTTTTTGAAGTATTTTAATACCTGTGTAGCTATCTATATCTTCATTTTCATGGTCACTTTCAAGTAATCGTAAATCTAAGACTATCACATCAGATTTTTCAACTTGTTTTTTTAGCTCTTTATGATTTAGTTGAACTATCAAATTAAAATCTGATTTATCTTTAAAATCATATTCAAAAGTATCAAAGTCTAAACCATCTTTTTGTAAAGCATTTTTTAGAACATCACTCCAACCTTTATTCCACTCATCATCAATAAGTAAAATATTACCTTCTTTAGTAGGTTTTATAATCTCTAAACTATTATTTGTATTTTTTAGATACTTTACTTTTATGTATTTAAAATAAAGTTCGTTTTCTATTTCACATTTATTTTTATATATTGCTTCACTTTTTACATCTAAAAGTTCAGCCCATTTATAAATACTCCACTTATTAGCAATATTGTGGCTTCCTGATGTATCTTTGGGTGGAGTTATTTCTATACTATTAATGAATTTATCATAATCTGTTACACCTTTTAACTCAAGGGATTGATATTTTTTTATATCCTCTTTTGTGTTTTTACAAAGATATACACCATCTGTAAAAAGTATATTTGCTTCTTGGGTAAATCTATTTAAAGTATTTTCATCAAAATCACTTATTATCACAATTGGAGTAAATCTTTTATCTGCTAGTTCATTTGAAAGTCTAATATGATATGCAACTCTTAAACCATAAAGTTCAAGATAATTTGAAGTAAGATTGTCTTTGATAAATATGGTGTCAAACTCTTTATTTTTTAGTTCATTGATGATTTCTTTTGAGATATATGTGTCAATGTCATCACTACTATTGAATTCTATAATATCATTAAACTCCATATTTACAATATTGTTATAGTGAATAACAATATTTTGATTGTCTTTAGTTTGATATTCTATAGTTTTATTAAAATACTTTTCTAAACTGTCTTTAAAATTTTCTATTTCATTCTTAGTAGTTCGATTGTTTTCTATTTCAAGAGTATAAAAATTGTAATTGATTTTATCTAGCTTCTTTATATCTATAAAGTTTCCAAACTTCAAATATATAACTTTATCATCAATTTTGTTCAACAGCTTATTTGTCTTTTCTAAAACATTCGCAACAATATTTTGTTTCCATTGTTCCCCATAACAAAGCATCATAATATCTTCATTATTAATTTTTATAGATTTTAAAAATAGTAAAAGATTTTGGCTATAAAATGTTTTTGAATTAAGTTCTAAGAACTCAAATTCACTATTATCATAATAGTTTACTGATATTCCACCAGAAAAAAGGATTAAAGTTTTTTGGTGGTTTTTACAATAATCTTTTAGATTACCCAAAATTACAGTATTATTTTCAACTGATTTATGACAAATGATAATATCAAACTCATGTAAATCAAAACTATCATTACTTATATTTTCAAGTATATTTGAAGCTTTTTCTTCTATAAAGTTTTCTAAAACATCTTCATAATCTTCAAGATTTATCAGATTTTGTTCTAAAAAATGAGTTTGTCTTTTGTATCTATCTTCAATAAGTGCTATTTTTTTCATATTTTAGTTCCATAAATTTTGATTGAAAATACCTAAGATAATGATTTTATGATTTTCTTTATCTATTTCAAAAGGGATAGTATAACCTTTATAGATTAGTTCTCGTAAATTTTCATCATCATCTTTTTTTCTATAAATATATGGATGAGAAGGGATATCTAAAATTTTTGAAGTTATTTCATCATAAAAGTTTAAAGCACTTTGAATACTATCTAATGCGATAAACTCAACGATAACTTTAAGCTCACTCTTAAATCTATCAGATTTTTCTACTACTAGAGTCTTGATATTAAACTCTCCCTAATCTCATCTAAGCCTTCCATAAATGGTGTAGTTTCCATCTTCCCACTTCGATACTCTTGAGATCTTTTCTTGATTTCTTCATCTAGTGATTTTTTTATTTCAACAGCATCTTTAGGTAAAGTCTTCAATATTTGTTCAAATTGTTCTAAGTATTCATCTTTTATAGTTATTTTCATAGTCATAGGATACCTCCTTGCATTTTTCTATTTTATTATATCAAAACTATTTGTAAAACCTTAAAATATGAGTAAATCCTAATGGTTTAGTTTCAAGTATTTCTATATCTTTTACATTGTTACTATGCAAAAAGTTTACTCTAAAATTTTCATCTTCGAAGCTACTTTCTATGCTCCAATCGCAAAGGTTCATCAAACTTTGTTTTATTTCTGATATATCGCCTGCAATATTTGCTCTCTCTAATAGTTCATCGGCACTTCTACTTGAACTTGAATCTATTTGCGTTATCTTTAATTCTATACTTCTATCTTCTAGTTCTGTAGTATTTACTTTTATATTTGGAAACTTTTCTCGTGTACTCATATCATAAAATATCTTATCTAGAACATTTGAAAACTTTTGTGTATCTGTATAAAACTGACGACCTAGTTTGGCAGTTGATAAATCAAGATGGAAATTTTCTCCTAGAGTATCAACTTTATTAGCAAATAAATTTTCAAGATTTTTAAAATTGTCTCTTATCTCTATCTCCTGCTTAAAAAGATTAATAACCCCTTCAAAAGTATTGATTGTGATAGTTTCAAAATCAACTTCATAGGCTATGGTTTTTGGAAGTTTAAAATCAAATGGATTATTTCCACTATTACAATGCTCTTTTAGTCCTTCTAAACTCGACCAACCAACATTTATAGATGTTTTACTACACCAACTATAGTTTTCATCTGGATTTTCTTCAATTAAAAAAGTATAAATTTTTTTATAAAGATTCGGCGATAATTCTTCAAGTTCAGTTTTCATTTTATCAAATTGGTTTTTCACAGCATTCATATATCCATCAAAATCACCATACTCTTTTTTTAGTTCACCAAAATCCCACTGGTGAGTGGTATATTTAATAGGTTTGTCAATAGTAAAGTTTGATAATATCTTTACTAGTTTTTGTGGGTTATTATTTTTAGTGCTTTTTATAAGGTTTTTTATCTCTTCATTTTTTGCTAAGTCAAAAGCTGTCATTTCAGATTTTGCATTTATATCAGCACCTCGTTCTAATAAAATTTTTACAAGTCTATCATTTCCATTTATTGCATGTTGCATAAGTGGAGTCATACCCATTTTATTTCTTATATTAATGTCTGCACCATTTTCTAGTAGAAAATTCATAATCTTTTCTGTTGATAAAACTTCATTTGCATCATTTTTATCAATCGTAATAAAATCCTGACCTGAATTGTGAATCATCATCAAAGCAGTATTTCCATTTTTATCTTGATAATTAAGATTTGCACCATATTCAATCAGTAGTTTTACTAATTTATATCTATCCCCATAAAACTTACGACAAGCTTCTATTAATGGACTTCTTCCATTTGAATCTATATAATTTACATTTGCACCATTTTTTATAAGTAATTCAGCAATTTCATCATCTCCAGCTTCAGCAATTAATAATTCTAGTAAAGGACTACCAATATTTACATCTGCACCTTTTTGAATTAGATATTCACATATATTAAAAAATCTTTTTTCTTCACCATAATAACTAGTTTTTTCTGAGCATATTTCTAATAGTGTGGTATTAGAAAATCCATACTTCAAATTAATATTTAGTCCATACTCAATTAATAATTTTAGCAAAGGTAAGTTTCCTTCTTCACAAGGAATCTTTATAGAATGAAATGGTATAAAATCTAATGCTTTTTTATTAAATTTATTTTTTAATAAAAATTCTACAATTTTCGTATCGTTATTAGCTATTGCTTGATTTAATGCATTAGAATTAATAAAATCTCTTTGAGATATAATATTCTTAAGTTCATAAATTGTTTCATTGATATCAGCACCGTTTTCTAGAAGTAGTTTTATATTTTCATTATTATAGTTTTCAAATGCCATTCCAAATGGAGAAATATATTTTTTATCTTCATCTTTAATAGTTTGTGAAATTGCAGAATTAGAATTTATTTTAGGGTTGAAATTATGAATAATAAATTCTACTTTTTTATTCATATCAAAACCATTATCAATAAATATTTTAGTAACTTCTACATTACCAAATAAAGTTGCTAATAATTCAGGTGTAAATCCTTTTTTTGTTGGGGAACTTTTATCTATATTAGTTTGAAGTAGTAATTTAAGAAACTCTATATTTATATCTTTTTTATTTGAATAAAGAATATTCAAGTATTGAGTTAATTTTATTTCTGACATATCTATTTTTTGTTTAATAATTTCTTGTATTGATAATATGCTTTGTTCTTCTACAAGTTGCTCTAAAGTTAATTTATCCATGTTTATATTTTCCTCTTTATTGTTTTTATTTTATCAAAGTTATACTTTGTTTTTTTGTTCAAGAATTATAATAAACATTATGGACACATTTTGTCTATTTTTATTTATTATTCCATGATTCACCAAATTCATTATATTTTTCTACACGGTTAAAAACTATTATATTTTCTCTTACTCTAGTAATTGCAATATACATAAGAAAATCAATATTTGGATATTCTTCATTATCTGGTGTAACTAATATTATATTTTGAAGTTCCCATCCTTTAAAACTATGCACAGTACTCATTTTCAGTCTACTATCTCCCATCCAAAAAGAATGTTTATTTCTTTTATTACCTTTTTCTTCTTCAAAAACATCATTTACTTTTATATTCTTATTTTCAAAATATTGCTTTACTTGTAAACCTTCTTTATGGGTTGGAAGTAAAATAACTATATCAGATGGACTAATATTTTGTTTCTTTGTTAACCATTCAAAAGCTTTTAATAATTTTTCTAAAGGTAGAGTAATATCTATATTTCTCCATATAAATTTTGGTCCAAATAATTCACCTTGAATAGGTTCAGGAATTAATCCAATATCAGGTAAAAATTTTTTAGCAAATTTATTTGCTTGTTTTAGTATAGAAAAAGGCAATCTATAACTTTGGTTTAACTCTCTCCATCTACCTTTAAATTTTGTTCCTTGCATATTTTCTAACCATGATAATTCTCTTGAATATATATTTTGTTTTTCATCTGCTACTAAAAATACTTCATCATTAGCAGTTAAAAACTTACATAACATTTCATAATATTTTTTTGAATAATCTTGCCCTTCATCAATCAATATTGCATCGTAACATCTTTTTTTCTTATTTTTCTTGTTTATCATTGATTCTATAATTAATTCAGGAATCTTATTATCAAGATAATCATTTGCGTCACTATCATCTGAATCTGGAAATGCTATATCATTTTCGTATAAATAGTTTTTACAAAAACCATGAAAATGATTAAATTCAAATTGTTCCCAATCAAAGTTGTATCTTGCCCTAGAAATATTATCTCTAATATGATGCCATAGGGTAATATTATAAGTTACAACTAAAATTTTTTTCCCAATGGAAGCTAAATTAGCTCCTCTTTGAGCTATAATCAAAGTTTTGCCACTACCTGCTGCTCCTCTTAATCTTTGATGTTGTTTTTCGGATGGAAGTATATGTCTTTTTTGCTCATCAGATAACACTATTGGTTGCCCTTGTTCAATTGAATGAAAAGGTGGTTTTAACCAAAATCTTATTTGGTTAGCCCAATAATTATTCATTACATAACTTTTATTAACATTTATATCAGGACAAATTTCATTGAGATGTTCTTTATTTAATTTATCATTTCCAAATAATAAACAATATTTTTCCTCGAAATTTGGAATGAATTTCTGAGCTTTAATTGTTGATGACTTATGGAAATAAATCCCCATTTTTAATGAAGCTAATCTTTTTTGGTTTTCATCAATTAAAGTGGCTAATTGAGGTAAATATAATAAAAGATTCTTCCTATATCTTTCAATTTGGCTTATTGGGTTGGGAATTTTCTGCCAATCTCCTTGAGATATTAACACAGAAGATTGATAATAAACAATATTTTTATTTTGTTTTTTATCAAGAAATATCTTTTCTTCACTTTTATATATATCTAAATTCCAGTCTTTTATTTCATAAATAACTAACCCCACATTAGGATTTAATAAAACAATATCTGGTCTATCACCATTTAAATATGGTTGTAAATAAATTTCCCATTCTACAGGTAAATAAGTATCAAAGAATTTTGCTAATGTGTATTCTCCATCAGTTAATGGTGTTTTTAATTTATCAATTTCTTCCCAACTAGGAAATATTCTATTTTTAATTATCATTATTTTATTGACCTTGATTTTTTAATTTAAATAACTTCTCAAATCACTTTCTATCTTCTCTTTTAAAGATATAGGTTCAATAACTTTTACAAAGGGAATCCATCTTTTGATTAATTCTTCTATTTCCATTTCTTGAGTGATTTTGTATTTTATTAGTAAGTTTCCATTCTCTTTTTTCTCTAATATTTCTTGTGATTTTAAATACTTTTTTGATTCAAAATAAAAAGCTTTTGATTTATCAACTTCTAAAACAACAGTTATTAGATGCCTTTTATAATCTCTTCTATAAATTGAAAATGGTGTTTGCATATCTTTTATAAAATCTTCTATTTCAATATTTTTATGAAAAGTTTTAGGAGTATCTTCTACACTTTTTATTTTAGATAATCTATACATTGCAAATTCTAATATCTCATGTTCAATTTCACAAGCTAAGTAAAAGTTTTCATTTATAAAAACTATCTTATAAGGTTTAACTTCAAACTTATTAATCTTTCCATTTATTTCATATTGGATATTTATATATTTTTGGTGTTTGATTTTACTTTCTAATTCTTTTAATAAGACATTATCACTTTTAAAGTTTTCAAATGGTTTATTTTTAAATTCATAATATCTTTTAGAATCTTTGATTTTTGATTCAAGTATCTTTTTATCATCTTCACTTAAATCAAAATTATCAAACAAATCACTTTTATTTGCAAGGTTAAACATCTGAACCATCAAAGACATAAATTCAGCATTTATAAAATTATCAAAAGCACTTTTTGTAATAGCTCTATAACAACTATTCTCTGCACCTTTTACTAGTTCAAAACTTTCAGGGAAATACTCTTTTATTACTTCTAAATCTCTTCTAATAGTTTTTTCACATTTTCCATACCATAAATTCTCAGTTGATAAAGAATCAATTGATATTTTTTCACCATTATTAAATCTTTTAATTAATTCTAAAACTCTTGCTGTTTGATTTGTTTTTGACATTTATTGCCTTTATTACTGTTATTTTTCAATTTGTATAGTATAAGATAGTTTAGACATATTTTGTCTATATTAATTTAAATTATTGATTTTATTCTATTATTTAATAAATTAAAAGATTTTTTCATACTTAAATATTCAAAACTTTTTAATTCATCATTTTCTATTTCTATAATAGAAACATTTTCTAGTTGTTTTAAAAACTCTATTGTTTCATTTGCTCTATTGCTTTTTTTAGAACCTTCCCAAGAAAAAGGTTTTACTAAAACACATTTAACTATGATATTTTTATTTGATAAATGTTCTGCTATTGCTTTTGTTGAACCACTACCAACTCCACCACCTAGAGTTGCAATTAAAGTTATTGATAAATTTTCATTTATAAAATTATCAATTTGATTTAATACATCCTCTGTAATTAAAGAAAATCCACATTTTTCATTAGAACCACAACCTAGATTATCAGGTTTTTCAAGATGTATTTTATTTTTTACTTTTTTTTGTTCTAAGGCTCTTTTATCGCTATTTATAATTAAACTTTCATAATGATTTGATAAAGATTCAACTATATTTGAACCTCCACCACCAATACCTATGACTTTTTTTTGTTCTGGGGCTCTTTTATCGCTATTAATAATCAAGGTTTTACAATTATTTGATAAAGATTCAACTATATTAGAACCTACAACTTTCTTATTTTCAGTGTGTTGTTCTTCTTTTTTCTTAATAAAATAGTTTTTGATTTTTAAATAATATATATTTTTAAAATCTTGATAAACTGATTTTAGACCTTTATATAAAAGATATGAAAATATTATAGCTGTGAATATTGTTATAATGATTGATAAGTTGCCCATGTTTACTCCAAATAATTAAAATATAAATAAGCACAGTAAAAAATACTGTACTTAAATATTATATTTTATCTTCCTATGTATTTTCCATTTGGAGCTAAACTAGAAGAACTACCACTTTGATAACTTCCATCTGGTGCCATGTGATAAGATTTTCCTCCTACATATCTACCATCAGGTGTCATAGTTGAAGTGCTTCCACTTTTATAAGAACCATCAGGAGCCATATTATAAGTTTTACCTCCAACATAATTTCCATCAGGTGTCATTGTATATGAACTTCCTTTTACATAATCACCATTTGGTGTCATAGTGTAATCACTTGCATTTGCACCTAAACATAAACCTATTGAGATTAAACTCATACTTACTATTTTTTTCATTTCTTTTCTCCATTTGAATGTTGAAATTATTTTAACAATTCATTTGGTCAGATTTTGTCTAGATATTTTTATTTAATTCTATATTTTGATAAAAACAATCCTAAAATGATGATTTTATTAAAAAATCAATCATTTAAATAGGGTTATTTTGCAAGGAATGAACTCATTCCATATAAATCATCACAGAAAAATATTTCAGTATGTTTTTTCATAATAATGAAAGAGTAGTGAAAATTTTCAAAGATTTATAGAATTTCTTCTATAAATCTTCTTTTTCACTAAATATTTAATCTCCATAATAAAAATATTGTTCATTTTTATCAGATAAATTTTCAATAAAAAAATAACCACCATATGTTAATGTAAAACCATAATTATCAAAATAAAATTCACCTAAAATTTCATAGCTATTATTATTTGATAAATTTTTTGATTCTTTAATGATAACTCTATTTTCAATAACATCAAACTTACATTTTTCTAAATAATCAGATAAATAATGATTATTTTCAACACTATCTTCAAGGAATTCAATAATTCCTACAATTTTATTATTAGATAAACAATGTTGTTTATAATCTTCAAACAATTGACTTGTAAACATAATTAGATTTTTACCATTTGTGAAGTAATTTTCATTAAATTTTGTTACTTCAATACTTTTGTTACCTAATTTTTCAATATTTAAACTATACATTTCTAACACATCTTTTAAGCTATTTGTAGCTTCCACATAATTACCTATAATCATGTTCATCCTTTTTATATATTTATTTTTATTTTAATTAACTCAATAAGCCTAAGCCATTTATTTAAATCCTAAACCTAAAAAACCTATGGACCTCTAGCCTTTTTAGTTGATGCTTTAGAGCAACAACTTATATTAATTAGCATAGTTTCCAACCTATGCTATATTAGAAACAGCAATAAAATTGTCATTTTCATCAATCATATATTCAGTATTATTGATTGGAGTAAAAATTTCATTTTCAATTATGTGTATTTTTATAATACTTGCAAAAATTGCTTCTAATTTCTGAACTACTATAGAATTACCAGCTTGTTTTTCTATAGTAGCTTTAGATATTCCTTTAGCATTTAATTTATCAAAATCATTTTCATCAAATCCCATTAACATAAATTGTTCACGAGCTGTTAAAAATCTATATGGTGCATAATCACCATTAATATTTATATCTGTTCGGTTTTCACTTAATAAACCATTTTCATCACAAAACAATAGTCCAGCATTTGGAGCTCTGTCTTGCTTTGTAGTAATAGTCATACAATTACCATTATCATTTATTGTTTTACATTTTTCAATGTATTTAATACGACTAGGTGTTAATTTTGGCATAGCATCTTTATATTCATTAATATATTTATTAGTGCTATTAACATCATTTAATTTTAAAAAATCAATTAAATTTGTTTCTCTTTTTACCTTAGTAACTTCAACTTCTTTTGTTCCACTTAATACAGAAATACAAAAAGCTCTTTTTCTATGTTGTGGTACACCAAAATCTTGTGCATTTAAAACCATTGTTGTATTTTTATATCCTAATTGCTCAAGATAATTAGTGAATATATTCCATTTGTCAATATTTTTCTTGAATAATAATGCTTCAACATTTTCCATTATTAAGAATTTAGGTAATTTTGAAATTGAATTTAACTCTTCTAATATTCTTTTTACTTCCCATAATAAACCAGATCTTGTTCCGATTTCTAACCCAGCACAATTTCCAGCTAATGATAAATCAGTGCAAGGAAAAGAATAAGTTATAACATCAGTATGAGGTAAATCAACACCTTTAATATCCATAATAGAACCAAGATTTCTAGTTCTTTTCATAGCTATATATAATTCTCTAATTTCTTCAAATTTAAACTTATGAATATAAGATTTATCACATGGTTTACTTCCATTTTTTGATAAAGTAAATTGATCTAAAAACTCTAACATTTGTTCTTTTTCTAAATTGTCATAATTTGGAAAAGTTTCTTGTAAACCATTGTTTAATAAATCATTTGAAATAATAGATTTAATGTCCCATTCCGATATAGCAACTACATTAAAATTTATTTCACAATCGCCAATAATTTGTTTTATAATATCTTTGTTTGCTAACAAGTTATTTTTTGCTCTTGTTTGCGCTCCAATACCTGCAAATAATTCTGTCATTGATAAATCTATTACTTTTTTACTACCCATATTTTCTGTTTTCATTTTCAATCCTTTTTTTGTTTAATTTCGTGTTTCGATGTTGAAATTATTCGATGAAAAGGAAACTAATTATTTGGAAAGAGCTTTGAAAAATAGTGTTTAATAGTCGATTTTATAAGGTGTGTATAGGAATTAAAAAAGTTTGTTTTTTTATGTTTATTTGGATAAAGTAACTTATGTCAAAACAATTAAAAACACTAGAAAAATTATTATTTGTTATTTTTAACAATAAAATTATAGATTTTGAGAAAAAAAAACTAAGAGCAACATTTTGTGAAGAAAATAAAGAATTCGATGAATATTTCAATAAAGCATATGAAATACTTGAAGAATCAAATTTTATTTTAGAAAGAAAATCTAATCTAAATGTTTTGGGTAAAACTAGCCAGGGACCAGTATATCAGGATGAACTAAATCATGAATTTTGTGATATTTATAAAATAACTAATGAATCAAAAATTAAAGATTTTGTGAAAATTTTTGCAGTAACTAATGAATCAAAAGTTAAAAATTTTGTGAAATTTTCTGCAATAACTAATGAATCAAAAGTTAAAGATTTTGTGAAAATTTTTGCAATAACTTTAAGTAAGTATGTAAGAATCAAACAACTACATAATAAATATCTGAATAAAAAATATGGTATAACTATGTGTAGTTCTAGTATAGAACCAGGTTCAAATAACTTTTATAATGAATATAATATTAAGTATGGAAGGAAAAAAGGTTCTTTAGAAAAAACAGAGTTAAAAGAAATATTTAATGATGCTAAAACAAAAGAGAGACAATTTCACGAAGATATGATAAAACAGCTATATATTTTATTTATAGATGGGAATATTACAATAAATGAAATTTTTGATGTTTCTTCTATTCAATATGAACAAAATGAAGAGAAAAATAAAGAGTTGAGAAGATATTTATTTATTCAAATATTACAACATATACTATGGTTAAATCTAACAACAATTAGTGAAAGTATAATTAAAGATAAAATTAATCAATTTTTAAATGATTACTACAACCACAAATTAAAACCACTTAATAAATCTAAAAAAGTTCTAAAAACAGATTCAGAAAAAATACAAGAAAGTGCAAAAAATAATATGTTTAAAATAATAATTGAAGCATTTAAAGCATTAGGAATTATTACAGATGAATTTACTGAATCTGGTAGCAGAATATTTAATATAATAGAAATAGAAGATACTCAATGGAAAATGAATGCTAAATCAAAAAATGTACTTATTAGCTACTTAATTAAAGGATTTAGTAGCTTAAATAATATATCTCCTGAAGACAAAGAAATTATTATGAAAATATTTAACTTTAAGGGTAAATTTTAGATTTATGATAGCAAGTTTTTAACTTGCTATCTCTTTTTTATCCTTAGTTTTCAAAGTTTCACTCCCGTATTTAGCCTTAATTTCATCTATTGATTTTGGAGTTGGATTTTTAGATTTCATTTCTCCAAAATACCACATCATTTTTTTACTTGCCCATTTAAAACCTATCTCTTTAAGTTTTTCTTTGATTTCTTTTGTATCTCCTGAAACCCATACCCAAGAGCCAACAAGTTCAATCGTTATATTTTCAAAGTGTAGAATTAAACTGATAATTTTTTCTAGTTCAACATCAATTTTAAAATCATTTGAAAAATAGATTTTATGTTCAATTAAATCAGTATATATTGCATTTAACAATTTAAAACTTTCTTCATCTCCACCAACCATATCAGGGTGTAATTTTTTAGCTAGATTTTTATAAATCTTTTTAGCTTCATTGATTCCTTCAACACCTTTAAATTCTCTTAAAATTTCTTCTCTTGTCATTTGTTATCCTTAAAAAAATAGTTTTCATTTTTGAAGATTTTGAGGGTTTGTCTTTTTTCTTCTTTTTTTAATTTAAAGAAGTTAAAAAACTTATCTCTTTTTCTTTCAAAAATTTTTCACTTTCGTTAGTTCATCGGGCTTTTTATGGATTGTAATGATTGGATTTTTACTTAGAATAAAATTCAAATTTGTAAGAATTTAATTTTAGTATCAATAAATCAATCTAATAGAATGAAATGAGAGAAAAAGCTGAACTAAAGAAAGTGTTTTTTGATTTTGAAAAAGATTAAGTAAGTTTTTCTTCTGGTATGTAATATAAATTAAAAAAGTAAAGAAGAGTTGATATTTTAAATAGTTTATCTATTTTTCAATATCCTTATTACATAGCCTTAATAGTAGTGTAATTGAAATGATAATGAAGATTTTAAGCGAATAGTAAGAAATAGCTTTGAATTATTTTATTTGAATGAGGGTGGAGAAAAAATACAATATTTTAAAATATTGTATTTTTTACAAGTATTGAATTTTTGAATATTATATATATCATAGATTAATTTTAATTTCTCAATGCATCCCAATATTTTCTATATACTCTATCTTTATTCTCATCACTTAAATCTAAGTAAAAATGAATTATATCTTCGTTTTTTTGTTTATGGTCTAGCATTGCATCAACTAGCCTTGAATCTTCTTTTAATGATACTAATGTAGATATAAATAAACTTCTTACATCATGTGCAGTTAATTCAAAATCTAATTCATTACCTAATGCCTTTGTTTTAAGTCTTTGGAATACCATATAATACGAACCTAATGAAATTTCTTTAAAAATACTTCCATTTTTAATTGATAATATAAATTCTTGACACTCTTCTGGAATTGGGAATGATGATTCAACATTTGATTTTGTTATGTCTTCGTAAGAAACAAGTCTTTTATTTTCATAATCAATGTTCTCTGCCGTTAGTTTAAATAGTTCTCCATATCTTCTTCCTGTTAAAAGTTCTAAATACATTAACTGTTGCCATTCTTGTCGTTGATTTTTGTATTGTGATATATATTGTGGAATGGTGTCATAAATTTTTCTTGCTATTTCTAAATGAGATAATTTAGTTTTTCGAGAAATCTTTTTTCGTTTTGGAATTAATTTTAGATCAAATTTATATGCTTCAACAACACTTTTAGAAATTTCATTATCTACAATTGCTTTATTCATTATTGGTCTTAATAATCTTTTTAATAATGAACGATAAGGATCAGCAGCATCTTTTAAATTTGTTTCCATTAAAATTTTATCAATATCTTTAGTTTTAATTTCACTTGGTTTTTTATTTCCTAAATATGGCTCAATGTATCTTTTATAAAAATTTTCGTATTGTTTTATTGTATTTGGTTCCCTTAGTCTTTTATAATTTGCTATTTCATATTTCCAATGTTCAGCAATTGTTCTTTTCGCTTTTTCTTCAATTGTTTTAGATTTTTCTAAATCTTTTAGTTTTTTTCTCTCTAAAGGATTTGATAAACCTAATATTTTTGCTTGTTCTGCTTCTTTTTTTAATGTTTCCATTTTTGCAAAAGCTTCTTTTTCATTTCTTACACCAAATTCTTTGGATAGGTTTCTAAAATTATATAATTTACCTAAATATCTAAACTTACAATAATAAATCCAATCTACACTTTTTTTACCATTTTTCACATAGTATATTCCTGGGAATTCTTCACTTTTTATTTTTTCAGACATATTGATCCTTTAAGAAATTATATTGAATTATAGTATATATTATAAAAATTGTATACTAATTTGTATACTATAGGTTAGATAATTTCAGATAGGGTTAGATAATTTTAGTTTTGCATACACCATAAAAAGGTCATTGTGTAAGGTAAAAATGGGATATTTAGGGATTTATAGACCTTGAAGTAAAATATTCCATAAATATTCTACTTCTTCATCATTAAAACTAATCACTTTCTTTTTTTCAAATAAGTCTTTCATTTTCTCCAGTTCAAATCCTCTTGAATAAGCACAATTTGCATGAACAGGTAAAAAACCTCTTACTAATGAAATATCTTGTGTAATTATATTTTCACATAATAAACACTCAAAATCACTATGAAGTCTTCCTTCGTATTCAATTAATGAAATATATGATTCACAAATAGCTCTTAGTGCATTTTGTTTTATCATAATATGGACTAAATTTTCTAAAGAATAAAAATAAAAAGCATCAATTTGTTCTATATCTTTTAAGTGAGGATAAAAAAGTTTTATATATCTTTGCCAACAGTACATCTTTTCATTATCTAAAATCCAAGGAAACCCTAGTTGAATAACATCTTTTAATCTAGGAATTGAAGACCTTGTCATTTCAAGCTCAAAATCAATTTTATAACCCAAATTGATATTTGAGTGTCTTGCTCCATAAAATCTATAGGTTGTCATTACTTCATGCTCAGTTAAAATTGATACAATTAAATCATCGTCTTTTACGGGTTTTATATCAATTATATAACCTTGCATGAAAACTTTTTAGTCCTCGTCTTCTTCATCTTCCTCGTCATCTTTTCTCATATCATTGATTTCTTCAATGATTTCTTTACATTCTTCATCATCAATCTCACCATTTTCTAAATCAACTAACATATCTTCAAAATCTTTTTTCATCTCTTGCATTTCTTTTAATTCTTCTTTTGTACTATCATCTTCTTTTTTTGCAGCAATAATTTCGAATAATTCATCAATATAATCTTCAATCTCAATAAGTACATCATTTTTTATTAAATCTTCTAATTCTTTTTGGATACTCATTTTTACACCTTTTTTTAAATTTTAAAATTATAACAAAAAAGAACTACTCTTTTGCTTCAATATAATCATATAATATTTGTGCTAAAATGTCTAAAATAATTATGTAAGGAAAGTAAATGGCACAGTTTAATAATGTTTCTATCGCAAAAGCAGCTAATATTCTTTTTGAAGGAAATATTACTAGTAGAACAATAGTATTTGAAGATGGTTCTAGAAAAACATTAGGAATTATGTTAGCAGGTGAATATGAATTAAATACAGTTCACAAAGAAATTATTGATATTCAAGGCGGTATTTTAGAAGTTATGTTACCAGCTCAAGATTGGGTAAGATATGAAGGACCAGCATCATTTGAAGTTCCAGCTAATTCAAAATTTAAATTAAGAGTACATATGTTAGTTGATTATTGTTGCTCTTTTATAAAAAATCACTAATTTCTAGTTTGTCATTTATTCACAATGCGATAAAGTCGCATTGTAATAAGACTTATTTTAACATCTCTTCTTTTATCTCATCAAAACTTACAAGACTTTTGCCAAAGTGATCCGTCATAAATTTTTGTGCTTCATCTTTATTTTTAAATGGAATTAATTCTTCACCCATTGGACCATAAACATTTGAACCAATTACATAATAAGCTTTTTTACCATCAGTTAATTCAAGACTATAATAATCAGTTACATTTATTTGAGATATTTGTTCATTTGTATTAGCATGATATTTTGTTGGATTAAAATAAAATTTCATCATATCTTTTACTCCATCAAAATAATGATTATGTCCATCTTCTAGTTGAATTTGTGCTACCCATTTTGGAAATTTTGATACAAACATTCCGCATACAGGGCATTTTGAATCTTCATGAATATTAATCATTTTTGATTTATCTATAGCATATAATGGATTGTATAAATAAACTGAAACAGCTTGGAGCATTTGAGCATCTAAATTTTTACAAGTGTTATTATCTATTAAATATTGTTTTGCTTCACCAATTGAATTAAACTCTTTTATTTGGTTTACATCACACATAGATTCAAATATCTTTTTCCCTTTTATTGCAATTGGAACTCTTTTTTCATCTATGCTTTCATTATCTTTAGAGAGCTTATCTTTTGTAAGTTTTAAAGTTTCATTAAAATTATGAATTTCTCCTCCAAACTCTTTTTTAAATTTCTCAGCATCTTCTTTTGTAAAAAATGCATATTCACTCGAAGAACTCATCGTTCCTTCTTTTGAACTTCCAACAACATAATAGGCTTTTAAAGCATCTATTAATTTTAGTGATCGCGTATCCACAACTTGAATATTTTTAATTTTTTCTGCATGATTTTTATGAACTTCAGCTAAACAATGAAGAGAACAATACTGTTCTTTATGACCATTTTTAAACTCAGCAACATGGTTTGTTTTGTAGTATTTTGTTAAGTGCATTGCACAAACATTACAAAATTCTTTTGAAGAATCAGTTTTTACTAAAGTTGCATCTTTAGGTTCTACTGTTTGAAAATTTTCGCTTGCACTTAAATTTGAAAAAATAATTCCAAATAAAAATATAAATATTCCAAAGGCCCTTTTCATAATTTTTCCTTATAATTGATATGATAAAATTATAGTCAAAAGTAGTTAATTTTTTGTTAAATATTTATTTTAGTAATTAAAAAACAAGAATAGTTTAAAACATAAATAATAATTTAAGAGTTCTAAAAGCACAAGTAAAAAAAAGAATATTTTAAATTGCAAGATTTTTAAATTATAAGAAATTTCAGAATGCTTCGTTTGACACTGTACCTTTCTGGTACTTTTATATATTATCATTATGTATAAAAGTTTTTGGGATAATGAATGGAAAAAGAAACAATAATAAATAATAAAGATTATATAACTTACTTTGAAGATAATTTTTTGATTAGTCAAATATCTAATTATCATAATAAATTAAGCGAACAAATAAAATCTGCAAAAAAAATATATCTTAATGATAATGGTTTTTTAAATTTATCTATTTCTTCAAATAGAAATTTTGGAATGAGCCTTGAAAATTTGGTATTTAATTTTTTATATGAAAAAGATGAAAATCTCACATATCTAAAAGATAAATATGAGATAGATTTTTTTAGTAATAAAAGCTTGTATCAAGTTACTTTTAATATAGATGATGAAAATACAAAAAAAAGAGAATTAAATGCCTTTGGATATTTTGATTCTTTGGATGCTTCACAAAAAATTCTTGTAACTTATGATATAAATGAACAATATGATCATGTTGAAGTTATAAGTTGTGATAATTTTATTTTGTCAAAATGAGGTTTTATGAACCACATTATAGAAACCTTAATAAACTATTATTTTCATTGTTAAACTCAATTTCTTCCTTTTAGTTTTGTTACCATCTGTTTACTTTTAAATGATATAAATATATTATTAATTGTATAAATACAATATACAAAGGGTTTAAAATGATGTCAAGTATTCAAGGTATGAGTGGTTCTAGTGGCTATATGCCAATGACTTCTAATGTTTCAAAAACAAATGATATTTCTTTTGATACTGTTAGTTCAAATAATCAATCATCTGCAACGTCGTCAACATCAACAACGACTATGAGTGCGGAAGAATTACTTCAGATGTTGACTCAAAATACCCAAAATTCAATTAGTAATTTATCATCAAATGACTTATTAACAATGTTACAAAATAATAATAGTAACAATAGTGATCAATCAAATCAAAATAATAAATCTACGAGCTTGATGAATAGTATTTTATCTTCATATGCAAGTTAATTGAATATTTGAAATAGAACTTGTATAAATATAATTTTGAATCTTTTACAACTTTATGTGAGATACATATTGGTGTAAAAAATAGATTATTATCAGATTATTTATATGGCTTAATATATAATCAAACAAAAAAATTTGAAGAAAAATATGGTTTTTTTTCAGAAAATTCTCTCCTTTATAAAATAAATCACCGTACAAAAAACATTGTTCCAATAGATGATGAATTTAAATCTTTAATTCAAATAGCACTTTTTTATTATGAAAAAACTAATGGTGCATTTGATGTTACAATAGATGGAACTATAAAATTAGAACAAAATAATCTAATTTTTTCTAATAATGAAACAAAAATAGATTTTGGAGGTTTAGTTAAAGAATATGCCGTTGATTCGGCAATTTATTTATTAAAAGAGTATAAAGTAGATTCTGCATTGGTTAATTTTGGAGGAGATATTGCTTCAATTGGAATGTATAACAATGAATGTTGGAATATAGGAATTGAAAATCCTTATAATAGTAATGAAAATATACTGACAGTTGAAATGAATAATAATTCTTTATGTACATCAGGACATTCAAAAAGATATAAAATGATAAATAATGAAAAGGTATCTTACATAATTGTAAAAGAAGCAAATAAATATATGCAAATAAGTGTAATGGCTCCTACAACCGTAGATGCTGGAGTTTGGAGTACAGCACTTTTATCTAAACCCTCTTTAGAAATACCATCACACATTAAAGTATTAAAGAGAGTTTAGTATTTTTTAATTAAGAGACAAACTTTCCTAAATCTAAATAAAATAACCTATGCCATATTTTTAATTACACTAATTAAAAATAAGTACTAATTTCTGTAAAATTTCTTTTTTACCTTGATTTTGTTCTGTTTCTAATCTTATTAAAATCTCATTTTTAACTATATTTACTGCATTTTCACACTCAAGAATTACATTTTCAATCTCTTTTTTTGTTAAATTACAAGTTTGTATTCCAAATTTCTCAAGATATTTTTTATCCCACCATTTTTTACTTCCTAGTAGTAAAAGTGCTGGT